>CAYVIE010000027.1:0-24533 GCA_964451355.1 uncultured Desulfobacteraceae bacterium
AGCCCTCCCCCGTCTCGTAAAAAAGCGTTTTTCGCTTTTTTACGAGATCATCATATTTATCCGCTTGCCTGGCTCAACTTCTTATAACCCTGATCCAAGATTGTTGAGCAGGAGGGTAATTGGCCGTGTCTCATTTTCATGATCATTGAGCGTGATAGGTCCGGGACGCCTGAACCTGTCTTTTCCAGGGTGTGCTGCAAGCCATTTCTCCCGCATTGCAGCGAAAGTCTTGAAGGCAGGTGATTCAATATCTACTATACTGCGCTCTATGACCAGGGAAAGCCTGCCTTTCCTTTCCTCCAGATGCATCAGGGGGGCTATAGGGATACCCAACGGCTCCCAGTCTGAAAAATCTTTTTCCAGGTTCCGAATAGCCGCCATAAGGCCTGTCGCATTGTTTGCGACAAGGGAGAATACTGTCTGGCCAAGGTTGTATCCGTATGTGGCGTCAAACCAGGTTGGATCGTTGCCTCTGCCGTCATAGCCATAAAAGTGGAACTGGGTTTTAAATTTCGGTACGGACTCCTTGTAAATCTTTTTTATTGGTTCTGGAATTTTTTGGCCTTTGCCAATGACACCCTTTTTTTCAAGTTCCTGTGCCAGGGTTTTTTTTGATACTATCGATTCCCTGACAATAAGGAATCTGTCGTTTGAATTGAAATTTTTAAAGAGCACGAGGCCGAATTGATCCGGATCGAGTCCTCCTTTTTTCATGGTTTGTTCATACATGCCTCGTTCTATTCCGATCTTGTAAAGCCCCTTTTCCTCAAGTATCTTGAGATAATCCTTTACTAGTCCCATTATAACTTTTTCGGTCTGGACCTGGGAAAACGGGAAATTCCCGTGGCTGTCTCTTTCCATGAGCAGCCCTTCCTGGAAGAAGGCGGGGATATCATTGAAAAGATCATCGTCACGTGTATTCCAGAGGGAAAAGGTATTTTCTTCCCTTGAGAGCCTCGCCATGCGTCTCAGATAATCCAGCTTGTCGTCGAGCGTGGGGAAGTCCGAATGAAAGTCCGTGTCATGGGTAGTATTGTATTCGGCAATGATGGTGTTGAGCTTAATAATAAATACCTGGATTTCATTGATGAATTCGAGCAATCCCTCGGGAATGACTATGATTCCGTAATTTTTGCCTGATGCGGCCCTCCGTACAATTCCATCGCATATCAGCCTGGATACGTTCCTGAGGGTCATTCCGTATGCGGTATAATCGATCGTACCCATTTGCCTGGCTTTTTGTATCCTCTCATTATCTATATATTCGGCAATCTCTTCACCAATAAGACATATGTTGGGATGTACCTGCAAGGCGACCTCCAGGGCCAGGTGGCTTGCAACTCTTCCCATTACCTTGCAAACATGCCAGTACTTCACGTCGGAGGAACCATCGTTACACAGGTTGCTTATATTCTGGGCAAAGGCCCTGGCCGCGGTATGAAAACCAAAAGAGATCGCGCAAAGGACTTTGCCGTTAGCATCCCTTACCTGGATATCACCGTCTATGGTTTTGGGGACCCCTATGACCTGTATCCCGTCATTATGGAGGGCCTGGGCAAGGAATGCCGCATTGGTGTTCGAATCGTCGCCTCCCACAATGACTAAAGCATCCAGCCCGAGCTTCCGGCAGGTCTGCCTGCATTGATCAATTTTTTCTTCTGTATCGATTTTTGTTCTTCCAGTCTTTATCATGGAAAAACCACCAAGGTTGCGGTGGGAGTCGACCATTTCACCATCGATTTTTACATAATTGTTTTCGAGAATACCGTCAGGCCCGAGAATAAAGCCATAGAGTTCGTTTTCAGGATTTGCCGATTTCATTGCGTCATACAGACCGGCGATCACGTTGTGTCCCCCGGGAGCAGGTCCCCCTGAAAAGACTATGCCTATCCTTCTTTTTCTCTTATATGATTTAACGTTATCCACGGCTGGCACCACCCTTGAGACGGGATAGTCAATAATAGCCGGGAGTTTTTCAGCTGCGGCCGGGTGGATATTGAATACATATGAAGGTTCCTGCTCGAGCATTGTAGGACCGGATGAAAAGACTGGACAGACAGGCGGCGAAAAGTTTAAGCGTTTTTTTTCAGCTTCACTGGTATCAGAAATAACGTGCAATACCTCTTCTTTTTGCAGAAAAGCTTCGAATTCTGATGATCCGCTTCGCATTATCCCCTCTTAAATTTTGTTGTGAAATCCCAAGAAACACCATGCCTGATTTGACAGCACCCGGAATCTTTTTATGTCGTCACCACATCACATATCATACTATATCATATCATATGATGGACTTGTAAAAGTCCATCATCCGGCCGGAGGCGATTTAGCCCCGGCCGGTTACAAGTCCATTTTCATTTATATCAGGTGAAAATGGTTGCCGGTTGTTAATAAAAGCACACTATGCAGCACCACGGAAAATGATGTCAAGAGTATTTGGTTTTTTACTTGTAGAGGGATTTTTCATATGTCAAATTCTATTTATGGGTGACTCGTCATGAATGATGATCTCGAATGATGATCTCGTAAAAAAGCGAAAAACGCTTTTTTACGAGACGGGGGAGGGCTCCCCCTTTCCGGCTATTTGAAATAAATTCAAATGGTTCCACCTCACCCCCGGCCGGGGCTAAACCGCCCTCGGCCGGTTGATGGACTTTACCGTGAAAACACCTCCGGGACCGGGGAGAGGGACAGACCTCTTTTCATGCCCGGGGGTGATTGCTGCTAATCATGAAAATTTACTATACCGTATGAATAATATTTCTCAGGGCTTCCCTATTATTTTTTGAACCAGGAGGAGAAAATATGAAAAAATGGAGATGTACTGTTTGTGGATATATTCATAAGGGGGATTCACCACCGGAAAAATGCCCTGTCTGCGGGGCTGATAAAACAAAATTTATTTTGATGGATGAATCAGGATCCAAAGCTGGGCCGGAAGAGGATGGAGCGGAACAGGAAGGACACCCCCCCATGGAAATAAATGAGATACGAAGTGAATCCTCCTTCCATAAAATAGGCTCTTTTTTCTTCCATGAGCGTATCAGGAATTTGCTTGTTAAACATCATTTGCACCCCATATCTGTGCATATCCCCAACGGTGTTATTCCCCTTTCACTCGTATTTGCCGTATTATCGCTCATCAGTGGATCGGTCTACCTGGCTTTTGCAGCCTATATAAACCTTGTGGCGGTCTTGTTTGCAATGCCGTTTGTCATATTTACGGGTTTAAACGAGTGGCGGATAAAATATGGCGGTAAACTGACTCCCGTATTTGTCATAAAGTTTGTTGCAGCCTTTGTTTGTTTTGCCACGGTGCTGGCAGGTTCAGTGCTTGGATTGATGACTTCTGGTATACCCATTCCGGGATCTTATCAAAATGCCTTTTTATTGATTGTGATCATTTCTGTTTTGGCAGCAGGTGTCGCAGGCTATATGGGGGGAAAACTTGTATTCAAGGATTAAATTTTAATATTATTCTTGAATTTATGTGTAAATTCTGTTTACCAATATGAGACTAATTCTACAAACAATCATAAATGATGTACTCGTAAAAAGTCCATCAACAATAGTTCAACTCAATATGTGTTTTCACGGTAAAAAGCAAAAAATGTAATTATTATACTGAAAAAATGATCCAATCCTGTTGAAAATACCTGCTACGGCTTTGTAAAAGACTCAGGATGCAAGGCGTTGCGAGCCGGAAAAGGCGAGGCGGCGTACTTCAAAGTACGTTGAGCCGCTTTCCGGCGAAGCGCAACGCAGCAGACGGACTTTTTACGGAGCCGTCAATAATAATTGCTGTACGGATCTTTTGGTGGGGGGCGGCATGTTAAATGGTCTTGTTGCAGAAATTGCGGCAAACCTTCCAGGACTTCTTTTCAGAAGACAACTGGGAGCTCCTCCTTTTTTCATACCTGCAAGCGACCGTTTTTTCCCCATAACCGGTTACCATGAGGATGAGCTTCTATCAAAGGATAAGCCTGGATTCGATTCCTGCATCATAGAGGCGGACCGCCCTGTTGTGGGAAGGGCGTTGTGGCTTGCCGCTGAAACCGGCAAATACTGCGTAGAGTACAGGTTCCGCAGAAAAGATGGGGTGTTGAGGACTTTTTGCGAGCAGGGATCCCCGCTCAAGGGAAATGACGGCCATGTTCGCCGTGTGGATGGTATTCTTTTCGATATAACCGACATGGAGTTCGCTCAGGTTCTGGCCGAGCAGCGTAAGGCTGAAGCCATTGCAACCATGGCCGGAGGGGTGGCCCATGATTTCAATAATCTGCTCATGGTGATCCTTGGAAGGATAGCCCTTGCAAAAGAAGAATCAGAACCTTCTCTGATTTACGCCCAGTTGGAAGAAGCCGAAGAGGCGGTGAAACAGGCGGCAGACCTTACAAGCCGGTTTATACTTTTTGCCGGCAGCGCTCCATCATGCAGGGCGCCATGCTCAGTATCTGAAATACTCGCGGAAGTCCTGTGCCGTTTAAAGGATAAAAGCAAAAAACTGGCCGAGCTGGAGATCTTCGTAAAAGGAGATGATGGGGTAATCGAAAAAGAGATAATCTCATCTCATGAAATTGGATCCTATTTCCCACGCTTCACACGTGATTTTTCGGTTTGTATTGATAAGTCAGCCATGACAGAGGCGTTATACCAGGTTATCGATAATGCTTTTTGGGTATCCGGCCCTTCTGGCAGGGTTTCAGTTTTTTACGAAAGTGCCTGCTGGCCACTTGCGGCAAACAGTAGAGCCCTGGGGTATTTGGGGCGCTATGTTCGAATCTTTGTTAAGGATACAGGTCCTGGCATACCAAGAGAGCATTTTTCAAGAATTTTTGATCCGTACTTTTCCACCCAGCCCAGAGGAAGCCGCAAGGGCATGGGGCTCGGCCTGGCTCTTGCCCATGCTGTGATTTGCCGGAATGGAGGGAGGCTTTCTTTTGAAAGTGAGCCTGGACAAGGGACGTGTGCGATAATCGAACTTCCTGAATCGGTCATGCAGGAGCAGAGGAAAGAGTCCGGCCATGATATTTCCTTTACTGAATCAGAGCGGTTTTGCCGGGGGAAGAAAATCCTGGTGGTTGATGAGGAGCAGCTGGTGAGAGATCTTGTTTTATTGATGGGAGATCGTGTGGGAGCATATGTTGATACAGCTCACCAGGGCAAGTCCGCGATCTCCAAGGTCGAGCAGGCTCTGAAGGAAAATCGTCCCTATGATCTTGTCATCCTCGATTTTACGGTAAAAGAGGATATGGTTACAAAGGATGTTGTAAAAATTATAACCGAACTTGATCCAGGTATACCTCTGGTTGCGGCAAGCAGCTATCCTGCCGATCCCGTTATTATCTCTCCGGGCAAATACGGATTTGTATCAGCTATTGGCAAACCATATAATTATTATTCCTTTGTAGATACGGTTGCACGGTATGCACGGTCAGGCAACCAATCGGCATGAGGTATTATCGATTAACACAAGGCCGGTGATAAGGTTGCCGGTATCCGGGAGTTTATCAGCAGCAACCGCATCCGCAATCACAGCCGCATGCTGCAACAGCCGCCATGGCCTTGACCACCTCGCTTGGTTCCGGGTCTTTTACTGATTCTATCCGGATGGTTACATCAAGCTCTTCTGAGTTGAAGACAAGGTTGGGCGCTTCACTACACCCGAGAAATCCTCCCAGGAAGCGGTTCAGCCTGCTCGACCTGATTCTTTTTTTGATTTCGTCTCCTGTTTTTTTCCCGCAGAGGTTGGCTTCAAGGGGGCTCAAGCCATTGGGCCCAACACCTGTTATGGCCGATCCCTTCCAGGAGATATGCTCATTGCTCCGGTCATGCCCGCATATGGATATGGAAATGCTCACCTTTTTCATGGGTTTAACTATGGAGTTTAGCGATGTTGACATTTTGCACCTGCAGTGTCTGATATCATAGTGTTTAGTAAAGAGAGCCTGAAGAATGATTGTTTGTCTGACAGATAAGTTAATCTACACTCTGGATTGAAAATAATCAATCATTAGCTATTAATATTAAATGTTCGGGGCTCCTTGTTCATCTTTATGCTTCAATGCTTCATCCCGTGAACCTGCTGCTTTCTCATCGGGGGCGTTGTGCTCATCGAGCCTTTTTCGGTGAATTACGGCCGATTCATCCCGGGTCAGGATTCCTTCAAAGATCCCCGGGAGCCGAGAATATTTGATTGTGCCTGTGATTTTGGGCCGGGGCATTATTGATTGACACCCCTTGACAAGCTCGAAATAATTTTATATGTGAGAGCTCAAAATTTGTTCCTCAGGTGCCCTGTATTTCAGGGATAATCGGGAAGTCCGGTGTAAGTCCGGCGCTGGCCCGCAACCGTGAGTAGGGACGAACGCTGCAACATGTCACTGCCTGCCAAAGAGCAGGTGGGAAGGCGCAGCAAGTAGGATGATCTACAAGCCGGGAGACCGGCCTGAGGGGAGAAAAGGGACTTCGTGGATCAAGTTCCCTGATAAGGGCGTATGATATTGCCCGGCTCAGGCCCTGATCCGGGCTTTTTTATTTTATAGCCTTTTTGCCTCCTCTCAGGCTTTTTGCACGCACTTTTACTAATCCAGAGAGGAGGGCATTTCATGACGTATTTAAAATTTTCTTATTTGATTTTGATTTTTTCCTGCCTTTTTTTATTATCCCCGGTCTTGCCTGCACAGGAATTAGAGGATAGCGACACTTCTTATGGACTTGGTACCATCGTGGTCACAGCCACCAGGACGCCTGTGCCTGAAAAGGATGTCCCAAGTGTTGTTGAGGTTATTGGTAAAAAAGAGATCGAGCAAAGTGTTGAGCGCGATCTGACAGAGGTCCTGAAGAAGAATTCCTCTGTGGATGTGATTGAATACCCCGGAGCGCTTTCCGGTATAAGTATTCGCGGCTTCAGGCCAGAGTTTTCAGGCATTACCAAGCATTCCCTCCTTCTTATAGACGGGCGCCCTGCAGGAGCCACAAATCTTTCCACAATCACGCTTGGAAATATCGAAAGGATAGAGGTGATGAAGGGTCCGGCCTCTTCCTTGTATGGCGCAGAGGCAATGGGAGGAGTGGTTAACGTGATTACGAAAAAGACCACAGGAAAATTGACCGGCCATATATTCGGCCAGGCAGGAAGTTTCAATACCTGGAATGCCGGAGCAAGCCTGGGTGGAATGCTGCTTCCTTTTCTCGATTTCGACCTCAGTTTCTTGTCCCGTAACAGGAACACGGACATGAAGCTTGGTGACGGCCATGGGACTCGCCCTGGAACCACATACAACATCGATTCAGGCTCCTTGAGGCTGGGTGGCAGGTTTCTTGAAAACTGGCGGGCCGATTTTAAGGGCGAATGGTATTACGGAAACGATATTGAGACACCAGGTGCGCTCTACTACTTTGACCGGCAGCAGAGCCAGAAAGACCTCGAAAGATACGGGGGGGATTTCCGCATCGATGGTACGTGGGGAAGCAATAAGACACTTCTGGTCATTTATTCCTCCAAGGAGAGCAGTGATTATTACAAAAAGTATGTTTATGATTCGGCTCAAGGCGGTTATGTCCCCAGCGATCCTTATCATTCCTATTACGGTGAGACCAGGTGGCGCGGACTTCAGCTGCAGAATGTATATGAGCTTTTTGATTCTCACAGCATAACGACTGGTATTGATTATCAGAAAATTTATCAGAGCAGCAAAAGCTACACATCGGATGGTGACAGAAAGGCGCCCTGGAGGCCGGACAATGAGCGCGAGAACAGGGCCTTTTTTACTGAAGCAATGGGGCGGTTCCTTGATGAGCGCCTTATTGTAACAGCCGGTTTCAGGTATGATTATTTCGTCCTGACCACAAAGCAAACCCCATACAAAACCGACTTCACGCCTGGAAGCGAGTCTTTTGACACGGTGAGCCCAAGGGCGGGCATAAGGTACAACTGCAATGAATACGTGAGCTTTCACAGCACAATCGGAAAGGCCTTTGTACCCCCGACAGCAGACCAGATGGCCGGCTATTCCGAAAGGATCATAGGGGGGACCACCATGATTACACAGGGTAATCCTGAGCTTGACCCCGAGACAAGCTGGACATGGGATGGGGGGATCTCTCTCGGCCAAAGGGATTTCGGACTTTTGGCGGATCTTACCTATTTCATTACAAAGGTTGATGACAAGATAACCCGTGTAACCGTCGGCAACACCACCACTTATGAAAACACCTCCGATGCGGAGATGAGCGGTATAGAGTTCGACTTTTCCTGGGATGCAGGGCATGTCTTTAGCCTGGAAAGGAGTATAGAGTTTTTCGTGAATGGGACAAAGCTTTTTTATTCAAGGGAAAAGATCCCGGATGAGGGCTGGCAGGATATCCATAATGTCTCCCATCTGAAAATAAACTATGGGGTCAACTATGACGATGGCTTTATGGATGCCAGTGTAGTTGCAAGATATATGGGAAAGAGGAAAGATTATGACTGGTACAGCCCTGGTTATCCCATAATCGAGTATCCATCATTTACAGTAGTGGATGCCTCTTTGGGCCTGACCATAGGGCAACATCACAGGCTTAGGTTCAAGCTCACGAATGTCTTCGATGAATTCTATTATGAAAAGCCCGAGTATCCCCTTGAAGGGCGCGCCTGGCTCTTTGAATACAGGTTCGAGTTTTAATAACACGTTACGATGATGCTTGAAGCAAAAGGACTTGCAGCAGGGCTTATAGTAACCCTCGGTGCTTTTGCCCTGAAGGCAGGAGCAGGGTTTGGGTATGCCTTTGCACAGGGAAAGCGCGGGCAATATCCGAAAGCCGGCATTATTGCCATTTTTGTCTACCTTGCCTTTTTTGCCCTGGTTTTTTGGGGCGGCCATGAGATGGCAAAAGGTGTGTGTCCCATTTCAGGAGGGAAGCTCATTGAGTTGCTCGGCCGGGAAGGGATTTTCATACACCTTTTTATGTGGGCGGGACTCATGCTTTGGGGGATCTGCCTGCTTTCAAGGGATCGTGGCGGAGTTGGAAGCAGGGCATGGATATTGCTATCCATGCCCTGTCCTGTATGCGTGACTGTTGTAGTCCTGGACGAGTATCTGTTTTCAGCGCTCTTGCCCGATGATGTTTTATGGGCACTATGGGGGCCGTATTTTTTCTTTGCCTTTCTTGTTGTCGCGTTTGCTTTTTTGAGCGCCTTTTTATTTAAAAAGGCTTTTTTTGTGCCAGAGCAGCTCCTTGGTTGGATAATGGTGATTCTTGCCTCCTATTTTCTGGCGAATCTCTTTTTTGCACCGCACTTTGAGGAGGCCCAAAAGGTTTACGAGATGGCCATAAAAGAGGCAAGGTTGTCTGAAACCGGCCGGTGGGGGGTGAACTATCTTTTACTCTTTATTCTTGTTCCTCCTTTTGGCCTTGGGGTTTTTATGCGCAGAAAGAGCCTGAATGAAGTCATCAACAAAGGATAGCCATATGGAAATTCTATCCATATTGAAAGCTTTTATCTATCTTATCTCTTCATCCCTTTTCTATCCTGTTCTGTTTTTCCTGTCATTCCTTTTTTGCTGGATGGTCATGCAGGCCGGAGATCTCTTTTATGAATGGCTCCAGAGAAAAAGATCAGGCCGCGTTTCTCCCTCCATGCTTTTGAGACAACTGCGGGAAGGAGGCATACCCAGGGCGGTTTCTCCGGTGGTAAAAAATTTTGGCAAAAGGCTTGAAAAGGCCCTGTCAGAGGCAGGTGAAGCCAGGCATAGAGAGCTTGTGGCAGTTTCTTTCCTCCAGGAAGCTGTCCAGTCGGCCGGTGCAAGCGTTTCCTGGCTCAAGGTCATAATCAGGGTGGGGCCGGGCCTCGGACTTATCGGCACCCTCATACCAATGGGCATAGGGCTTTCCGCCCTGGGACAGGGAGATGTAACAAGGCTTTCCTCGAACCTTGTTGTGGCATTTACAACCACGGTTGTGGGGCTTTTCGAGGGGATGCTCGCCTATCTCTTTTTCATCATAAGGCAGAGGTGGATAAACCAGGATATCTCCATGATGGAGACAATGGCCGAATACCTTGTGGCAGGGGACGAAGCGGATGAAGGAAAAGCGGAGGAACTGGCGTGAGAGCAAGGTTTGTTGGAAGGTTTACACAAGGAGTGGAAGGGGATCTCGGGGACAACGATCCATTAAGCGGTGTTGCAAACCTCTTCGACCTGGGCCTGGTCTTCATGATAGGGCTCATCCTGATGCTTTTGACCGCGTTCCGCCTGAATGATCTTCTTGATCCCCAAGCTAAGGTCACCATCACAAAGCAGGCGCCGGAAGGCAAGCTTGAGATCATCTCGAAAAAGGGCAGAAAGATACAGGCTGTCAAGGTTACCAGGAAAAAGGGAGACGGACTTGGTACAAGGCTTGGAACAGCCTACAGGCTTAGTGATGGAACCATGGTCTACGTGCCGGATGAAGAAGGAAGGAAATAGGATGAAAAAACGCCATATATGCAAGAAATTTATCGTGCTTACCATGTTGTTGTTTGCATTTGGAAGCTGCTCTTTGAGCAGCAGGCGATCTTTTGCACAGGGGGTGTCCATAAGGGATTCATCCGGACACGTTATATATTTCGAGCATACGCCTTGCCGTATTGTGAGCCTGGTGCCCGGTATAACCGAGATGATCGTGGAACTGGGCGAGGCTCGCAGGCTTGCTGGCATCACGTATCATACCCTTCTTCCCGAAAGGTCGGATGAAGTGGTGATTGTAGGTGGATTCTTCGCGCCAAACCCTTCGAGGATAAGGTCTGTTGAGCCTGATCTGGTGATATATGCAAGGTCTCAGAAAAAGATGCTTGAATCCATGGACTGGAAGGATAATGCCCCGGCCTTTTTGCATCTTGAACCGAAAAGTATCAAGGATGCCTTTCAAGCCATTACAGAGATAGGAAAGCTTCTGGGCAGGAGCAATGAGGCAGAGGCGATGGTAAAAGAACAACAAGCAGACCTTGAGCTCATATCGAAAAAACTCGCATTCATATCTCCAGGGAAGCGGAAGAGGGTCATGAGGATAATGGGGAGAAGTGAACTCATGACGCCTTCTGCTTCAAGTTTTCAACAAGAGGTTATAAGGGCGGCAGGAGGGATTCCTCCTGGATTCGGGGAAAACGGGGAAATCGTTTCCGTTTCCCTTGATGAATGGAAAAGTTTCAATCCCCAGGTTATCTATGGATGCGGTGGCGACAGAAGGCTCCTTGAGATGCTTGAATCTGACGGCTGGAAAGATGTCGACGCCATAAAAAACAGAAGGGTTTATTTTTTCCCGTGTGATCTTACGTGCAGGGCATCCACCCATATAGGCTATTTCGTAAAGTGGCTTGCCGCCACAATATACCCCCAGGAGTTCATGGATCCTGACCATTTTGTCTCGGCCCAGGGGATAATCTCCAGAAGGCCGGTCGGAATAGATCTTGATTATGTAAAGGGGGCTTGGATCGCAAGAAACAGGATCAAGGATTTTGTGAACAAGAGCCTTGTTGTTCGATTTGAGAATCCTCAGGATGTTACATCCACCCTTGAGGGGGAGAGATCCGGGATAGAGATTGTTGGTAACCATTATATGCCGCCTCCGCTTTGGGGCATTTTCCACAAGGCCGGACTTGCCGGGCTGAAAAAGGATGTCTTTTCAAGCCTTGCCCTGGACCCGAAGAGATCCTCTTTTCTCTATACCGGTGCAGATATGGATAACCTTGCCGTATCCAGAAAATCATTCAAGGCGATTACAGTCTATGCCCTTGTGACAGCAGGGGTCATGTCGAATGCCCAGCGGCAGTCCATGGACAAAGGCGTATATTATCCTTCTGATCTGGACCCGGGGACCATAAACATAATTATTCTTACAAACTGCCATTTGACAAAAGAGGCCAGGGCAAGGGCCATTATAACCGCTACCGAGGCGAAAACCGCGGCCCTGCAAGACCTTGATATAAGATCGAGTTATCAGCCTCAAAGATTCGCTGCAACGGGCACGGGTACGGACAACGTATTGGTGGTTTCCGGCAAAGGGCCCCGGATAGACTCCACAGGAGGGCACAGCAAGGCCGGAGAGCTCATGGCAAAAGCGGTTTATGACGCGGTAAAGGAGGCTATAAAGAGACAAAACAGGATATGGGAAGGCCGCTCTATATTCCAGAGACTTAAGGAAAGGCGCATAAGGCTTTTCGACCTTGTAGCCGGGTGTATGCCTGAAAGAGACAAATATACGATATTTTGCAGCCTTCAGTCCCTCCTGCTCGATCCCGAAAACCAGGCCTTTTTAAGGGGGGTCATGGCCATAAGCGATGAGGATGCGGCATCAGGCGGGAGTCCTGAACTCCTTGGCGAGGCAAAAAGGCTGTCACGTGACTGGCTTTTCAGGCGGTGCGGTAAGACAGAGGTTGAAAACGATTTTTCGTGCTTGGAACTTTCAGGGATGCCCAGGTGTCTTGAAGCGGCCTTCAAGGCTTTGTTGACCGCTGCGCAGTGCAGCGGGAGATCTGCAAACCCGGCGGCAAATGTGGGAAAGCCATGAAAATGAATTCACACAGTCATATGAAGTCAAGGATGGTGGTTGCTGGTTGTATCATTGCGGTCATGGCCGCCTGCTTGCTCCCGTCCTTTTCCATTGCGAAAAGGACGGGGCTGATAACACTTCTTGTTATCGATTCCGACGCGCTCCTTGTCCGGGAAGCGGTTGAGAATCTCGAAATTCCTCCGGGCGTAACTGTGGATTATTTTACCATATCCGATATTTCGGGAAACAAGGAGGAGGTCACAAAGAGGCTCCTGGCTTCGGACGTCATAATTGCTGATGTCATGGGTCGTGAGATAGAAGATTTCATAATGGAAAAGATTCCTGTTCATCAAAAGAGAGTCTATGCCCTGAGAAGTTCCACAGACGATGCAAGGCTCAAAAAAGCTGGTTTTGTATTTGATGAGGCTGTCAGCGCCTATTTTGACAGTCTTTCCTCCAGGAATGTCAGGAATATGATACGGTTTGTCATTTCAAGGCATTTTGATTCCTCGGTCACGTGGGATCCCCCGCATCCAGTCGCAAAGATCGGAATATTCCATCCAGGGGCGGACAAGGTATTTAATGACGCGCGCCATTATATGAAATGGCTTGCCAAACAGCCCTGGTTTTCAGGAGACCGGCCCTGGGTCGGGCTTTGCTTCTTTTCGTCCAGCCTTATTGCAGGCCACAAAAACGCCATCAAAGAGATCATCCTTGCCCTTGAGCATGCCGGATTCAATGTGATTCCGGCGTTCGGCCCGGACCTTGCCGTGCTCAAAAGATTCATGCTCGACAAGGATGGGAAGGCAAGGGTGGAGATTCTTCTGGCGTTCAACCTGAAATTCTATTCGGGTATCAGCAAGGAGCTTGAAGATACCATAAAACAGCTCGATGTCCCGATTTTAAACATGATCAACCTCTACAAGCCAACCCTTTCAGGCTGGAGGGAAAGCCGGATAGGGATAAGCCCGGTGGAGGTATCCTGGTCAATGGCGACACCTGAGATCTCAGGTGTGATTGAACCCACCGTTGTTTGCGGGAAAAAGGAGCTGAAAGATCCTGGAACCGGAAAGACCGGTTTTATCACCGAGGTTTGCCGGGAGAATCTGGAGGTACTCATAAAACGGATAAGAATGCTTTTGCGCCTGAGACACACCCCAAACAGCCAAAAAAGGATAGCCGTGATGTTTTATAATCATCACCCGGGAAAACAGAATATCGGGGCAAGTTACCTGAATGTCTTTTCCAGCCTTGAAGGGATCATGGCGGCTCTTAACGCAGAAGGGTACCAGACGGGCAGGCTCCCGGGCCGGGAAGCCATAAAGGAGCTGATACTTTCACAGGCAAGAAACATCGGTTCGTGGGCGCCCGGCGAACTTGACAGGATGCTCGCATCGGGCAGGATCATAACCTTGCCTGTATCCAAGTATCTGTTGTGGTATGAGAAACTTCCGGATCGATTCAAAAAAAAGGTAGAGGCACAGTGGGGAAAGCCCGGGGATTCCCTTGTCATGAGAAAGGGGGATAATTTCATTATTCCGGCGATTCGTTGCGGAAATATACTTCTTTTACCCGAGCCTTCCAGGGGATGGGGTGACGATCCTGTGAAGCTTTACCACAGTCCTACGCTCTATCCTCATCACCAGTATCTTGCGGTTTACCTGTGGCTTCAGCACGAATTTGATGCTCACGCCATTGTGCATCTTGGAACCCATGCGACCTACGAATGGACACCTGGAAAACAGGCAGGGCTTTGTCCTGAATGTTCGCCGGAAGTGCTCATAAACCCTATACCAAGCATATATCCATACATAGTCGATGACGTTGGGGAGGCGGTCCAGGCAAAACGGCGAGGGCGCGGAGTGATGATAAGCCATCTCACCCCGATGATGAAACGTTCGGGGCTGTACAAGGAATATGCAAAGCTTTCAGATTTAATAAGCAAGGCAAGGGTTCTTGATGCAAAAGGCGGATCGACTCTTGGCAAGACCCTCTCTGACATCACCCGGATATGCAAGGATACCGGAATTCTTGAAGACATTGGGCTTGATGCCGGAAAAACTCTTGGCCTTGCCGACCTGGAGCGGCTTCTTGATTATCTCGAGGAGATCAAAGTGGAAATCATGCCTTTTGGCCTTCATTCCTTTGGCAGAAAGCCGCCGGCACAAGGCATTATCTCCTTCGCCCGTATCATTCAGCAGGAAAACGGCTTTTCAGACGAGGAAAGAAAAAAGATCGAAAAGAAAATAGCGGCTTCAGCCTCCCTTGAGATTGCCTCTCTCATAAAAGGGCTTTCGGGCCGGTACGTATTGCCTGGAGAAGGGAATGACCCTGTAAGGAATCCGTCATCTGTTCCGACTGGCCGGAATTTGTACGGCCTGAACCCTGATCGTATTCCAACCAGGCAGGCCTGGGAACTGGGTAAGAAGGCGGCTGATGCCATAATCAGGAACCATATAGAGAAAAAGAATTCCCTGCCCGGGAAGGTGGCCATTGTTCTTTGGGCGACAGAAACCCAGAGGAACGAGGGGGTAAACGAAAGCTCCATCCTTTGGCTCATAGGGATGAGACCGGTCTGGACGCCCTCGGGACGGGTGCGCGGTGTGGAGGTAATTCCGGGGAGTGAGCTTGGGAGACCCAGGATAGACGTGATGGTTAATGCCTCGGGGCTCTACCGTGATCTTTTTCCAGACAGGCTGAAGTTCATAGATCATGCCATTCAGACTGCCATGCTGCAGCGGGACGTGGAGAATTTTTTGAGCAGGAATGCGCAGGATTTTGAAAAGAGACTGGTTGCCCGCGGCATGGATCCCAAAAAGGCCGGGAAGCTTGCAAAGATAAGAATTTTCTCCGAAGAGCCGGGTTCTTATGGCACAGGGGTTGCCGAGATGACAGGTATCTCGGGAGTCTG
The DNA here is from genome assembly GCA_964451355.1 of uncultured Desulfobacteraceae bacterium. Classification (GTDB taxonomy): domain Bacteria; phylum Desulfobacterota; class Desulfobacteria; order Desulfobacterales; family Desulfosalsimonadaceae; genus CAYVIE01. The sequence continues at coordinate 15,422 of CAYVIE010000027.1, forward strand.
GGAGAATGATTCAGAGATAGTCGATGTTTATGAAAACCGCGTGGGCTTTGCCTATGGCAAGGGGCTTTGGGGAGAAGCTGCAAAAGGTTTGTTAAAAGAGCAGTTAAAGGATGTCGAGGCGGTAATTCATTCCCGTTCATCAAACCTTTACGCCACCATGGATAATGACGATTTTTTCCAGTATCTGGGCGGAATTTCCCTTGCTGTTTCAAGGGAATCGGGCAAGAACCCGGAGACCCTTGTGACTCTCCAGGCCAAGGCCGGCAAGGTGGAGGTTGAGGATCTGGCCAGGACCATAGGCAGGGAGCTCAGGACCAGATACCTGAACCCGAAGTGGATAATGGCAATGCAAGAGGAAGGTTATGCGGGCGCCAGGGAAATCTCGAATTTTGTCGACTATATGTGGGGCTGGCAGGTCACCACTCCGGGAAAGATAGATGCGGCCAAGTGGAAGCAGACCTACGAGGTTTATGTAAAAGACAAGTACGGTCTTTCCCTGAAGGAGTTTTTCGACCGGGCCAATCCATGGGCATACCAGTCCATGACGGCAAGGATGCTCGAAGCCGTAAGGAAGGGCTATTGGAAGGCAGAAAAAGAGGTCACGGCAAAACTTGCAGCCGAATATGTCATGAGTGTTGTGGAAAAGGGCGTGGCCTGCTGCGATCATACCTGTAACAATCCGTTTCTCAACCAGATGGTGGTTTCAATCGTTTCGGTTCCGGGCGGTCTTTCCCCGCGGATTGTGGAAAAGTTCAAGCTGGTTTTGAAAGCAGCCACAAGGCAGGATCTTGCAGGTGCCCAAAGCAAACGGAGGGAGCTTCAAAAGAGGCTTTCGTCAAGTGAAGCTCCGGCCGATAAGGCAAAGATGGAGAAAAAAAGCACTGCGGGCAGGCGGGTATCCGGTTATGTCATGAAAGAGATAGAAGACAAAAAAGCTGAAACAGATGCTATTTCCACTTCGGGGCTTGAGTGGAAGGCGCTTTTGTTCGTGATCGGCTTGATCTGCATCTTTGGATTCGGGGTTTGGAGGAGGAAGTCATGAGCAGAGGCATATCGATCCTGCTTGCAGCCTTCGGCAGTACAAGGGCTATTGATACCTATTCAATAATGCTGGAAGAGGCCAGGTCGCGTTTTCCAGGCTCAAGCGTATCCCTTGTTTTTTCTTCCAGGATAATACGCAACAGCCAGCCAGCAAACCTTTTGTCTCCCAGGGAGGCCGTTAATAACATCGCAGAGCAGGGTAACGGACACTGGGCCGTGGTCCAGTCGGTTCATCTTCTTTGTGGCCATGAGTTTTACCGGCTTGTCGACGAGGTAAAGAATGGTCCCATACGGACAAGTATCGGCCTTCCCCTTTTGTGGTCGAAAAGGGACTATGAAGAGGTTGCAAGGATTCTTATCAACAGGTTCAAGGGAATGGCGCAGGATCGTGAGGCCGTGGTCTTCATAGGGCATGGGACCGACCATGCCTCCTGGAGCACATATCCCGCGCTTGAGCATCTACTGGTTAAGATGGGTTTTAAAAATGCTTTTGTGGGAGTTGTGGATGGGGTTCCCGGCCCGGAGGATGTGCTTTCAGAGATAATAAAAGCGGGCTTTTCGCGGGCTCTTTTCATACCCTTCATGCTTGTCTCCGGGTTGCATGTACGTGAAGACATAAAAGGAGACCAGAAGGATTCATGGACAAGTATTTTTCATGATGCCGGGATAACTGCCAGGGTTTTTGAAAAGGGGTTATTGGAAATAAAAGGAATAAGGAGGATTTTTTATGAGCACCTGGCAGACGCTATGGATGTAATCCCGGGAACTGTTGAAAAAAGGTATAAAATATGAGTGCGCAGGGCTTTTTTCAATTCCTGCTCAAAGGTGGTCCCCTTGTCTGGCCTATCCTGTTCTGTTCTGTGGCAGGGCTTGCAATCCTTCTGGAGCGTATTTCTTACATGCACGGCGTGAAGAAAAAAGATCAGTGGATCATGGAGAAGATAGGGCAAGGGGATTCTCTTTTCGACTTACGTGAGCTTGCAAATATGACGGGCAAGAAAGAGAAAGGGCCCTTGGGCGGGATGCTTGGCGATCTATCAAAGGTTGACCGCGGGAACCGTCATTTGGTTGAGGCGGTATTCGACTATCATATTGACCAGCAGGTTGCATCTGCTTCGAGATATCTTGACACCCTGGCCTTGCTCTCAAGTATAAGTCCGCTTCTCGGTCTTCTTGGGACGGTTACAGGGTTGATAAAAGCTTTCATGGTCATAGAGGGCTCCGGTGGCAAGGTTAACGCCGCCATGCTTGCGGGAGGCATCTGGGAAGCGATGCTCACCACGGCCATTGGCCTGTGTGTGGGAATAATTCTGGTGCTGGGGCACAAGTATCTTGCATACAATATAAAAAAGTTTGAAGAGGAGCTTCAAAGGATCGCGTTTCAGTTTTTTGTGGATACCTGTGCGAATGGCGCAAAAGCGGACAGGGCGGTGTCATGAAAAGACGAAGGAATTTGCCTGGATATTCCCAGCCCTCCATTCCCGTTACGCCTCTTATAGATATAGTCTTTATGCTTCTCATATATTTCCTGCTTGCAAGTAACTTTATCAGTGAGCAGCATTTCATGGTGGATATTCCTGAAAGCAGTCACGGCAGGGCCGGAAAGGAGGAGATAGCTGTTATTACAGTCACCAGGGAAGGTTTCTTCTTTTTGGACGGCAAAAAGGTCCCTAAGGATTTATTGTTTGACCGGCTAAAGGAGCTTTATCCCGAGATCTTCAGGAAAGGTCTTGAGATCAGGGCGCAGCGCCAGGCCCCTTTCGAGCTGGTGGTTTTTGTCCTTGACGCTGCAAGGGGAGCAGGGCTTAGCAAGGTCAGCGTTGCAACAAGATTTAAGAACTAGCAGGTTGAGATGAAGAATCACGGAACCCGGCGTCTTTTTCCCTTTATTATTCTGTCTGCATTTTTCCACTCGATCTTCTTATCTTTTCCATTTACATGGGAGACTCCCGGAAGGGGTGAAAAGAATCAGGAAGGCTTTGTATGCCTTTTGACTGCAGGCCATGAAAGGCTGTTTTCCGCAGAGACTTCAAGGGATCAAGTGAGAAAGACAAAGAACAATGTTGAAGAGCAGATTAATAAGGATAAAAGAACAGGAAAAAGTATGCGCAATCCCTCCCGGTCCGGCAGGCTGCTGAAAAGGTACAGCGTAAAAAGCAAACGCGTGGGATCCCTGGTCAAGTGCCCGCGGGTTCAGAAAAGGAAATCGGGCCTGGAAATGTATTTTGCTGAAAATGTAAAAAAGAAATCTTCACCGCGGCTTGTGAAGAATGGAGCAAAGATCAAAGGGCTGGCTGCATGCGATACGTCAAAGTCGCTCGAACCGGCCCGGCAGGTATCTTCTGGTGAACCCCAGCCCTCTTCAGGCCGGGCTGTTTCCGCAAAGGCTGTTCCTTTTACGCCTGCTGCATCTTCTTCAGCCGTACTTCCCGGGGCTTCTTCTTCCGGGAGGGGGAAAACCCGTGCTTACCTTGTTATTGTAAAAAATATCATCGAGCGCCATAAGATTTATCCCTTCAATGCAAGGCGTTTCGGCAGGCAGGGCAGGGTAAAGCTTTCATTTACAATCATGCCGGATGGAGAGGTAAAAGATATCAGGATTATCAAGGGCTGCCGGTTTGATGATCTCAACAGGGCGGCAAAAAAAAGCATCGCCATATCATCGCCTTTGCCGGCCCCGCCGGCCTCTTTGAAGGCTCCTTTACCTGTTGTGCTGGAATTGGCCTTTCAGATTATTTGACCCGGTGATGCAGTGCCGGCCTTGCTTCATGGCTGCTGCCCTGAAAAGAATGGCGGTTGTAAACTTTCATGATTAGCGGCAGCCCCCCCCCCGGGGGATGAAAACAAGGCTGTTTCTAAACCCCACTCCGGAGGTATTTTCACGAAAAAATATTAAAAACCTGTTAACAGCAAATCCATCTGGGTACTGTTTGGGCCGGTTCATTCAGGCTCTCGAGCAATTCAATGGTGTTGCGTATTGTCGACTCTATATTGAAATCAGTCTTGATCCTTTTTTTCGCGTTTTCTCCAAGCCTTTTTGTAAGGGCCGGATCTTTTGCAAGCTTCAGGACTGCGCTTGCTATGGCATCCGGACTGCAGGGTGGGATAACGATGCCGGATTTCATGTGGGATACGAGTTCGGGAAGTCCGCCGATGCTTGTGACGATTGGAGGGGTGCCACATGCCATGGCCTCGATCACGGCTCTTGCAAGTCCCTCCCTTTCCCTTGAGGGAAGTATGAAAGCGTCGCAGGCGGCCGAAACCGCAGGGGCATCATTCCTGTATCCCGCAAGAATTATACGGTTTTTGTTATTAAACTTTTTCATTTTGTTTATGAGCCTTTTGTCCTTGTCCATATTCCCCATGAGTATGAAACAGATTTTCGGCTCGCCAGGCAGGAGGGAAGCAGCTTCTATAATGTCATCGATTCCCTTGCGCGGCCTGTTTCTACCCGCGAATCCAACGGTAAAGGCATTTTCTGGAATGGAGAATTCCTTGTGAATGTCGCATGGAGGTTGTTGATACCATTCAATTCTATGCCCCTTGTAGATTGTGACAACACGGCCGGGGTGGAGGGATTTATTGAAAAAACGCAACGAGAGTATGTATTTTCTTACAGCCTCTGCCACACATACGATACGGTCGACCCTTGGATTCAGGTGCGTCAGCCATGACGCCGGAGAATAGAAGCTGAGGTTGCCGACTATTCCCCTGTAGGTTATTATTTTGTAGTTATCTTTTTTGCTTGTCGCAAGCAGGGTGTTTGCGGTTGCGTGGTTGTTGAAACAATAGAGGATATCGTAATTTTTTGTGGATAGGATCTTTTTTATCAACTTAATACCTTTTGGAGATAACCTGGATTTAAGCTGCAGATCGAATGTCTTTATACCGGCTTCGTGTAAGCGGTGGATATGTTTGCCTGTTGGGTTACATGCGACCTCTATATCCACTCCCTCATGTTTCAGGCCGCAGAAAAGCTCTGTCTCAGGCAGATCGCTTCTGTCTGTCAGGCAAAGGAGCCTGGGGTTCTGCATTGTCTTTCCTTTCGTCATTTTGTTCTTTTCATGACCGGGGATGTCGCTGTAGCATATCCAGCCATCGCCTGCCCGCATGATCCGGGTTGGTATTATAAAAGCCATGATAGGGACGGGAAGCCTTGTCCGTGCCGAATGCCGTCCCGGTCAATATTTGTGCCCATGCTCCGGAAATTATCCCGTCATTCTCCTTAAAGCAATGAAAATGGCCGGGTGCCAGGGTGCCGGCATAAAGAGACATGGCTGACCCATGCCGGTTCTTAGTGACCTTTTCCTTGCATGTCCGGGTATGCCGGGTATTTTTTTGGATATATCGCTTGACTTTTGCTGCTTGTTTCAGTGAATAACGTCCAAAGACATTCGGCTTTTTGGGTTTATATGTTCGGCTGGTTGTTTTTTTGCGCCGGTTGCGGCTGTACGCCATAAACTATAACAATTTATATAGTTACGGAGAAGTAGCAAGGATGAATCCCATAGCAGCAGAGCTGAATCAACGAATTTCGTCGGGCAACGGTCTTGTTGGAGACATGCTTTCAGCCGTGGGAAGAGAACTTTTCTTCCCAAAAGGGATACTTTCCCAGAGTGCTGAAGCAAAGCAAAAGGCGTATTTTTTGAACGCCACCATTGGCATTGCAACCGAGAAAGACGGTATAATGGCGCTTCCCTCTATCAGGGCAGCCCTGGGTGGTTTTTCCCCCGCAGAAACACTTACCTATGCGCCTTCATTTGGTATCCCACAGCTGCGTTCCGCATGGAAAGATCAGTTATATGAGAAAAATCCAAGCCTTGCCGGAAAGGATATAAGCCTCCCCGTGGTAAGTTCGGGTATCACCCACGGCATTGCAACCATAGCGGACATGTTTATCAATCCCGGAGACGTGATCATATGCCCTGATATGTTCTGGGGAAATTACAGCATGATATTTTCCGTGCGCAAGGGCGGAATAATAAAGACATTTCCCCTGTTTTCCGGCCAGGGCTATAATGTGGAAGGTCTGCTTGAATGCGTTGAGCAAAGCGTTACACAGACCGGAAAAGCTCTTGTTTTGTTGAATTTTCCACATAATCCTACAGGTTATACGATTACCGAGCAAGAGGCGGAAAAGATAGTTCAGGGTCTGACCGCTATAGCCGAGTCCGGTGCGAACCTGGTATGCGTTTGTGATGATGCTTATTTCGGGCTTGTTTACGAAGATGGGGTCCTTTCTGAATCGATCTTTGCAAGACTGTGCGGTTTGCATCCGCGGCTTTTGGCCGTGAAGCTAGACGGCGCTACAAAAGAAGATTATGTCTGGGGGTTGAGGATAGGGTTCGTGACATACGGGGCCGTAGTCGAGGGTGATCCCGCCGGCTTCTATGATGCCCTTGAAAGGAAAACCGCAGGGTGTATCCGTGGAACCATATCCAATTGCAGCCACCTGGGGCAGCGTATTCTCCTTTCGGCCCTTGGTTCAGCCACATACAAGCAGGAGAAGCAGGAAAAATATGAAATCCTGAGGCAAAGGGCAAAGAAGGTCGGAGAAGTGGCTCGATCCCCGGAATATGTTGATTTCTGGGATGTTTACCCCTTCAACTCAGGCTATTTCATGTGCATACGGATCAAGGGCGTTGATGCCGAGAAGCTGCGCGTGCATTTGCTTGAAAAATACGGCCTGGGTCTTATTTCCATGGGCGCCGTGAATTTGAGGGTGGCTTTTTCATGCACGGATGCTGGTGATATAGAGGCTCTTTTTGCTACCATAAAAAAAGGTATCCAGGATCTCAGGGCGTAATAATACCAGGTGTTCACTTTTTTGTGACCGGTATTGTAAGTTTTGCTACAAGAAAGCCTGTTTATCCTGGTCTTAATTCCTGGTCTTAATTTCGGGTCTTAATTCCAGCGCCCGGAGGGATGCGCCTTGGGCGGTGCCGCCTGCAGGATCCCCGGTAAAATGGAAGTCCTCCAGAGATAAGGTTGGGATACATGTCTGATGCTCATAAACTAAAGGAATGGCCGCACTCTATCCGTAAAAGTTTCAAGTCCTTCGATTTCGCCCGTGCCGGCAAGTGGAGCTTCTATTTTATCATGATAGGACTGATTGCAGGTATGGGTTCGGTTGTTTTCCAGTTCTTGTGCGAGCTGGGCGTTCATTTTTTTATGGATTATCTTGCGGGTTACAGGCCACCGCTTGCAGCGGGTGAGCATGTCCTTTTTCCGCCGGGGGAGACTCCTTTCAATCCTTATCTGTTGCTTATATTGCCAGCCCTGGGGGGTGTGATAAGCGGATGGCTTGTATATACCTTTGCGCCGGAAGCTGAGGGGCATGGTACAGATGCTGCCATTGACGCATATCACAGGAAGGGCGGGTTTATAAGGGCGCGGGTGCCGATAATAAAAACACTTGCATCTGCTATAACCCTGACGACAGGAGGGTCGGGAGGCCGTGAAGGTCCCATAGCGCAAATAGGGGCAGGTTTTGGGTCTTTTCTCGCTACAAAACTCAATCTGTCTGCCAGGGAAAGGCGCATTATGCTTGCCGCGGGCATATCCGCCGGCATCGGCAGTATATTCAGGGCTCCATTGGCAGGAGCTCTTTTCGGGTCTGAGGTGATGTATAAAGACCCTGATTTCGAATCAGAGGTTATAATACCTGCCGGTATCTCTTCTGTAGTTGCTTATTGTGTTTTTTCGCTTTTTTTCGGATGGGGCTCGCTTTTTGATTCGCCTGAATTCAAGTTTTCAAATCCCCTGGAACTGGGTCCCTACATAGTGCTTGCGCTGGTTCTTTCCGGTCTGGGCTTTGTTTACGTGAAATCATTTTATGGAATTACCGGTCTGTTTCATTCCCTGAGGATACCGAATCATGTCAAACCGGCCATCGGTGGCCTTATCACTGGTCTCATCGGTTTTTTCATTCCGTCCACGCTTGCCTTCGGTTATGGATACGCACAGCTTGCTATATTCGATAAGCTCGCAATATCTGCGCTTCTTGCCATAGCCATAGGCAAGATATTCACAACGTCCTTTACCATAGGGTCCGGAGGAAGCGGCGGAGTGTTCGGTCCTTCTGTGGTGATCGGGGGCGCTATGGGGGGCGTGATGGGCAAGCTTTTTCATAGCTTCATGCCTGGAATAGTGACGCATCCAGGGGCGTTTGTCGTGGTGGGCATGGCTGGTTTTTTTACAGGCGTGTCTAATGCCCCCATCTCCACGATAATATTTGTAAGCGAAATGACCAATTCCTACGAACTCCTTTTGCCGGGTCTTTTTGTATGTTCCATCTGCTACCTGGCATCGAGACGATGGACTATTTATATAAAACAGGTCAAGAACCGTGCATCATCACCGGCCCATGCGGGGGAGTTCCTTGTTGATATCCTCCAGCTCATGAAGGTGAAAGACCTGATGGATCTCGTGCAGCCCGTGGAAACTGTGCCCCAGGATATGTCTTTTGCGGATTTCAAGCGGTTTTTCGCTGAGACGAAACAGCACTACTTTCCTGTGACCGATGAAAACGGTCGCATGGTGGGTATATTCTCCAGCACGGATGTGCGAGGCGTGCTTTTTTCACCGGAGATTGAACACCTCGTGGTCATGAAGGATATAGCTACGGAGGACGTGGTTACCACGACAGCGGAGGAAGATCTCAATACTGTTTTGCGAAAGTTCACGGAAAAGAATATCGACAGCCTGCCGGTAGTAGCCGAGGAAGATTCCGGGATACTTCTTGGAATGTTAAACCGCCGTGATCTTATTGCTTTCTACAATACCCAGATCGAACAGCTCAGAGCCGGCGAGGAGGAACAAATGCGCACACAGGAAAAAGCGGAGGTTGATTGATTCGTTTTTTAGCTATGGCTGTCCCCGTAGTCCACGGAAACCAGGAATAGTCCCTGGGGAGGCGCTGTCGCAGGAGCATTCCTTCTGTCTTTGGATTCAATAATCCGTATTACGTCTTGTTTGCCGATTTTGTTTAAACCTGTCTCGGCAAGTATTCCCGCCATGTTTCTCACCATATTTTTCAAAAAACCGTTTGCCGTGACCCTGAACTCTATTA
>CAYVIE010000028.1:0-7364 GCA_964451355.1 uncultured Desulfobacteraceae bacterium
GTCTCCGGGCTTTAAAGATTTCCCCCCCAGTTTCTGCATGTAAGCGGACAGGTTTTTTTGCATTTCAATGTCTACGCGCCTTGGATATGCGGCTGTATGGCAGAAAGACTGCATTACGAGGTCTGATGAAAACCTGAAGCATGCAAGCTCGATCAGCTCGTCTTTCGTCATGGGACCGGTGGTATCCTGGGATCCTACTGTGACTACTTTCGGCTCGCAGTATTCCCCCGGCCTGACTCCAGTTTTTCCGCATGCCTTTCCTACAATCTTCTGGGCCAGGGTATAGCCTTTTGAAGATAGTGGTGGTGGATCTGGTTTCAGGAATATGTCGGAGGGCTCCATGCCGAGGGTTTTCCTGGCCTTTGCGGTAAGATCCCTGCCGGTGATCAGGCGAATCCTTCCGCCGGCCCGGACTTCGTCGGGCAAAACCTTGGGCCTGAGCTCGAATTCGGCTATGGCCTTTTGGGGATCGCCGGCAAAGATCCGTTTTTCAGTAAAGTCGATTGTTATGATATCGCCGTTTCTTATGGCCGATACATCGCACTCTATGGGGATGGCGCCCGCATCTTCCAGTGAGTTGAAAAATATCGGGGCTATCTTGCCGGCGATGACGATCCCCCCCCGCCGCTTGTTTGGAACATAGGGAATGTCTTGTCCGATATGCCATACCAGGGAGTTGGATGCCGATTTTCTCGATGATCCTGTTCCTGCGACATCAGCCACAAAGGCGAGGGGCAGGCCCTTTTTCTTGAGGGCGGCGATGGTTTCAAGGGGAGAGTCGATCCGGGCAGACAACATGGAAAGGGCGTGCAAGGGTATGTCCGGCCTGCTCCATGCCTCGGATGCGGGAGAAAGATCGTCAGTATTGACCTCCCCTTCTATCCTGAAAGCCGTTACCGTGATTCTTTTTGGCATGGGGTTGCCGGCGAGAAACCATTCGGCCCGCGCCCATGCTTCGAGAACATTTGTTGCCCGCTGGTTTTCATTTGAAAGGTCACATATTTCGCTAAACGCATCATAGACGAATATGGTTTTCCCAAGAGCGTCGGTTGCGTCTTCTCCTAGTTCGGGATGGGAAAGGAGTCCGATCAGGTGGGATATGTTATAGCCTCCACCCATTGTTCCTAGCAGGAAAACCGCATCCTTGGGTGTGACCACTGGGGATGAAACCCTGCCCCAAGCAACATCCGCCAGGAAACGGGCTTTCACGCCCGCAGCATCGTCAGCCCCGGCCGGTACCCTGCATGAAAGCAGTTCATAAAGCCTTTTGGGATCGTGTCCGCCTGGATCGATGCACAGTTTTACAAGTTGTTCAGTCTGCTCCCGGGTCAAAGGTTTTGGTGGTATTCCAAGCCTGGCTCTCTCTTTTTCATGTGCGATGTATTCTTTCAACATTGTTTCTTGCTCTTTTTCTTTTGATAGTGGTTTTGGTCTCTGTCAAATGGCTCTTCCGGCCGCATATCCCTGGTGTATGGCATCAAAGGCCATTCCGATTTTCTGGGCATCACCAATGACTGTATGGGGTATACCTTCATTTTTGAGCCACTGGGTTATGCTGTTTTCCGGTTTTGCTCCCGCTGCTATGACCACCGTATCCGCCTGGATTTCGATTTCTGTCTCGTCTTTTTCCACTATTATCCCGTGAGAAGTGATCTGTTTTGCGCGGGTGGCCGTCATTACCTGAACCCCGCTTCTTTCGATATCCTGGATCATCGTCCACCTGGTGGTTTTGCCGAAATCCTTGCCAATGGTCTCGAGCATCTCAATCAGTGTAACCTGCTTTGTTCCGCAAGTGCACAGTTCATAGAGAGTGTCCGGATCTTCGGCCTTGTTTATCAGCAGGAACTTCAGCACTTCGGCAGATATTGTTCCTCTTTCCGCTATAAACAGGGCGGTTTCAACACCCACGGCGCCACCGCCAACGATCACAACCTTCCGGCCGGTATATACTTTTTTTTCAAGTACATCCCAGGCCTGTACAACATGGGGCAGTTCGATTCCCGGGATCGGTGGGGTCATGGGGCGGGCTCCTGTCGCCACGATCACGTAATCAGGATTATGTTTTTTTATCTCGCTGGGGCCTGCTTCGCATTTGAGCCTGACTTTAATCGCATCCCTGACTCTGACCTGTTTTTCAAGATCGGCGGCGAGTATGGCAAACTCCCTTCTTCCAGGAGGGGCGCCTGCAAGGTGCAACTGGCCTCCGAGCCTGTCTGATCTTTCATAGATGGTTACCCTGTGGCCGCGGTCAGCAGCTGCAATGGCGGCACACATACCGGCTGCGCCACCGCCTATGATAGCTACATTTTTCGGCGCAGGGGCCGGGATCTCCCGAAGATCGATTTCATGGCCGGCCCTGGGGTTGCAAAGGCATTCCACGTGCTTTAGCTTGAACAGGTTGTCGAAGCAGCCCTGGGCGCATGCAACACAATGTACTATGGCGTCTTCCCTCCCCTGTTCAGTCTTTTTGGGAAGGAATGGATCTGCTATAAGCGCCCGGCCCATGGCCACCATGTCGCACATCCCGTCTGCGATCAGCTCCCTTGCGGTTTGGGGATCATTTATACGGTGGCTCGCGATCACTGGCACATGGACGTTTTCCTTTATCTTTCTTGCCAGATACGCGAAAGCGCCCCTGGGGACGGAGGTTGTTATCTGCGGCACCCTTGCCTCATGCCAGCCGACATTTACACATATCGCATCCACTCCGGCTTTTTCCGTGAGCTCCCTTGCGTACCGGCGCAGCTCCGCAGGATCCTGGCCGCCGGGCATGAAATCGTTTCCGTTCATCCTTACGATCAGGGGAAAGTCGGCGCCTACTCGTTCACGAATAGCTTGCATCACTTCGAGGCCGAAGCGGATGCGGTTTTCAAACGGCCCACCATACTCGTCGGTCCTCTTGTTGGTGAGCGGGGAAAGGAATTCGCTTATCAGGTAGCCTGTGCCGGAGAGGACTTCCACCGCATCAAAACCGGCTTTCTGCACCCTTTGAGCGGCATCTGCAAACCTTTCAATGATCTTTTTGATTTCGTCTATGGTAAGTTCCCTTGGAGTCTCTTTTGTAAGCCTCGATGCGATAGGAGAAGGAGCCACAGGCTGCTTGCCGCCGGTAAAGAACGAATGATTGTATCTGCCTGAGTGGTTGAGCTGGACTCCGGCTCGAGCGCCATTCTCCTTGATCGCTGAAGCTAACTTAGAAAGCCCTGGCAGAAACGAATCATCGTGCGCTCCAATGTTGGTGGTGTTGCCTGAAAGTTCGTCTATTGTGGCGTAACCCACTATGATGATACCGGCTCCGCCCCTGGCCCGTTCAGCGTAAAACGATACGAGCCTGTCTGTGACCTGGTAGTTTTCAGCCATTGCAAGGTGCATGGCAGGCAGATAGATCCTGTTTGACACCTCCATCTTGTTGATCTTGATCGGTTGAAACAATGGATCTTTCATCTGAGTTCTTCCTCGTATTTTATATGTTTATAATGAGAATGCATCCCGCTGTGCCGTATGGATGGGGGCATACAAATATTTTTTGAAGTTCTGGTCGCAGTCTGGTTAGTTATGATATTTTCATGCAAGACGCCGCATGCCGGAGATGAAGTTCTCGACAGCGTCAACAGCCTCGTGCAGGTATGCCATCTCGCCGGTAACCTTGGCAAGGACACTCCCTCCCTCGATAATGATAAGTATCCTCCTCGCCGCGATATGGCAGTCAATGTCCGGTGAAATCTCTTTCTCCTTGATCGATTCCGAAATGAGCGATGCAAGCTCGGATTCCCATTTGCCAATGACTGACAGGACCTCTTTTAAAAGGGCCGGGTGAGTGTCGTCAGCTTCCACCGCGGTATTGATGATGGGACATCCCCCGTATTCGCACATAGCGGAAAAAAGTTTCCTGAAACTCCTGGGATAGGAGAGAAGCTTCTCATAGGGGGATCGGGCGGCAGAAAGCTCCTTTTCGAAAAATGAAAATAACCATTCCACATTATAACGGAATACCTCGACGGCGAGTTCGTCTTTGTTTTTGAAATTGCCGTAAATGCTCCCCTTGGAAAGACCGCACGCTTGCGTGAGGTCGGATATGGATGTTCCCGCATACCCTTTCTTGTTGAACAGCGGAGCGGCTTTCTTCACGATAAATCTTCTTGTCTTTTCAGCTTTTTTTGTGCTTTTCTTTTTCATGGCTGTAATCTATACCGATCGGTATTTTTTTATGCAAGATAAATTTTTCAAGTTTTGTTATTCGCTTGTTTTAGCCACTGCCTTTAACCCGGTTCCGTGAGCTTTTGCCCGTGCGCCAGATGTATAAAGGCAACTGGCCGATAACAATAAACTATATCAGCCGGTTGCCGGCAAAGCAAAATGGCGTGCGGGCGAGAGCCCAGAAGGGCGGTTCATTTATACGGAGAAAGAATATTTGGGCGTATCTTGCTGTGATACGCTGGTAATAAAATCTTTTCTGCGATAACATGCCGTTTTTTCGTTACGGATTCAGGCTATTAACGATACTGCATAGGGCTATTTCTGGCAGGTTAAAAGAACGAGGTATGCAAATGGAAAGAGGATACATACAGGTTTACACGGGGGATGGCAAAGGCAAGACCACAGCGGCCCTGGGCCTTGCATTGCGGGCAGCCGGCGCCGGCTTGAAGGTGTACATAGTCCAGTTTCTCAAGAAGGGAGGCTATAGCGAGCTTCGAGCTTTGGAGCGTTTTTCCGGTGAAATCAGGATCGAGCAGTTTGGAACGGGCCGATATATCAGGGGAAACCCGGAACCTGATGATATTGCTGCGGCAAAGGCCGCTCTGGATGCGGTAAAAGATGCTTTGGCAAAGAGCGCTTACGATCTGCTGATAATGGACGAGATAAATGTCGCCTGTTTTTTCGGTCTTGTTTCACCGGAGGATTTAATGGAGATAATTGATAAAAAACCCTTGGGAGTAGAGCTGGTCTTTACAGGGAGAAACGCCCCGGAACAGCTTGTGCAAAGGGCGGATCTTGTAACCTGCATGACCGCTGTGAAGCATTATTATGAAAAAGGAGTTCTTGCGAGAAAAGGAATAGAGAACTGACCATGCATATTATAAAGGGGTAAACCAGGCATGGCGCGGATGATACTTGTCACAGGCGGCTGCAAGAGCGGTAAAAGCTCTTTTGCTCTGGACACAGCAAAAAGTTTTGGAGGTAAGAGGAATCTTTTTATTGCCACGTGTATTCCTGCGGACAACGAAATGAAGAAGCGTGTTGAAAGACACCAGCAAGAGCGGGGCCCGGAATGGGAAACCATAGAGGCCCCGGTCGATGTCGCGGGTGTAATATCATCCGGGGCAGGGGAGTATGGCGTGGTGCTTGTCGATTGCCTTACGTTGTGGATAGCCAATATGCTTGAAAAGGGCGCAGGTGACCGGGATATCCTTGATGAAGCAAGGCGTCTTGCCGGGATATCTTATACTGCCGGACCGCCTGTGATCCTTGTGACAAACGAGGTCGGGTCGGGAATAGTGCCGGCAAACCAGCTGGCGAGACGGTTCCGTGATCTTGCCGGGCTCGTGGGCCAGATTATGGCCAAAAGAGCGGATGCAGTGGTCTGGCTGGTTGCGGGAATCCCCGTATGGGTAAAGGGGACGCCGGTATCATGATATTTTTGTCAAGTAAAGGACTGGCAGCGGCTTCATGAAAAGCCGGCCCGCTGCATTGTACTTCACCTTGAAGCTCCTCAACGTGCTTTTTGTGCACCTTGTCGCCTAGCGGACTGCAACGCCTTGCATAAAGAGCTTTACCGTGAAAAAAAGCCCCCGAGCAGAGGTGTGAAATGGCCATTTCCCATGCCCGGGGGTGATTGCCGCGAATCAAAAAAAGGACTTGCCATTTCACGTCAAGTTTAGACAATCCCTTTCGGGTCATGGTCCCTGAACTTCGGCGCTGGGACGTACTCTACCGACGGCCTTCTCTGAACCGCCTGGGGATAGAGTGCCATGATTTTATAAACTTCTTCGGGCATTTCGGTCGATACCGGAAGGCCCATCTCCTTTGCCTCGCTAACAGTGATAGGATAATCGTGGGTCCAGGTGCCTGTGGAAAGAAGGGCGGCAAGTTTTTGTGCCTCATCGGCATTCATCTTGTTCGAAAGCAGTCTTGTTACCGTCTCTTTGACCTGTTTTACCGCCTTTTGCGCGATATCGGCCATTATAAGGGTCTGATCATCAATTTCGTTTACCGGCTTCATCTCGAGAACATTTAGTATGGATGCGGCGGGTTGATGGCCGAGCTGAGGATCCACGGGGCCCAGCACCGCGTTGGAGTCCATGATTATTTCATCTGCGGCGAGTGCTATGAGTGTTCCGCCAGACATTGCATAATGCGGAACAAAGACCGTCACCCTGGAGGGGTGGTTCATTAGCGCATACGCGATTTGCTCTGCGGCAAGAACCAGCCCGCCTGGCGTATGGAGTATCATGTCTATGGGGATATCGTCATCCGTCATCTGTATGGCCCTAAGGACCGCTTCGGAGTCCTCTATGTTGATATACCTTACCAGGGGAAAGCCGAGAAGGCTCAAGGTTTCCTGCCTGTGTATCAGGGCGATGACCCTGCTGTTTCTGTTTTTTTCAAAGCGCTCGAGCAGGCGCATCCGCATGGCGTCGAGCATTCTTTGCCGTATCACGGGCTGTAGCGAAGAAATTATAAAAAACAGCCAGAAGAGTGAGAAAAAATCCATATCCGCCTCTTTTAATCATTTAAGTTATCGTGAAACGTCCGTATGTGCCTGCATTGCCGGAACATGGTCTCCCAGCAACAGCTCAAGCGGGGACATCCTGCTGATCATAACCAATTACCACGGGGCGTACTGGTCGGCAAACACCTTTCTGGTCTTTTTCCTTTTCGCAGTAAAGAAAAATACAAGGACAACCCCGGCTAGAAAGCCTCCCACATGCGCCCACCATGCCACACCGCCAAAAGCGCTGCTGCCTGAAACCACTGCCAGGGTACCATTGAACAGCTGGGAATAGAACCATATCAAAAGGAAGAAAACAGCCGGAATTTCAAAGAACCATGGAAAAAAGAATATCGGGATCAGTGTCAGCACGCGGGCCCTTGGAAATAACACTAGGTATGCCCCGAGAACACCGCTTATGGCGCCACTTGCCCCAATGGTCGGAATAGTCGAGGTCGGGTTAAAATGCATGTGCACGCATGCGGCGATAACTCCGCAAGTAAGGTAGAAAACCAGGTATCTGATGCTGCCCATGCTGTCTTCAACGTTGTCTCCGAAGATGTATAGCGCCAGCATGTTGCTTGCAAGATGTATCCATCCTCCGTGTAAAAACATGGAGGTAAAAATGGTGCTTAGCTCCGCCGGGCCGGGATGG
>CAYVIE010000028.1:7374-14072 GCA_964451355.1 uncultured Desulfobacteraceae bacterium
CGGGATGGGTATAAAATCTCGCAGGAACAAGCCCCAGGCGGAATACGATCTCTTGTGCGTAAGGACCGTATGATAATAGCAGGTAGAAACAAAAAATATTGGCCCCTATCAGGGACCAGTTGACTATGGGAAAAGATCTGGATGGTACCGAATCAATAATAGGGATCATGTGTATCTCTGTTCATGAATGACGGCTCCGTAAACTTTCATGATTAGCAGCAATCACCCCAGTGCATGAAAGCAGGGCTGTTTTTTTCCCCGGCCCTGGAGGAGTTTTTACGGTAAAGTCCGTCTGCTACGTTGCGCTTCGCCGGAAAGCGGCTCAAGGTTCCTTGAATACGCCTTTCCGGGCTCACGACGCCTTGCATACTGAGCTTTTTACGAAGTCGTCGCTTGCATTTTCTATTATAGGGTTTAATTATTTTTTCTTTATCAACATTTCGACCTTTTACGAGATTATCATGAATAATTCAAATAAAGTTTTAACAGCATCTGTGATGCGTGAAAGTTCGGATTTCATATCAGGGCTCAAGCGGTGATCTGTCTTGCAACCGGACATGATAGAGACCGGCCTGGTGCTTACAACCCGGGCCGCCTGCGTGTTGTTTTCGTATCAACCTTTTTTTTGTCCCGCACGCAGGACCTTCTTATCAATTTTTCCCACTGCTGTCAGGGGAAGCTCATCCCTGATCTCTATGGCCTTGGGGACTTCGTATGGAGCAAGCTTCTTTTTGGCGAATTGCAGGATATCAGTTGTTATCTTATCAGTATCCTTGCCCTTGTATTCTGGTTTGAGCGTAATAAATGCTTTGACTATTTCCGAGCCGGGCCGTTGGGGGTTATCAACTCCTATCAGGGCGACCAGATCAATGGCAGGATGTTCAGCCAGGGATTCTTCCACCTTTTTTGAAAAAACTTTGAATCCACCGACGATTATCATATCCTTTGTTCTGTCAACGATCCGGAGGTAACCTTCATCGTCGAAGACAGCCACATCCCCTGTGTGCAGGTAGCCATCAGCGTCTATCGCTTTTTGGGTCTCATCGGGCCTGTTGAAGTAACCCATCATCACCTGGGGGCCCTTGATGCATATTTCTCCTGGTTCTCCTATAGGGACCTGCTTGCCTGTCGAAGGATCCACAAGTTTAACATAAGTGTTTGGGATGGGAAGGCCGATGTGTCCGAGTTTTTT
Source organism: uncultured Desulfobacteraceae bacterium (assembly GCA_964451355.1). Taxonomy (GTDB): domain Bacteria; phylum Desulfobacterota; class Desulfobacteria; order Desulfobacterales; family Desulfosalsimonadaceae; genus CAYVIE01. Next base: position 8,567 of record CAYVIE010000028.1, read on the forward strand.
CTTTCCCCGGAAAGGATTCATGACCGTCAGGGGGGAAGTCTCTGTCATGCCGTATCCTTCCACAAGTTTGCCTTGCCCTACTATAGATTCGAATTGTTTCTGGGATTCTTCAGGGAAAGGGGCAGCCGCTGAAACACAGGCCTCCAGGTGTGAATGATCGAGTTTTGCGAATTTTGGATTATTCAGAAGCAGCTGATAAAGGGTTGGCACGTTTGCAAGGACTTTGGGTTTGTACTTGGCCATCTGCTTGCAGATCAAATCGGTATCCCTGGGGTTTGGGATGAGGACCTGGGTCCAGCCAAGATATACACAATTCATATTGAAAAATAGACCGGCTATGTGGAAGAAGGGGAAACCGGAAAGGGCTATCCCGCTTCCCTCTGTCCAGTTCAACCAGTGCTGGATGATCAGCACATCAGAAACAATGTTTCTATGGGATAGCATTGCTCCCTTGGGCGGTCCGGTAGTGCCGCCTGTATACTGGATATACGCGGTATCCTCCGGGAAAACCACAACGTCTGGAAATTCGTCGGCAAAGAGGTCGTCAAATATTATGTCCGCCATAGTGTAAACTACTTTGCCGGTAAGCGGGGTGACCTTGCCTGTGGGGATCTTTTTCAGTATCTTACCAAGGAATCTTTTCAAGGGCGGAAGAAAGCCCCCGATTTCAGCAGCTACCACCACCTTTAGCTCGTTTAATCTATCCGCGATTTTGGTCAGGCGTCCCTCGAAAATGGCATCCAGGGTGACAAGAGCTTTTGCCTTTGAATCAGACAGCTGGTGGTGCATCTCTTCTGTGGACAAGAGGGGAGATACCCCGGAGACGGCGCATCCGGCCTTCAATGCTCCGAGCCAGGCTATGACATATTCCGGTATGTTGGGAAGATTGATGCCCACAACATCGCCTTTACCGATGCCGTTTTCAGCAAGCATCTGAGCAAAGCGATTCGAATAGGAATCAAGTTCCCTGAAACTGATCTTTTTGTCCATGTAGATCATGGCCGGAATATCGGGATACTTTTCAAATGCGGGCCTGATTGCATCGACAAACGAGATCTCAAACTGCTGGGGGTCAAGATCATGCACCCAGGGATCCCATGAGCGCATCCAGAAGCGATCCTGGTCCATAGTTGCCTCCTTGGTTAAGGTGAAGGTGGGACGCAGTGACAATCTTTTTGAATTATATCCGGATTGCTCGCAAAATCAAGAAATTCCATGCGGTTTGCTCTCAAAACACAGGGGTGTGGCGATCTGAAGTCTTGAATTCGTATTCCCTGCATTTTCCGGGTATGCTTTTTCCATTGATATGGATATATTCCAGCTCGGTGAAGCTTACCATGTCTGCCGGGCCGAAGATCACAACACAGGAGGAACGCGTGCCGTATATCTCGCTTTCAACAAATACAGGTGAAAGGATCCTTTCCCATTCAATGCCAACACCCGTGTCAGGCAGTTCATCGTCAGGGGCTGCGCTCCTGTCTGAAAGGAGCCTGAGAAAAGGCTCCGGTGAGATGGAAGGTTGTTTTGTAAGCCTTTCCATATGATATGCGATTTTTTTCGCCTTTGGCCACGGAGTATTCAAAAGCCTGTTGCTTATTACGTGGATGCCCGGCTCAAGGCTTTTAATCCTGCCGTTCCGGTTTGAGAACCAGAACAGGGCGTTTTTGTCGCCGGCAACCAGATTGAATCCGTTATAAAGGTGTGCCCGCTTTTTTGTTTTTTCGAGAAACGATTGCGCATCCAGCTCTGAGGAAAGAAAGGATACAACAAGCTCCCCCCTGGATCTTTTGCCGCTTTTCGGGGCGCCTGGCTCCCGGTAATTGGTTACTGCGGCAATCCTGCCATCTTTGGATACCCCGAGCCACGTACCGCCTGCTTCTATATCGCGTCCTGCAAGTATGCCCGGTGGATCTTTCCAGAAATGGGCCGGAGCTGTTTTCCTGTCATAGAACTCGTCACGGTTTGCGCAAATAATCAGCGGGTGATGCGGATGAACGTGAAACGCTATGCCCAGAATACACATAAAAACATCTCTTTTTGGGTTTCTCCTTGTCAATACCGGGTCTGTTTGATAATAAACAAAAATTTATCTAACTACAAATAATTATTTGAAATTTATGGTGAAGCCAACAAACGTGATTCCGGAAGGCTTTGGCCTTGGAAATTGAGTCAAATAAAACCGCAAAAATCCAGATTGCCCAAGCCCATCCCGGCTCTGTGCAGCTGCGCGAGGACAAGAATGACCACGGTCATCCGGATTTCATATCCAGCTTGTGTTTATGGCTTAAGCTGGATTCATGGATTTATATCATGATCGTATACGGAACTGAAAGGAGGAAGTCTTATGCGTGAAGTAGTAATAGTAAGCGGTGCAAGGACCCCGGTCGGTTCTTTCGGAGGTGTATTCAAGGATGTACCGGCGGTCGAACTCGGGTCAAAGGTGATAAACGCTGCTTTGAGCAAAGCCGGGCTCCGGCCAGAGGTGCCAGGGGATGTTGCTTCATTGGCGCCTGACAAATTAAAAGAGCAGGGCAGAATCCCATTGGAAGAGAGTGTAGAGTGGGACGAGCAGGCAGTCCCCGTGGCTATAGATGAAGTCATAATGGGCAATGTGCTCCTGGCTGGCCAGGGCCAGAATCCCGCACGCCAGAGCATGATAAAAGCCGGCATCCCCAAGGAGACCCCGGCGTTTACAGTGAACAAGGTCTGCGCCTCGGGACTCAAAGCGATCACCCTGGGTGCCGCATCCATAATGTCGGGTGCGGCCGATGTGGTTATTGCCGGCGGCCAGGAGTCCATGAGTACAGTGCCCATGGCGTTGCCCAAAGCCAGGTGGGGCTACCGGATGGAGGTCACCGGAAAGGGCGAGCTTATGGATCTCATGGTTTTTGATGGCTTGTACGAGATTTTTTACGGTTATCACATGGGCCTTACAGCGGAAAACATTGTGGAAAAGTACGGTATCAGCCGCCAGGCCCAGGATGAGCTTTCGGTCATGAGCCATAACAGGGCCAGGGATGCCATAAAAAATGGCTGGTTTGCAGAAGAGATCGTTCCCGTTACCTTGAAGACCAGGAAAGGCGAGGTGACAGTTGAGACCGACGAGCGGCCCATGGAGACGAACATGGAGAAGATGGCCAGATTGAAGCCTGTCTTCAAGAAAGACGGCACTGTCACTGCGGGGAACGCCTCGGGCATAAACGACGGCGCTGCAGCAGTGGTCTTGATGAGCGCTCAAAAGGCGAAAGAGCTTTCGTTGAAGCCCATGGCGAAGATAGAGGGATTTGCATCCGGCGGCGTTGATCCGGCGTACATGGGGCTCGGGCCGGTGCCTGCCATCCGGAAGGTCTTGAAGATGACAGGGCTTGGTATTGACCAGGTGGAGTTGATAGAGCTGAACGAGGCCTTCGCAGCCCAGGCCCTGGCATGTATGACAGAGCTGTCCATTCCCGTGGAAAAACCGAATCCGGTCGGAAGCGGGATCTCCCTGGGTCATCCCATAGGCTGTACCGGTGCCAGGCAGACCGTTACAGCCATCTACCAGATGAAACGGCTCGGTATGAAAAACGCATTGATCTCCATGTGCATCGGCGGAGGAATGGGTATGGCCATGGTTATCTCAGCCGTGTGATACTTTCCAAAAAAAACAAAAAACATCCAGGTTGCAAGGAGTAAGAAAATGACTGTCAGCAGGAAGTTGGGCACGCTGGTCCTCATGGGGGTTCCAGCCATAATCGGTGGTGGAATCGTCTATTATTTCACCCAGAGTTTTCCTGTAATGTGGCTTTATGAAGTTATTCTGGGATTCACCTTTCTGGGGCTTATTGCAAAATAACCGTATATACAATTGCGGATAGTTGTTTACTAACAGGTCATGGGAGATAAGATGGGTCAGGAAAGCGGGCGTATAGAGCCTGTAAGCCTAGAGCAGGAGATGAAGCAGTCGTATCTGGATTACGCGATGAGCGTGATCATCGGCAGGGCTTTGCCTGATGTGCGTGACGGGTTGAAGCCGGTGCACAGGCGGATATTGTATGCCATGCACGAGTTGAAGAATGACTGGAACAAGCCTTACAAAAAATCCGCACGTATAGTGGGCGATGTTATCGGTAAGTACCATCCCCACGGCGATGCCGCGGTATATGACGCCATAGTCCGCATGGCCCAGGATTTTTCCATGCGCTATCCTCTGGTAGATGGGCAGGGAAATTTCGGGTCAGTGGACGGAGATCCTCCTGCCGCCATGAGATATACCGAGATCCGGATGTCCCGGATCGCTCATCATATGCTGGATGACATCGACAAGGAGACAGTTGAGTTCCAGCCCAATTATGATGAGACATTAAACGAACCCCAGGTTCTCCCTGCAAAGATTCCCGCCCTGCTCATGAACGGTGCTGCAGGGATAGCGGTGGGAATGGCGACGAATATCCCTCCGCACAACCTCGGGGAGCTGTGTTCGGCCCTGATGGCCCTGATAGATCATCCTGATATGAGTATTGAGGATCTCATGGAATATCTGCCAGGGCCTGACTTCCCCACCGGGGGGGTGATATACGGCAAGCAGGGCATTAAAGACGCCTACAAGACGGGCAGGGGGCGCCTGCGGATCAGGGGGCGCATTGAGATAGAGCATGATAAAAAATCCCAGGCTGATATCATCGTAATAAGGGAGCTTCCCTACCAGGTCAACAAGGCTTCCCTGATCGAGAAGATTGCGGATTTGGTAAGAAAGAAGGAGATCGAGGGGGTCAGGTATGTCAGGGACGAGTCGGACAAGGATGGTATTCGGGTGGCTGTGGGACTAAAAAAGGATCAGGTCGCCGAGGTGATTGTGAATCGTCTCTACAAGCAGACCCAGCTTGAAAACAACTTCGGGATCATCTTTCTGGCCGTTTACAACCGCAGGCCGCATTTGATGAACATAAAGGAGATCCTGGAGCATTTCATCTCTCACCGAAAGGAGGTGATTGTCCGCAGGACCCGCTACGATTTGAGGCGGGCCGAGGAACGCGCCCATATTCTCGAGGGACTTATTGTCGCGTTGGATAATATCGATGAAGTGGTTTCCATTATCCGCAATGCTGATTCGCCGGCAAGCGCAAAGGCCAGGCTGTCAGAGAGGTTCGGGCTCAGCCCTATCCAGGCCCAGGCCATACTCGACATGCGCCTTCAAAGACTTACAGGCCTTGAGCGGGAAAAGATAAAACAGGAACATATAGATATCCTGAAACAGATAGCAAGGTTTAAGGAGATACTTGCAAGCGAGCGTGTGGTCCTGAACATAATAAAAGATGAATTAAAGGAGATGGCGGATAACTTTGGTGATCCCAGACGTACCGGGATAGTCGAGGATACCAAGGAGATCTCCATGGAGGACCTGATCGCTGACGAGGAGATGGTGGTAACCGTCACCCATGATGGTTATATCAAGAGAACTCCCATTACCCTCTACCAGAGGCAGCTTAGGGGGGGCAAGGGCAAGACCGGTATGGCCACCAAGGAG
>CAYVIE010000028.1:14082-24393 GCA_964451355.1 uncultured Desulfobacteraceae bacterium
TTTTGTGGAGCACCTTTTTGTGGCCACCACGCACCAGACCTTTTTATTTTTTACCAGCATGGGCAGGATATATTGGTGTAAGGTGTACGATATACCACAGCAGGCACGGACCAGCCGTGGCAAGGCTATTGTGAACCTACTGAACTTCATGCCTGGCGAGCGGCTTGCGACGGTGTTGCCGGTGGCTGAATTCAAGCCGGGCCTTTTCGTCTTGATGGCGACCAAAAAGGGGATGGTGAAAAAGACGTCGTTGTTGAATTTTTCCAGGCCCAGAACAGGCGGGATCATAGCCCTGCGTCTGGCGGAGGGGGATGAACTCATAGCAGCTCGTCTGACCGACGATACAAGCAATGTTTTTCTGGGAACACTTATGGGCAAGTCTATCAGGTTTCCATCTTCCGATATCAGGCCCGTGGGGCGTACTGCACAGGGTGTCCGCGGGATCAAACTTTCCGAGCCGGATGATGCAGTGGTAGGCCTTGAGGTCCTGAAACACGGGCAGACGCTTTTCACTGTAACTGAAAACGGATACGGCAAGAGGACTTCCATAGATGAATACCCGGTTCAAAGACGCGGTGGCAAGGGGGTAATCACCATAAAAACCACGGAGCGTAACGGGAGGGTGGTGACTATCCTGGTGGTGGACGACGACGATGATGTCATGCTTGTAACTGATTCGGGCCGAATCATACGCATAGCCATGGCTGGTGTCTCTGTGATAAGCCGCAATACACAGGGGGTAAGGCTTATCGGGCTTGAAGCGGGGGAAAGGGTTGTGGCTGCAGCCAGGCTGGCCGAGAAGGATGATGAAGATGAGCATCAAGGTGCATAATATCGGTGTTGTCGGTGCAGGTAGCTGGGGAACAGCAATCGCAGCACACCTTGCAAAGAAGGGGTTTCCTGTTTTCCTGTGGGTATATGAAAAAGAGGTACTGAACACCATAATTGAGAAAGGGGAAAACAGCCTTTTCCTGCCCGGCATAAGGCTTCCTGGTTCGTTAAATGTATCATGCGATCTGGGGGAAGTGGTTTCCGGAAAAGATATGGTGGTCTTTGTGACTCCATCACACGTTCTGCGCGAGACCGCCACTTCCGCCAAACCTTTTATCGATGCAAATGCTATCGTGGTTTCAGCATCAAAGGGTATTGAGAACAAAAGCCATCTGACTATGTCGGGTGTACTTGCAGAAGTTTTAGGCCCTGGTCTGGAGAAACGGATTGCAGTATTGTCCGGACCTAGTTTCGCAAAAGAAGTCGCAGTGGGTGTCCCTACGGCCGTGGTTGCCGCTTCTCCTGATGACACGCTGGCGAAAGTGGTGCAGGAGATTTTTGCCTCACCGTATTTCCGGGTTTATTCAAACCCGGACATGATAGGCGTTGAGTTGGGTGGTGCGGTCAAAAATGTGATAGCCATAGCTTCGGGCATTGTAGACGGTCTGGGTATGGGCTTGAACACAAGAGCGGCGCTCATTACCCGTGGTTTGACCGAGATAAGACGCCTCGGGATCGCTATGGGTGCTAATCCGCATACATTTGCCGGTCTGGCCGGTATAGGAGACCTGATTTTGACCTGTACCGGAGCCTTGAGCAGAAATTATACCGTGGGGATGAAGATAGGCTCGGGCGAGAGGCTTTCTGAGATTCTTTCTGATATGCGAATGGTGGCAGAAGGTGTCAAGACAGCCAGGTCAGTGCGCAATCTGGCGCACAAAAAAGGCGTTGAGATGCCGATTTCAAATGCGGTTTATTCGGTTCTTTACGAGGATCTTGATCCAAAAAATGCTGTCTTTGCGCTCATGACGAGGGATTTGAAAAGCGAGCTTGAAGATGTCCTCTGATCTTTCCGCAGGTCCTCTTGATTAAGCCGATTGATTAAGCCGATCTTTTAAGCTTGAATTTGTGATGTGAAATGATGGGTTTTTATAAACTTTTCATGATCAGCAGCAATCACCCCCGGGCATGAAAACAAGGCTCTTTTTCACCCAGACCCTTGAGGTGTTTTAACGGCAAAAATAATTGTAGTCTGTATTTGAGCCGGATTCCAGGTTTTCTGCTGGCCCGTCTCGATTGATCCACTGGTAATGAACCGCGACAGGTTCTTGTATGGCACCAAAGCATTATAAGGGAGAGGGACACAGGAAAAGGCTGCGGGAGAAGTTTCTTGCAAGTGGTCTTTCCGGGTTCCATGATTATGAGGTTATTGAACTTTTGCTGACCATTGGAACCCCCAGGAGGGATTGCAAGGATGCGGCCAAGGCTGCAATTGCCCGTTTTAAAACCATCCCCGGCGTACTTGAGGCCCCTGTGGAAGAATTGAAAAAGATTCCTGGTATAGGTGAAAAGAATCTCTTCGGGCTGAAAATAGTACCTGCTGTGGCAGAGCGCTATCTTGAGCAGCGTATAAAAAAGACAGATCCCATCAGTAATTCAAAGCAGCTTTTCGAGTATCTACAGGCAACCATGTCGGCCAAAGGCAGGGAACGATTCAGGGTCTTGTTTCTTGATGCTAAAAATCGGGTGCTTGCTTCAGAGGATCTTTTTGTGGGAACATTGACTGCCGGCGCTGTCTATCCCAGAGAAGTCATACGTGCGGCCCTGGGGCGGCAAGCAGCAGCCTTGATCTTCGCCCACAACCATCCTTCCGGCGATCCTGCTCCCTCGGCTGCTGATATCAGTATCACAAGGAAGCTGGTATTCGCATGCCGCAGTGTGGATATCACAGTTCACGAGCATATAGTCATAGGTGATAATACTTACTACAGCTTTGCCGACCAGGGGCATATCGCACGAATGCAACGCGAATATGATCATCAGATGCAGAAAATCTCTGAAAGCTGTATATAAACAGGATATAGAAATGGTTGACAAGTCTTGCCTGCCGGCTTGTTTCGGGATTCTTGAAAATGTATTTCCAAAAGGCAAAGATGGACTTCGGCATACACCGGGCGCCTGTATGAAATGCGATTTGAAGGTTGAATGCCTGAAGGAAGCCATGTCAAAGGAGAAGCTGACCTTTGAGGAGGAGAAGGTTGATCGTGCCTATGAAGCAGGGCAGTTGAGCTTTCTGGAACGCTGGGCAAGGAAAAAATCGATTTATCGCAGGAAAAGATCTTTAGGGAAAAAGTTGTAATATGAAATTGGGGGCAGGATTTAACGGGAGGATACAAAATGAAAAGTATAAAAGATATCGAGCTTGGCCAGAAGCGTGTTCTGGTGCGCGTAGACTTCAACGTACCACTTGATGATCAGCAAAATATTACAGATGACACCAGGATAAAGGCGGTTTTGCCCACGATTCATTATGTGCTCGATCACAAGGGGCGCTTGATTCTTGCCAGCCATCTGGGCAGACCTAAAGGGAAAAGGATTCCTCAGATGAGCCTTGCACCGGTTGCAAAAAGGCTGGGTCGGCTTATTGGTCAGGATGTGAAAATGGCTGATGATTGCATTGGCGACAGTGTTCGACAGGCGGTCAGTGAACTCAAAAGCGGCGAGATTCTTCTTCTTGAGAATCTCCGGTTTTATCCGGGTGAGACGAAAAATGATCCGGATTTTGCCAAGGAGTTGGCAAGCTTATGCGATGTATATATAAATGACGCTTTCGCTGTTTCACACAGGGCTCATGCATCTGTTGTGGGGGTCCCATCACTGGTTGATCAGAAAGGAGCCGGCTTCCTTTTGCAAAAGGAGCTGAAGTATTTTTCCGATGCATTAGAGAAGCCCAGGCGTCCACTTGTGGCTATAATCGGGGGGGCCAAGGTATCTAGCAAGCTTGGTGCCCTGCAGAATCTTGTGAAGAAGGTAGATAAGATTATTATTGGCGGCGCCATGGCCAACACATTTTTGCAGGCTCAGGGCTTTGCCATGGGTAAATCACTTGTGGAAGATGATCTCGTGGAGGTGGCTGAAAAGATTCGAAAACAGGCCTTGGCCTCAGGAGTGAGATTCTACTTGCCGGTAGACGCTGTAATTGCAAGGGAGCCTGATGCCAGGGCCGAGACCATGATAGTCCCTGTACAGGAAATCCCTCAAGACTGGATGGTGCTCGATATCGGTCCTGCAACATCCAAGCTGTTTTCTGAAGTCCTGTATGATGCGAAGACCATTGTGTGGAACGGGCCCATGGGAATGTTTGAACTCGATCCCTTTTCAAGGGGGACAGTCTCGATGGTTTATTCAGTGGCTGATTCGTATGCACTTTCCATAGTGGGGGGTGGAGATACTGATGTTGCGGTGCATTCCACCGGTCAGACCGATCGGATTTCATATATATCCACCGGAGGAGGGGCGTTTCTGCATCTCCTCGAGGGCAAACCCTTGCCGGGAGTGGTTGCCCTCGAAAAGGAGTGATACCCTTGAAGCAAGGAATTCACCGTGAGGCCCCGGATGAAAAAATAAACAAGTACTTCATTGGCCTGTTGCTTTTCGGGGTTGTCATAGCAATTTTTGCCCTTCTGTTTTCTGGAAGTGCTATTATCAAGTGGTACCATGTTCTTTCCGACAAGGCCCTTGTCCGCAGGTGGGTCGCCGGGTTTGGCCCGGCCGCACCTGTGGTTTTTGTTATGTTGCAAGTGGCTCAGGTTGTGATAGCCCCTGTACCAGGGGAGATTTCGGGTTTTGTCGGGGGATATCTTTTCGGGGTATGGGGAGGCTTTTTCCTTTCCACCCTGGGGTTGACCTTGGGGTCTGTGATTAATTTCGGCGCGGGCAGGCTTCTCGGGGAAAAATGGGTAAGACGCATGCTGGGCAGGCAGTTTGTGGATAAAATGGATAGATTCACAAGGCGTCAGGGAGCTCTTTTGGTTTTTCTTTTTTTCCTGTTCCCCGGGTTTCCCAAGGATTACCTGTGCCTTGCCCTGGGGATCACGTCCATGCCTTTTTGGGTTTTTTTTGTCATAGTATTTGTGGGGCGTATGCCGGGCACATTGATGCTGAGTCTTCAAGGGGGGCTTCTTTTCGAGGACCGCTGGGTTGAGCTGATGATTGTCGGGGCGGCAAGTCTTGTCCTGTTTCTGGCGGCAACCTTGTTAAGACAAAAGATTTATGCCTGGATCGAGAGCTTCAATGGCGGGAAAAATTGACTCTGGTTGATTCTGGTTGAGTTTTGCGGATCCGGTGCTTATGGCGGCATGGTATATTCGCAGGCCTGCATGTAACCTTTTGCTTTTTTTGTTGGCGCAAAAAAAAATTGTTTGACAAATCGCGGTGTTATATGTATCTCTTCGTTAGTTGTATGCCATCTCATTTGTAAACCGGCCTGATGGAGGGTGTCCTAGTTGTACTGGAAATCTCGTGATGAACTCAGCCTGGAGAACCGTTTACGGCGTTCCTACTACGAACTCCTTAGAGATGACCTCGACCAGTTTCTGACAGATCGTGCCTTGAGGGATTCCTACCGGCGTTTCAAAGAAAGAGGTATCCCCTATCCGTACGTTGAAAGAAAGGAGTTGAAACCGAGGGCCCGTATTCCCAAGCAGGAATATGAGTTGCAGAATACGTTTTTGCTTATATTCGCTGAAGAGACGATTCCTCCCGAGCATAAGAAGTATATTCGTTTTTTTGACGACAACCGCACCACAAAAGTGAATCTTACTAAATTAAAGAGCCTTCCTTTGGGCGGTGATTTCGACCGTACACTCAAGTTCTTAGACGGTATACATTTTTTTGATTTTTTGGAGAGCCTCCTCCCGGTCGATTACGCCCTGCTGATACAAAAGGATCCTGCATCAGGCAAAGGCAAGCACAGGTACGCTCTTTCCCATTTTCACGTCCGTATCGACTGGCCCATAACCGACGCTGCTGAAGATCTTGCAAGGTATTTGAGGTATATCTCCAAGGATTTGTATGAAAAGGGAGAAAAATGCGCTGAGGCGATCCAGAAGAAGTTCTTCGAGTATTATGGGTTGCCGGACATGATCGGGGGGAGGAGGACGGCAGCAAGTGTTGCGGCACAGTATTTCAGGCGCTTTCCGTTCATAACCACCATTTATGTTTCCAGCAGCGAATCTAGATCCCTTATACGGTACTCTGAAAACGGTATTTTCAAGACGGTTCTCTTGCCGTTGAAGAATGAGGAGTACAAGGAGATAGCAGCAAAAGCAGGCCTTACCTCGCGCAGGTTTTCAAAATGCTATATCCTTGATAAGAATAATGACAGTGCTGTGTTTATTTTCAGGGTGATTTACTCCCATACGCCTCCGGCGCTTCCTCCAGATGACGGTAAGATGCGTGATATAAAGCCTGAACTTTTCTGGCTGACAGTTAAATACGAGCACATCCTTCCCCTTCCAGGGATCAGGGATGCGGATCCCATCAGGGTGAACCTGCTTTACACAACCTGATACCATTTCCCGCAGTCACGGATTCACGTATTTTTAAAAAGCTCTTTCATCATGGCTGTTTCATCGCAGTCCGGGTATTTTACGCAATGAATGCAGTCCGCCCAAATCTTTAATGGAAGTTCGGACCGGTTTATAGTTTTGAATCCAAGGCGTTCAAAGAACCCAGGTCTGTATGTCAGCGTGAACAGACGGCGTATCTTGTATTCCCTGGCGTCAATAAATGCCGCTTTGACCAGGGCCGTTCCGATTCCCTTGCCTGTGTGACCAGGATCCACCGCCAGGGATCTGATTTCCGCAAGGTCTTCCCAGAAAAACTGTACGGCACAGCATCCAAGAATCCTTTTTCGGTCTTCTGATTCATAGACAAGAAAGTCACGTACGTGATCGTAGAGCTTGGACAGAGGCCTGGCCAGGAGTTCACCCCTGTCTCCATAGTATTTAAGGATGGTATGAATAGATTTTATGTCATCCATGGTAGCTTTTCGTATCATGAGTTTTTACCTATCTTTTTTTCAGCCGTTAAATCAAGATGCAATCGTAAAAAATCGAAATTCATATCCAAAAGCAATGGTTCAATTCAATTGAAAATTCAGTCCACGGCTTTGCAAAAAGCTTTGAATGCAAGGTGTCACAAGCCGGAAAGGGTCTCAATGGTTACTGTAAGTATGTTGAGCCGGTTCACGGTGAAGCGCAACGCAACGGTCTGATTTACCGTGCAGACACCTCCGGAGCCTGGGAAAAAGACAGCCTTATTTTCATGCTCGGGGGTGATTGCTGCTGATCATGAAAGTTTACGAAGCCGTCTAATAAAGTGAACTTCATTTAATAGCCCGAAGTTGTTGGATGCGGCTTTTCCTGACAAGCGCCATGGTCCCTTTGGAGTCATCGGACAGAATTTTCCCCGTGACAGGATCGATTTTGACGAAGACGGTGTCTTCGGGTATGTCGAAATCCATTGATGCCCCGTGGCAGGCGGCCTTGCGCATGAATATGCTCCATATCGGAAGGGCGGCCCTGGCCCCGGTTTCGCCCCGGCCAAGGGGTCTGGGAGAATCGAAACCTACCCAGACTCCGGCGGCGACCGAGGGTGAAAAACCGATAAAGAGAGCGTCGAAAAAGCGATTAGTGGTTCCTGTCTTGCCTGCGACAGGACAGGCAAAATCTCCGGCGCTTTTCCCTGTGCCTTCTGTCATGACGGCCTTGAGCATATCTGTGATGATGGCTGAAGCCGCGGATGACATTACGATCCTTCTCTTCGGTTTAGCCGACCAGATGATATGACCGGTTTTATCCGTAACCCTGTATACGCTGAAGGTGTCCGTGCTGATTCCCCTGTTTGCAAAGACGCAGTAAGCTTTTGTAAGCTCCAAGAGAGTTGTGCCTCCTGATCCGAGGGCAAGTGTGAGGTTCGAGGGTAAGGGGGAGGTTATGCCAAGTTCCCGGGCGAATGTTTTGATCCGCGATATGCCGTAGCGTTGGAGAAGCCTTACAGCAGGTATGTTCTTGGAATGGGCCAAGGCGTACCTAAGGGTGATATCCCCGGAAAAATTCCTTGAAAAGTTTTCTGGTATCCAGTCTGTGTTCCTGTTGGCTCCGGGAAATGCCACGGGAGCGTCTAGTATGAGATCGACCTGGGATGCCCCTTTTTCTATGGCGTAGGCGAAGATGATCGGTTTGAACGCAGAGCCGGGCTGGCGCTTAGAGTAAAGAGCCCGGTTGAACCTGGTTTTTTTCCAGTCTGAGCCTCCTGCCATTGCAATTATAGCACCGGTATGGACATCGATGGCTATGAGAGCTGCCTGCAGTCCTGATGGGTCTATTTTTTTTTCACGCAGCCGTTTCGCCAGGCGGTTGAGTCCTGATTTAACCGCCTCTGTCGCAGCTTTCTGAAGCTCGGAGCTGATCGTAGTTTCTATCACCAGCCCCCCCTTGTATAAACGGTCTTCGCCGAGTTTGGCTTCCATCATGTTTTTGATGTAATCAATAAAATACATTGCTTCATAATTACTGGTTTCCCCCGGAGGTGGCGGCGTGTAACCACTATTGACGGCTTCTGAAAATCTACGCCGGTCGATTTTACCTTCAAGAAGCATGGTTTTCAGGACCAGGTTCCTGCGCGAAACAGCTTTTTGTGGATGCGCGAGGGGAGAAAGGGCTGATGGCGCCTTGGGGAGTCCTGCGATCATTGCGCATTCAGGAAGGGTCAATTCCGATACAGGCTTTCCGAAATACCGCTCCGCTGCGGCGGCTACGCCGTATGTGCCCGAACCGAGGTAAATCTGGTTCAGATACATCTCAAGGATTTCATCCTTTGTGTATCTGCGTTCTATCTGCAGTGCCAGAACCGCCTCCTTGAGTTTTCTGATCAGTGTCTTTTCCCTTGTAAGAAAAAGGGTCTTGGCAAGCTGCTGGGTAATGGTGCTGCCGCCTTCAACGAAACGCCCCGTCATGATATCTTTTACAATCGCTCTGGCTATGCCGGCGGGATCAATGCCGATATGGCTGTAAAACCTCCGGTCTTCAGTGAGAAGCAGGGCGTCTATCAATGCTGCGGGTACCTCTTTGAGGCTGACAGGATAGCGCCTTTGAGCATACAGTTCCCATAAAGGATCACCTTCTGCTGAAATTATTCGCGTGACCGATGGAGGTGAAAACCTTTCCAGGGATGAAATTTCGGGCAGGTCGGAATATGTTGCAACCACGATCCCGGCGCTGATCCCTGACAAGATTGCGATGACAAGGAAAAATGCTATTTTTGTTATAAGCCTTGATTTTCGTGCCATGATTCAAGTTTATTCCTGAGATTGCAATGCTTCTACGCCGGCTTGCTGTTTGATCTTTTGTTTTTACTTGACATCTTGGCGCTGTCTGTTTTATTTAGTCAAGGTATTCAAATGATAGAGGCGCGTAGCTCAGGTGGGAGAGCGCTACCCCGACACGGTAGAGGTCAGCAGTTCAAGTCTGCTCGCGCCTACCATAATAAAATCAATAGGTTAGGCCTGAAAAAAATCGCTTTTTCAGGCCTATTTTTCTGACCATACATTGTATGGTCAACTATTCTCTGTAGGTATGTAATTTTGCGGTCGATTTTGCACCACTTTGCGATTGATTTTGCACCAGTTCATGCAAAAATTTTATAAAGATTCGCTCAACTTCGCAAAATCATTGCAATTTCCCTTATTTTCCCGCTCACTCCCTGGCATTCCCACCTGGTGCAAAATCACTCACCACATCACAAGTCCGCCTATGTAATTTTGCGGTCGATTTTGCACCAGTCGCACCTTGATTATTTTTTTCACCTCATCTGTTTAACCGCCCTTTTTTTGCTCTGATCATGTTTCATGGCTTTATATCTTCTTTTCGGCTTTGCTGCAACCTGTCTTGATGTTATATTTAGATAATAGCATTTCAGATCCCTCCTGTAACATGTGCTCATATCAGGAAAAGAAGGCGGATATCATGAGTAAAGAGACAACCATATTGATTGTAGATGACGATCCTGATTCAAGGGCAGTACTTGTCGATATCCTTTGCGAACTGACAGGCTGGAAGGTGAAGGAGGCTGAAAACGGTAGGGTGGCCCTGGAAATCATGAGGAAGGACAGGCCATGTGCGGTTGTGTCGGATGTCCTTATGCCTGAAATTGATGGCTTTGAGCTTGCCAGGAGAATGCGTTGTGATCCGAAGTTGGCCTGTGTGCCGCTTGTATTCTGTTCAGGAACATACACTGATCCCAAAGACGAGGAGCTTGCACGCGATTTGGGGGTCGCCGTTTTTTTGAGGAAGCCCTTGCAACCTGGTCAGCTTGTTGCCGCCCTTGAGCATGCCTTGAATCAGACGGCAACAAAACCTGTACAAAAACCGGACCGCTTTTTTCCGGAGGGATCTGAAATTCTTGAACGTTACAATAAGCGGCTTGTTGCAAAGCTTGAAAAGAAGCTCGAGGAGACAGAAGCTCTTCGCAGGGAAC
>CAYVIE010000029.1:0-24233 GCA_964451355.1 uncultured Desulfobacteraceae bacterium
CCGCCCGCTTCGGCCACTCATGCTGCCAATAACGATAATATTTAACCCGGATGCATGTTGCAAGGCTGCATAAAGCAAGACATGCTCAAAATATAATTGGAAAATCGGAACTTATTTCACTTCACCGACGTCGGTGAAGTGAAACACGCATGGAAGAAAAACAGATTCGCAAAGGTTAAACCTGCATGAATGATAAGCAGGACATCATAAATTTTCATAAAAAATTCATTACGGAAAAAGCTTGTTTTGGGGAAGGCAAATTATTTCGTACTGTGCAATTTGGTTATATTATTTAAGCAGATACGCTTAATCAAAATCACCTGTCCGTATCCACGGTGTGCGGCAATTCATGATCTGATCTCTCCTCCTTACCGCCACTTTTAATTTCGTTATTTCCGGAGCCGGGCAATCTGGTCCTGGATGCAATACATGACGTTTCCCGTTGATGAACTCGTGAACTTTCATGATTGCCGCCAATCATGAAAGTTCACAGGCGCACCTCTTTTGAAGAGTTGCAAATCGTCACCGGCCTGGTTTTTTGAAGTGTCTGGTTGTCACAAAGGTTGATACGATCAGTGGGAGGAAATGATGGAAAAATTTTTTGCCAGCATAATTTCATTTATCTGTTCAATCACTTTCGCCGCCTCTTCGTTTGCTGTTGTTCTGAACCCCGTTGACCGTGAGATCCATTACAGCCGGGAGGCTTCGGAGAATAAATGGACCGTCATGAATGACGGGCAATGGCATCCCATGCTCGGTTATATCGAGTATCACGGTATCGACATGGCCCTGGTGCTGCAGTTCGACCTATCTGCTTACAACGGCGAGTCTTTCGGAAATGCCCAGGTCACCTTTTATATAACCAGTGTCTTCCAGATGGCGGAGACCCGCATTGCCGCCAGGTACTATGAAGCAGACCGCCTGATCACCAGTGCGCCCATAGGGGATCCGGAAAACAGCCAGGATGCCCAGGACAACATATATGCGGGTGATGTCCTGCTGGATCCAATCTGGGCAATATCCACCCCCGACATAGCCCCCAGCGAGGAACGCGAGTTTGACGATCCGATCTGCGTGACATACAACATCACGGACCTGGTCAACAACCGGACACACGACTTCGTGAACATCAACCTGAGGTTTGCTGGATCTGCAGATGACGGCTGGGACGGGAATGTATTCGGTCCGACAGACGGGAGCAGTAATTACCATTTCGCCAGGATGTCGGCTGTCGAGGCGTTCGCAGAGTACAGGCCTACCCTGGAGCTGGAACAGGGCCCCCTGGGAAGCATTTCAGGCACAGTCACCACCTCGGTTACAGGAGCCGATACTCCTGTTGTTGGCGCCAGCGTGACCCTTGTTGAAAAAGGGCGGAGCACCACAACCGATGCTGACGGAAAATTCGCATTTTCAAATGTTCTTGAAGGAGCCTGGTCATTGCGCATTGAAAAGCAGGGGTTTGCAACCCTTGCCCTGGAAGGTGTGAACGTGGTGGAAAACCAGGACACGGATACCGGCGGCCTGCAGATGGAGCTGGAAACGACAAATCCCTGGGACATCAACGGCGATGGGAAGAAAGGGCTTGCCGAAGCGATAGATTCACTCCAGACAGCAGCCGGCCTCCGCTAGGGCCTGTTACTTTTCATCTTGTTCCTGCAGTCAAAGCAGATGAAAGAAAGCTGGTTTTGCCTGGGGCTGCAAAGGATTTCCCGTGTGGTGGCGCCGCAGTTCCCGCATACAACCGGATCGATGCGTTTGGTAAGAGGATTCCATGAAAGGCTGAGATCCTGCCGGAGTTTCCCGTAACGGATTTCCGTAATAATGCTCACGCAGTCCACAAGGAGTCGAACCGCGGCAGCGGGCCGGAGCCTGAGTACTATCTGGTATTTTTGCCGGAGGTCATCGATTTTACGGGCTGCCTCGGCAGGGAGTTCGGCTATCTTGGCTTTTCTTTCTTCCCGCTGAGTTTCTCCGAGCCTCGGATTTTTCAGTCCCTCGATCATCTCTTGTTCAAGGGCCTTGTAATATTCATGTATATTGCTGATATCCCTTTGAAGGCGGCGTTGCATGCTTTCAAAAAAGTTGCTGAGCTCTGATTCCGCTTTTTCCCTGGCGGCAGCCATCGCTTTCATGAAAGCCGCCTTGATATCCCGCGGGAAAGAAAGCGGAATCTGCCCCGGCTTGAAATATTCCACGTGATGCATGGTGTCCCAGTCGTTCTCCATGCCCTGGATAACAGCGCCGGAGCTTTCTGCCACCGCCACCCGGACATGGCCTTCCTTGCGTTCATCGCTTATGGCTGTATAGTCTGCCACAAGGATCATGTAAGTGCGCCTGGATTCTGCCGTATCCCTTATGTGCGCCCTGCTGTCCGGAAACGATATGTCGCGTTCCAGTATCCGTTCAAAGCCGGCTTTCTTGAGGTACCCGGGGCTGATTCCGGCATACAGAACCGGTATATCGGACTTGAGCTTTGCTATCATCCTGTCGAGCATCGGGCTCCCGTATAGCAGAGGGATCTCGTCGCCGCCGACCACGGCCTCCTGGTCAATATCCAGTTCCTTGGCCGTTTCAGGAGGGATAAGGATATATATCTTTCCGGACCGGTCTGTTTCATGAATTCCGCCGCTTTGTTCAACAAAGCGTTTAACGAATTCCTCGAGTCTGTTTGAGTTGTTCATACATCAGATTCCGAAATCTTCCTTGAACAGCTTTTCGTCAAGGTTTTTGGTCTGGTCATATGCTGAGCGCGCCCGCTTCAGGCGTGTGGCAAGGGTATCAAATGCCTTGTCCCTTGATCGGTCATCGGTGTTGCCGACCCACAGTTCGAATATCAGATCAGCGAATTCCTTTTCCCCGCGCAGCCGCCCGAGGATCATGTCTATTTCTCCCACCACCAGTTCAAACATGTTGATCTTCCGGTCGAGCACCTCGAGTATCCGTTCCTCGATGCTTCCTGACGTGCAGAAATTATAAACCTGGACCGGTTTCTTCTGGCCTATCCTGTGGAGCCTTCCTATACGTTGTTCAATCTCCATGGGGTTCCAGGGCAGATCGTAGTTGATCAGGGTATGGCAGAACTGGAGGTTATGCCCTTCACCGCCCGAGCCGGTGGCCAGCAGCACCCGGGTTCCGCTCCTGAATTCATCTATGGCCTTTTTTTTCTGTACGTTGGTCATGCCGCCCTGGAATACCACATGATCGATATTTTTTTTCAGGAAATAATCATGGAGGTAATCCAGGGTCGCCTTGTAATTAACAAAGACCACCACCTGATCGCCACACGCTTTTATGATTTGCGCGACCTGCCTTGCCTTTGCGTTTTTTTTCAGTCTTCTGGTTTGATCCAGCAGGACCGCGGCATCCTTTGCGACATCTCCGCCTGCAGCAGCCAGGCGTTCAAGCATGGCGGCCACAGCGGCATGGGAAGAACCAGCTCCTTCCAGGAGTCTTTTCAAACGCATTTTCGCCAGGGTGTTCTGCTCCCGTGCGGCCTGGCTTTGAACAAACGCTGAAATATTTTCGTAGAATTCAGCTTCCACAGGATCGGGCTCGACTTTGACCGTTGATGCGAACCTGGGGGGCAGCATCACCTTGGCCACGGATCGAGTGTTGCGTATCATTACTTCCCTCAAGAGCCCCCGGAGTTTTTCACGGTTTACAGGGTCTGTGGGGTTGCCCCTGGCCACGAATTGCTCTTTGAACGCCTTGCGCGTGTGGAGATGCCCGGGTTTCAGCAAGGTCACAAGGTTGTAAAGCTCCTCCAGCTTATTCTGAACCGGTGTGGCCGTGAGCAGGAGCAAATATGTCTTTTGTAAAGAATTCACCAGCTTCCAGTTAAGCGAGGTGTGGTTTTTCAGATGGTGGGCTTCATCCACAATGACCATGTCATAGGCCCTCCGGGTAACGCTGGCGAAGTGACGCTTGGATTTTGCCGTCTGGATGGACGCCAGTACAAGGGGGCTGTCCCAGAATTTTTCCGGGTCTTTCCTGAAGGAGTCATCGTTAGTGGATGCGAACACAAGGCCGAACTTGTCTTCAAGTTCACCTTTCCACTGGTTGACGAGTGAGCTTGGAACAAGCACCAGGGCGGTTTTGACCAGGCCGCGGGTCATGTATTCCTTCAGCACAAGGCACGCCTCTATGGTCTTTCCCAGCCCAACCTCGTCTGCAAGAATGGCGCGCCCCCTGAATTGCTTCATGACCTTGCGCGCGGTCTCCTGCTGATACCACAAGGCATCTACGCCGTTTAACCTTGGCAGGCAGATGAGCTCGTCGTATGTTGATTCCCGCGCAATACGGTAGGCATCCAAGGTCAGGTCGAACAACTCCCTTGTCGCGGCCCTGGCTGAACCAACAATATTCAGAAAGGCTCCGGTTTCTGCTTCAACTTTTACCTCGAGACCCGGCACAGGGACCTGGGATGTTTTATCTTTCCGGGCTTTATCTGTTTTATTTTCATGCCTGTTCTCCGTCTTTGCAGGCGATGTGCCAGCCTGTTCTTTCCCGCGTTTTTTTGCCTGATCTTTATGCCTGGTTTGCCCGGTTTTACTTTTTTTCGTGCCAGCAGCCCGTTGTCTGGATTTTTCTGCATCCTCGTTGCTGAAATAGTTTATGATCGATTCCAGAACAGCCTTGGACCGGGATGATAAATTACCCTCGTATGCCGTGGGATTGGAAACAAGGTTGTATGTGATTTCCCTGGCGAGGTTCAGGTGACCGGTATCAATAGCCATTTCAATCAATATTACCAGCTTCTCTTTATCCTTGATGAACCCGTGGCGCCATCCATGAGTCAATACGGTAAAAACCATAGACTTGTCATCAAGCGCCAGGGAGGACTCCATGGCAATGGAAAAAGCATTCTCATCCTTGGGCGACATTTCCAAAATAGCCATGGCGTATTTAAAGGCCTCCTGGTATTCAGAGTAGGCATAAGCACTATCCATGAAATAGAACAGATCCCGGTACTTATCCCGCCGTATCGCACCTATCTTCTTTTTCTTGAGTTCCGCCCGCTTCTTTTTCCGCTGTAACTTTTTTCTGTGTTTTTTGTCGCTTTTCATTTTGCTGATCTATAAATAGCCGTCCGCCGTATCCGCCGTAATTGATGGACTCGTAAACTTTTATGATTAACAGCAATCACTCCCGGGCATGAAAAGAAGCCTGTCTTTCTCCCCGGCCCCGGAGATATTTTCACGATAAGGTCCATCATCCGGCCGAGGGCGGTTTGGCCCCGGCCGGGGGGTGGGGGTGGAACCATCTGAATTCATATCAAATGGCGGGGGAGGGAAAGCCCGCCTCCGTCTCGTAAAAAATTCGCCGGTATTCAAAAACATAAAAAAATAACCAACCGCCTCGAAAGTCAATTATAAAATCAGCTTCACTGTACTGGTGCGGACAAAAATTGTCGACAAATTTTGTCAATTTTCCGTTGCCGGTTAAACAAAATGACATCCGGTGAATCGATCACAAAGCCGGGTTATAATATACCTTTTCCGTCACGGATTCAGTACATATCCATACTCCTTCAATTGATTACAAATTAATATGCAATTTCGCCATGTTATATCTTGGAGCTGGGTATAAATTTTGCAACTTGATTATACCAGCTACCCGTTATTTACCCCTGAACGGGGAGGGTGTGATGGATAGGAATGGCATGAATCAGGCAAAGAAAGAAGGAGGGGGGTATGAAACGTTTGATAAGGTGGGATATTGCGACTGCGTGCGGTATCCTGGTGGTCCTTGCCGGCTTGATCTATATCCAGGTCAGCCCCACGGGCCGGGGCATAGGCTGGTCAGGCAGGGAATCACAGGTAAGGGATACCGATTTCGACGGAATACCAAACCTCAGGGACAATTGTCCCAGGGTTGCAAACGAGGACCAGACAGATTCTGATGGTGACGGCTTGGGTGACCCCTGCGATCCATGCCCATGGTCTGCCGACAATGCCAACTGCCCGCCCGAGCCGGGGGCGGAATCCGCAGCCACGTGCAGCATAAGAGAGGCGGCCTCCACTGTTTTGTCCGGTATAGAGGCCGAAATAAACCGCTTGAAACAGGACTCAGGATTCGTGGATTCCATGAATCTTCCTGAAGGAGCCGCGAATGCGGCAAGGGTTGTGCGTGAAAAACTGATACGCCAGGCAGACGAGTCCTTCAGGCAGATAAATAAAAAGATCAATGATGCTGTAGCCATAGCTTGCGAAACCGACAGGCAGGCATTGCTGAGAACAATGGCGGAACCTTTTGGTGTTTCCGCACCTTTTGACAGCCAGGAGAACGAAGACGAACAGGAGGTCTCGGCACGCAGAATACTGGTGGAAGGGCTGGCGGATATCGTGCAGAATCCGCCCCAGGACCGCCAGGCTCTGAGGGAGGCTCTGGCTTCCCTGTGGAACGAGTACTTAGATGCGCTGAAAGAGAGGGTGAGAAAGAGGCTGGAGCAACGGATTCATTTATATCTTACCCAGGGAATTTACGGTGTGGAAATTACAGAGCAGGAAGCTGATTATTTCACCCCTGCTGTAATGGATTTTCTCCGGAATCTCTACAGCCCCGGCGATCACGAGGTTTCACAGGAAGAAAGCGGGGTGGCATGGGCACTGGGCATAGGTGACGTGATAATGGAGGGGCTGGCAGAAAAGTGCGGGTGTGACAAAATCATTGTTCCGCCAAATCCCTTGGAACTCCTTTCTCCTGACGAATGGGACAAGATTTCAAAGGAAGTGCTAAAAGCGCAGGTTAATTTCCTGGGCTCGGGCCCATACAAGATATGCCTTCTTCCCGGGATATACTTCACCGAGACCCAGCCGGTTTCCATAGTAAGCCGGTCCATAGAGATCCGGAGCCTCGGACCGCCCGGTGTTACATATGTTCCTGTCCCTATCCATATCGCGTACGGCAGGCCCGGCCAACCCTCTGTTGTGAACGGAATAACCAGTTCAGCCCTTTTTATCACCGGGGAATATTCTAATGTCGAGGCGGTCTGGCAATGGAACGCCACTCCCATGGCTGGTATATTCGGTACGAATGTTTCGTTTCTTGCAAAGCGAATCGTGGCGGCAAACCTGAATATAGAAGGAAACGGCATCAGCGGGACTGTTAGGGAATGCGGTATCGGAGCCTTGACTGTGGGAGGCCCGGCAGTGGCACCATCCATAGAAAACACCGTTGTTTCGACCATGGCTGTATACGGTGCGGGTGCCGGGGGCTCTTTTACAAACGGCCGCATAGGTCTGGCCATCGAGACTGCAGGAGCTTCCCCCGTAATCTCGAATACCAGGATAGGAAGGATTCCACTTCTGCTGGCTCATGATGAAATCTATCCTGATATTGTTTTCGCTGGTGTCCGGTCCCATGCCCTTGCCCGGCCGCTATTTTCCAATGTTGAGATCATAGGGTCAGTTATTACCACCACCGGAGCAAACCCGCGATTTGAAAATTGCAGGATCGGGGGCCCGCGATCAGGGATATGCGGCGAGGGGTTCACCGAGGACGTTTGCCGTGCCGTCACAAGCGGAGGAATCAAGGTTTTCGCCATTGATCTGTCATACCCGGTCTTTGAGAATTGCGATATCACGGGGCAGGTGGTCCTGGGTATAGAGGAATGCGTGGACACGGATAACTATGAGGCTCTGGGCGGTCCCATGGAGATCCGCGGCTCAAGGATCACATCCTCCGAGCCCGGAGGCGCGGTTTCTGTCTTGTGTGGTACAAGGCCATTGATCAGGGACACGGTAATAAAGACGCTGCCTGCCATAACCCCTGAAACCGGGCCCAGGGGAGCCCCGGATGCGCTTCTGCTGCAGGATGCTGCAGCCGTCACCCTCGACGGGGTAGAGGCGATTGGCAATTGGCTGGGAGGAGACGGGGTATTCGTACAGCCCAGGTACGGAATAGGAAAGCTGGTTGTAAGGAATTCGACCTTTGCCAGGCGTGTAAACGGAATTCATGTCATGCTTGACGTAATGAATTTCCCAACCCTTTTCGAGATCCAGGATTCATCGTTTTACGGCAACATTGAAAAGGGGGTATTTATCGAGAGCAGTGGCGCGCCAGTATCGTCATTGCTGGTAAAGGGCAATACGATCGAGACGAACGGACAAGACGGCCTTATGGTAAGCGCCAGGAGTATCGCCCAGGCCGGGTGCAGCATCCCGGGCATTACCGCCAGGATAACCAAAAACAGGATATACGGAAACGGCCTTAAAAATCCCGGAGCCGGGATCAGCCTTTCGGGCGGGACAGCAATGGTGATAGATCATAATGACATCAGGGGCAACACGGGCGGAGGGCTCCTGGTCAGGGACACCGGCAGGCAGGCCACTGTGGGAATATACAGCAATATTTTCGCATTCAACCTTGGAGGAAACATCGATCTGTCACTTGGGGCCAGCAGTTTTGCCGATATAGGGTTCAACACCATATGCGCATCTCCCGTGGGCATAGAGCTTGATGCAACCCCGAACGCTGCTGTCCTTGCCGGTAACATCATAGCCTACAACGGAATAGGTATCGCAAGGTGCAGCGCAGCGACCATAGCTCAAAAGAATCTCTTTTATCCCGGTGAGACAAGCGGGGTGACTCCATGTTCAGGAAGCGCCGGAAACCTCACCGGGCCTCCGGGATTTGCCGGATTTGAACCAGGGGCCGATTTTGAGGGTTTTCTCGAAGGCATCAGCGGACGGGAGACAGGCGAAGGCATAGACAGGGCCGGAAACACGGTTACCGGATTCCTCGCGGGATTCGATTTTCATATAACAGAAGGTTCACCTGCCATGGATGAAGGCCCTCAGGTCGATTATCTTTCAGCATACCTGGAAAAACTGGCCGAGCTAACGGGAATGCCGGTTCCCATGGAGGCGGCATCCAGGCTGTGCGAAAAAAATGTAGCCATCGGTCTGGATATGGATGATCAGCCGAGGCATTACGGAGAGGCCCCGGATATCGGGGCGGATGAAATATCACCGTGATCCGGACAACCCAGAACCGGCGGCCTTGCCCAGGGGCAGTTCATAGCTGTGGCGGGCCCCGCAATACTGGAAAACCATCCGGCCGGAACCGGCCTTCTCCTGTTACCGGCCGGACGGTTTACCGGAAAAAAAGCCTTTTTATCATCCATGGGGCGTAAAATGCTTCGAGGATTGCTCCTGCGGCAATGGCTGCCACCGCTGTAACCAGCAGTACTGTAACAGCGTAAAAGACCCTTGCAAACCTGTTGGATCCCGGGCCGTATTTTCTCCATCCGCGCCCGAGAAAAAGCCTGGCCATGCCGCAAAGGACATATCCCGTTGCCTCGACGAGCAGGTGCGGCAGTACGCAAGAGCTGATCCCCAGAGCTATCGCAATGAAGCTGTAAGGGCCGCAGGGCGTATGCTTGATCGTATATGTCAAAATCGATCCCCATACCGATGCGTTCCATGCAAGGATAAAGAGCAGCCCTCCTGTTTCATAAATTATCCCGAACAGGAAAAAGATCAAAAGGACCTTCAGGTTGTTTCCGAGAAGCCCGGTAAAATCGGAAAATTCAACGTCCGTTATGGAGCGGGCATTGTAGATGCCAAGCTGGGCAGAGAAAAGATCACCCGCCACCGGATCCGGAAGAAGGGCGCAGAAAAGCGAATAAGCTGCAAATACCCCGAGAAAGATTGCAAGCATCGATATGGCAAGCTCAATGTTTGCCCTGGCCGGGGAGACCTTCTTGTTCCAGATATCGTCCCTGTTCTTTGCCAGGAGATATTCCATCACACCGGTCAGGGAGAACGCGAAAAGAAAAAGGGCAACAAGACCCGCCGCAGACCTGAAGAGTGCTGACGCAGCAAAGATCCCCACCCCTGAGTAAAGGAAGGATCGGAAAAAGACCACCCTGTTTCCGGGAATGTTCTTTGGCTCAAGCAGGTCGAACATAGGTTTGATCCGGTGCGGACAAGTATCGCCCTGATATGGTGCGGCAGCGGGCCTTAATCCCGCCGCCCGGCGACATCGTAATCCTGTCACAATGCCTTACACATACTCTCCCGCCACGCAGCAGGCCGCTCCCGGGTCATGACGCCGCACGCTTGTGCTTCGATTCCAGGACTGCCTTTGTAGCGCAAACCGCCTCGTCTACCGAGATATTGGCGGTATTGAAGATCAGGTCATAGAGGGTGGGATCATCTATGTTTGCATAGAAATACTTGCGGGTAAAGGAGCGGCGTTCGGCCTCGGTCTTTAATATCAATTTATGGGCCTCGTCCTCGGAGATATTTCTTTTACTGGCCACCCTCTTGATCCTCACATCCAGGGGTGCGATAATCCTGAGCCTGAGTATCTTTTTCTGGGGCAGGATGAAGTTCGCGCCCCGGCCGAGAATAACGGCGGAACCATGCTCCCCTATGGCACCTATCACCCTCACCAGGTGCTTCATATACTGGTCTGGCCACAAGTGGCGTTCTGATACCAGGGTCGCGAGTATTTCCTCGATCAGATTGAGTCCTTTTTCATCCAGGGTCTCCAGGACGCGCCTGTTGGTTTTCGCACTTTCCGCCATCTGCCCGATGATCTCACTGTCAAAAAGGGTATACCCGAACTCCGCGGAGAGTTTTTCCGCGATCTCATTGCCCAGGCTTCCTGGTTCGCGCGATATGGTAATCACCGAAATCTTTTCAGCCACAGGCTTTTTTGTCTTGTTTGCGCGCCATTGTTTGATCTGTTCTTCAACGATATGGTCTACGCGGCGTCCTGTTGGAACCTTCATGATCCCCCTCCTTTCATGAAAGCAGATTGACGGGTTGTATAGATTACGGGCGGGAATACATCCGGGTATGCCGGCCCCCGGATGCTGATGTCTATAAAGATACGCGAAACAAGCGGTTTCGTCAATTAGATAAACCGGTAAACTTTCATGATTAGCTGCTAATCATGAAAATTCTGGTTTTTGCTTTTTTGGTTTTGGATGGGACAAGTTTGCCGTTTGTGTTCTGCTTAAAAAGTTGTTCCGAAATGCATAACAGGAATCCTCGATCAAAAGCAAAGAAGCGGATCCGCCGCCGGAGGGGGTGACGGCAGATCCGCTTCAATGTTATGGAAATCCCACCCGGGACCTGTGGTTCCGGGATCGGGTTCCAAAGATGCTATTTTATTCTGATCAGCTCTTGGTCTCGCCTGTGGCGGCGCCGTGAAGCTTGACCTCCACCTTTTCCGTAAGGCCCTGGTAATATTCCCTGAGTATTTCAAGGACTTCTTCACGCCCGAAGTGATCCGGAATCTCGAGGCCTTCAGACAGGCTCTTCCTGAGCATGGTGCCGGAAAGGAGCACCCGGTCTTCCTTGCCGTGGGGGCATGTACGCATGGAGGCCATGCCGTCGCACTTGTAGCAGTAGAAAGTCCAGTCGATCTTCAGGGGCTGGCAGAGAAGAGCCTTGCCTGGTTCGGAAGGCGTGGGGATCTTGTCGAAGATCGTCTGGGCTTCGAACATGCCGTAGAAATCACCAACGCCGGCATGGTCGCGGCCGATGATCATGTGGGTGCATCCGTAATTCTGGCGGAATGTGGCGTGAAGCAGGGCTTCCCTGGGGCCTGCATAACGCATGTCAAGAGGATAGCCGCCCTGGACGACGTTTGCTTCAACGAAGTAATGCTTGATCAATACATCGATGCACTTGACCCTGACCTCGGCGGGGATGTCGCCGGGTTTCAGGTTGCCCACCAGGGAATGGATGTATACGCCGTCGCATACCTCGATAGCGATCTTTGCCAGGTACTCGTGGGAACGGTGCATCGGGTTTCTGAGCTGCAATGCGGCAACGGTCTTCCAGCCGCGCTCATCGAAAATCTTGCGGGATTCGGCCGGCCTCATGTAGATCCCCGCATACTTGGTGGGGAATTCGCCCTCACTAAGAACCTTGACCGGCCCCGCGAGGTTGACTTCCTTCTGGTTCATGACCATCTGGACACCAGGATGTTCATCCTCGGCGATCTTCCAGAACTCTTCCGCCGTCTTGGTCCCTTCGCCCATGTAGACCTTCTCGCACTCGTAACGCTTATCGGCCTCGGTCATCTCGTACTTTTCCGTGACCTTCATGGTGGCCATGATTTCATCGGTCTTGGGATCGACCAGGGCGATTTCCTCGCCTTCCTTGATGGAATCCGCATCTTCCTTGCTTGCGGAAAGCGTGACAGGAACCGGCCAGAAGGTGCCGTCAGCCAGGAGGAAATTGTCGCACACACCCTTCCAGTCGGCCTTGGTCATGAAACCTGTAAGCGGGGAAAACCCGCCGATGCCGATCATGATCAGGTCACCGACTTCACGGCTGGAAAGGGGGATCTTCTTCAGGGTTGCCGCCTTTTTCTTTTCCTCCTCGAGTTCTGCTCCTTCAAGAAGGCAGCAGGTCAAACCTTTGCCTCCATGG
Source organism: uncultured Desulfobacteraceae bacterium (assembly GCA_964451355.1). Classification (GTDB taxonomy): domain Bacteria; phylum Desulfobacterota; class Desulfobacteria; order Desulfobacterales; family Desulfosalsimonadaceae; genus CAYVIE01. Next base: position 12,396 of record CAYVIE010000029.1, read on the forward strand.
GGTGGAATCAATTGACTCATCTATTCCTCTCCTTTTTTAATTTGGTAAATGAAACATTGAAAATAACAAGGGCCATCATATATCCATCCTGACCGGGAGTCCGGTCTTGCAATCCAAATTAAAACGGCCGGTTATCCGTTTTCCCCCTGTCTGTTTCCCGCCTTGCCTTTTCGCTCACCCGGTTTATTATCCGATTATCCGGGCCGCCGCTGGAGCGCGGCATATTTACAATTCCTCTTCACACCTATACTTTGCCCAGAGCAAAATAAAACCCATTAAAATTTTTATTTTTAGATAATAATCGGCAAGGTTGTCAATAACAATCGGAACACCCCATCGGCCCCAGAGTCTTTTGAATGCCCGCAGACTCTTTACGCAAACCAGCCTTCAGCATCAAGGTAGGAGAGGCTGTCAAAAAGGGCCTCCCTGGTATGGGGCTCCAATGTTATGACTATCCTATCCCGGTCGGCAAGGATCATATCCCTTACCAGCCCAAGGGGGATCAGCCCCTTGCCGAGTCCCAAGTGAGAATCGGTATCCCCGCTGTTGTCATGGAGATGCACCTGCCCCAGGTACCGACCCAATGCGCCTGTCCAGTCCCGGAGCTGAGCCCTGCCCATGGCATATGCATGGCCGGGGTCAAAGCACCAGCCTATGCAGGTTTCATCCAAGCGTGAAAAAAGCTCCAAAAGCTGGTCCGGCTCGGTCTCATAGACGTTTTCAAGCATCAGGCGGGTACCTGCTTTCTTAAACCTCCTGCCGAAATCGTTCCAGAAGGAAGCCGCGTGCTCGTACCACTGCTCCTTGATAAAACCGTATCTCGATTCATCGTAACCCGCGTGGCAAACCACACTTACAGGCGAAAACACCGGAACAAGGGATAAAAGGCACGCTATCCTCTCCCGGGTGACCCTGCGTATCGCCGGATCAGGGGATCCGGGAGAAAGGTCTATAAAGGGACCATGCAGGGTGATCCTTCGGCCGTTTTCACGGAATCTTTCCGCAACAGCCTCGAAATCAGCCCTGCTCCACTTCTCCATGGAGTAGGCATCAATGCCGATTTCAGGGTTCAGGCGGTATTTGCAAAACGGCTCGAGCAGGTCCTTTTCAAGAAGCCATGAAAACGGCGCGTTCACAAAGACAGAATCGATGATCCTACTGAACCGTTTCTGCTCCATTGCGTACCTATCCCTTTTTTTTCTGTGCGTTTTCGATCATAACCTCTTCAAAGGTCTTTATCTCCGCAAGAACCCGGGTCGAGGCGTCCAGGATCTCCATGGCAAGGGCGGCGCCGGTGCCTTCGCCGAGCCTGAGCCCCAGATCGAGTATCGGTTCCATTTCCAGGCGTTGTAACATATATGTATGTCCCGCCTCAACCGAGCGGTGGCTTGCAAAAAGGTATTCCCGCGCAAGGGGGGCAAGCTCGCAGGCGATAAGCGCCCCGGCCGTGGATATAAGCCCGTCTGCAACCACCGGGATCCCCTTAGCCGCAGCACCCAGGACCAGGCCTGCAAGTCCTCCTATCTCGCACCCCCCCACCTTGGCCAGCACATCTATGGGATCTGCGGGATCAGGCCGGTTCACGTTCAGGGCATCCCTGATGACAGAGACCTTTTTCCGCCACGACTCGTCGTCTATTCCTGTTCCCCTACCCGTAACCTTTTCAGGATCAAGGCCGGAGAACGCGGCTATGATCGCTGCGGACGGGGTCGTGTTTGCTATCCCCATGTCTCCGGTGCCGAGGATGTGAACAGGGGCCTCCTCAAAAAGCGCATCGACTATCTCGATGCCGGCCGCAACAGCGGCCTCTGCCTCATCCCTGGTCATTGCCGGCCCCAGTCTCAGGTTCCGGGTGCCATGGTGCACCTTCTTGTGGAATATGGGCATATCCGGGGGAAAATCAGCATTCACCCCCAAGTCTGCAACCTTTACTTCAGCGCCCGCATGCCTTGCAAGGACATTTATGGATGCTCCGCCCGAAACGAAGTTTTCCACCATCTGCGCGGTAACCTCGGAGGGAAAGCAACTCACACCCTCGCAGGCGACCCCGTGATCCCCGGCACAGGTCACTATCACCTTGCGCTCAAGACGAATATCGATCTTTTTGCATATCCCGGCAAGTCTCCGGGCCATCTCTTCAAGCCGTCCGAGGCTTCCCAGGGGACGGGCCTGGTCATCGAGCCTCTGTTTTGCCTGCTTCTGGATTTCCTTGTCCACAGGCCTTATCGATTCGATCGTTTTGCTGATTATCTTTTCCGGTGTCATGATCCTCTCCTATTATATATATTTACACCTGCATAACGAACACATCACGCACAATGGCGGCTGCCAGTAAAATACAGCTCACCCAAAAAATCACTTTGAATCGAGCATCTTTTCAGACGATATCACATCGCCAAACAAGGCTCTTCCCTGTTTCATGGCGCAGAAATCGCCGCACATGGAACACGTCTCCTTTCTGGCCGGTGATCTGTTCTCCCTTATCCTTTGTGCCTCCTCCGGGAACAAAAGGCATGACGAAAGCAGATCCCATTGCATATCCCGCCTCGCAAGGGATGCCAGCATCTCATTTTTCCGCGTCTTTTTGTACTTGCAAAGATCCCCTATGTGAACCCCGAGCCTGGTGGCCCTGACCCCCTGGCGGACATCATCCACCCCGGGAAGGGCCAGGTGTTCCGCCGGGGTGATGTAACAGACAAGATCCGCGCCGTACCTGGCGGAAAGGGCCGCCCCAATGGCTGACGTTATATGGTCGTACCCGGCCCCGGTATCGGCAGGCAACGGTCCCAGCACATAATACGGTGCATTGCCCGACATCCGCTTTTCAATGATGATATTGGCCTCGATCTCGTCTAGGGGCACATGCCCGGGTCCTTCGACCATGACCTGGCATCCCGCTTCCCTTGCAATGGATGCAAGCTCGCAGTTGATGACCATCTCGGCCATCTGGGCCCTGTCATGGCTGTCTTCTATGGCCCCGGCCCGCATGCCGTTTCCCAGGGACAAGACCGCGTCGTATCTCTTCATGATCCCGCAAAGCCTGTCGAACTGCTCGTACAACGGGTTTTCCCTGTTGTTCTGCTCCATCCAGGCAACCATGAAGGTCCCACCTTTTGATGCAAGCCCGCCGTAACGGAATCCCTGTTTTTTCAGGCGCTCGACTGAAAACCGGTTCACACCGCAGTGTATCGCCATGAAACGAATGCCGTCTTCGAGCTGTTTTTCTATGAGGTCGAAAAGGTATTCAGGGTCCAGCTTTGCAGGATTTCTCGTCTTTCTTATCGTCTCGTAAAACGCCTGGTAGAGGGGGACATTGCCAACGGGAAGGCCTGTCTCCGAGATGACCGCCCGCCTTATGGCATCCATGTCGCCTGCTGCGGACAATTCCATCAGGGTGTCGGCGCCTTCTCGTTCCGCTGCCTTGGCCTTTTCCACTTCATGCGCGATATCGCAATAGTCAGACGATGTCCCGATGGATGCGTTCACCTTTGTCCTCAGTCCCTTTCCGATACCCACAACCCTTGATTCTGATGCCGGGCTGCTGGTCAGGATCACCACCTCGCCCGCCTTGACCCTTTGGCACACGTCTTTCGGATCAAGCCCCTCGTCCCTGGCAACGCTGGCCATCTCCGGCGTGATCTCCCCTAGCCGCGCCCTTTCGATCTGTGTCTTCATACCGCCTCCTTTATCAGCGTCAACATGAATTCAGATTACATGGTTGAAAACAAAAAAAGGGTTCCGAATCCACACGAAAACAGGTGTGGAATCGGAACCCTTTGCCATCAGGTTCCGGCCGCCCTTTCCTGCACGTCTTCTGACTTCCGGTTATCCAGGAAAAGCCTGGCCTTCCCGGCAGATCATACCGCCAGTGACCCCTTTTTCAAAAAAGGAACGGCTCTTCCGGCATTCCGGTTACAGCGCCGGGTGCGTCACGGACTTTCACCGTGTTCCGTTTGCAGGAAAGGTAACCAGGGTGCGGGTATTCCCGCCCGCTTCCCCGGTCATACCGTATCAATATCATCATAGCCGACCCTCTTGAGGGTCGAGCAAAAAAACAAATACGGCACCAGGTGCGCTGATGTCAAGCATCAATCACCAAACAAAGACATCATTTCGCAAAGTCGGTTCATGGAAGCCGCCAGATCCTTTACGGAAAACAACTCCAGGCAGACCGAACCGGAAAAGGAGGAGAGAAACCCGGCAACGAGGGCTGCGGTCTGGTCAGGCAGGTATTCAAGGGATAAATGGCGCCCGTTTACAGCGCCGCCGTATAAATGCACAATCGAGATCCGTCCCGAGAAGCGGTCAAGCGTGGCTGCTACATCAAACCGTTTTTCCAGAAGATGCCCTATGTCTATGCATACACCCAGCCCGTACTCCTGCAGCAAAGGTTCAAGCAGCTCAAGGGGATAATCAAGGTTTTCAACCGATACCAGGCCCGGCTCCAGGCCATGACAGATCATGGTTTCTATACCGGTTTTCGCGGAATCGAGCCACTGGCCCAAGGAAGCGGTTCCCCGAGGTATGTGCAAGGTATACGTGACCGGGCAGAGGGGTTTGAGCCTTCTGGCATAATCGGCCACGAAACGGGCATCCTGTTCCCTTTTCGACGGGTCGGTATCGGCTATGTTCCTGTCTATGGGGAGATGAACATTGTAGGTCAAGCCGTGGTCTTGCCTGAGCCGGGCAAGGCCCTGGATCTCGCTGTCTGAAAGAAGGGATGAAGGTTCAATGCTTTCAAAGCAGAGCAGCTCGATCTCGTCCACAAAAGGATAAAGGAGCTGGGCATTGGGCAGGGCAAAATCAGGAAACACAAAAGAGGTGGCGGCAAGGCGGAACCCGAACCGTCCTTTCAGGCCCGCAGGCAACCCAGAGGTATTATGGCCGGTCAAGGCGCCGGATTCCTTCCTCCCTTGCAATCGCAAGGGCCTCGTGAAATTCGGCCGGTGAAAGGGGAACGGAAAGTTCCGGGATCTTGTCAGCCTTTCCACACGGCCTGTACTGTGACATCACGTTCACGTATGTATTTTTGGAGACCCGGGTTGCCAGAAAACGCATCACCTCCCGGGTCTGTGAGAGTCCTGAGGGCAAAACCAGATGCCGCACAAGGAGCCCGCGTTTTGCAAGGCCGTCATCACCTATCACGAGGTCTCCGACCTGCCTGTGCATCTCCATGACAGCCTTTTTAGCCACATCCGGATAATCCGGCGCATTACACGCCTTTTCTGCTATCCCAGGGTCCCAGAACTTGAAATCAGGCATGTATATATCTACTATGCCGTCTAAAAGGCGCAACGTCTCCACTGAATCGTATCCGCCGGAATTGTATACCAGAGGTATTTGCAGACCCTTTTCAGCAGCGATCCTGAGCGCGCAAAGAAGCTGGTATACAACGTGGCTCGGCGTGACAATGTTGATGTTGTGGCACCCCTGGGCCTGGAGGGTCAGCATGAGATGCGCAAAGGTGTTGTCGTCGACCTCCTCGCCCCAACCAAGGTGGCTGATATCGTAGTTCTGGCAGAAAATGCAAAGAAGGTTGCAATGGGATACAAAGATGGTCCCTGAACCGTGTTTCCCCACCAGGGGCCTTTCCTCGCCGAAATGGGCGTGGATCGAGGCGATCCTTGCAAGCCTTGATGTCTTGCAGAAACCGGTCTCTCCTGCAAGACGATTCACCCTGCACTGCCTGGGACACAAGGTGCAGGACTCGAGGATTTTTTCAGCCTGCTCTATGCGTTCGGCAAGCCTTCCAGATTCAAGTACTTCTATGTATGCAGGTCTAAAAGACATGTTACGCGCGAGTTTTGTATAATCTTTATTGTGAAAACAGATCCCGTGCCCCGGATGAAAACGGCCATTTTTTCATGCACAGGGGTAATCACTACTGATCATGAAAGGTTACGGTCAAACCGTATCCCCGGAATCCGTGACGAAAATGACATAACTGATCCAGGATATCCGGCAAAAAAATCATTCCGGTTCGTCTGTATCCGACTCGGTTATGAACTCCTGCACCATGTCATCAACGTAATCGAAATCGATTTCGGGCTGCTTTTCAAGGACCAGATCCTCGTTGGTATTTTTCAACTTTTTCAAAAGGGCGAGAATGATGATCATCAGGATCTTGTTACCGGCATGGGGATGCTCCCTGAAGAAATTGAGCATGTCGTGGCGCCGGATCTTCACAACCGACGTGGGCGAGGTCGCTATGACACTTGCCGTGCGCCTGGTGGTCATGAATATCGCCGCTTCCCCGAACACCTCTCCCCTCTGAAGCCGGCTTATGATGATCTCGTTGTCCTGGATATCCTTGACAAGTACCGCGACATTTCCGCGAACCACGGCGAAAAGGGAATCACCCACCTCGTTTTGCTCCACGATCCGGGCCTCTGCGGGAAAATCCAGCACCTCTGACACAGAAAGAAGGCCGTTCAGCTCATCAGGGGTGAGGCAGGAAAAGATCGGGACCTGGCGTATCTGTGGGTGGGCTGCAAGCATCTCTTCAGGGGTCATGGCAACCTCCTTGCGTCAAATAAAAGAATTGATAAGGATGGAGTATACACAAAACAAAAAGAGAATGAAAGCCACTGCCGGTATATTCATAAATTTTTTTTGCAAAACATACCCAGAATTTAAATCCATTTCAATATGCCGGCGAACACAATGAGCATCGCAGCATTCACCGCAAAAAGGGAACCGATGAATACAGCCTGTGTTTTGGGTTTCCAATCATAACTGTACATGGAGATAACGAAAAACGGGATATAAACGGTAATGAAGACAGGAAAGGCTCCCCACCAGGGATATACCCATACGAACGTGGGGGTCTTGGCAAGAAAGATCTCGAATATCGAGAAAAAGGCCGCTGTACCAACAGCTACCAGCAGTCTGTCACTTATCCCAAAGATCTTGAACCCCGGGTCTTCGTTCAGGAGCTTGCTGTATACCAATCCAGCGACCGCAAACATGATGCTGATTTCAGCCCCGACCCCTACAAGAAGCAGGAATGCGGTTCCTGTGGGAACCGTCCACAGGGCGTGCCCGCTGAAATGCTGAATCAGCGCATTGATGATTTCATAGAACCAGTGAACCATATACAATGACAGGCCTGCTGCTATGCCTTTATAATTTTTCTTCTGGTACTCATTGAAATATATATAGAAGGCAAACATCAAAAGCGGGATGATGTACCATTGGAAGGTCTGGCCGCTTCTCAAAATCGACAGGGCCTGTTGAGTGGCTTGTGGATTATTCATGGCTCCTCCTCAAATTTAAGGTGTTTTCGTGAAAAAACCTATCCGGCGCCCTTCAAATCCTCAGGGCCGGGGTTGATCAGCCCGGCCCGTTTCTGCTGAACAAACCTATTGTTATAAGGTCGATAAAGATGTTCCATCCTTCCCGCATCTTTTCCCCGTGATTTTTCACATAGATCTGGACGATAAAGGTTTTGTAAATCAGCCATAAAAGCTGAGTGGTCATTTCCAGGTCAGTATCCCGGAACTCCCTGGCTTCTATCCCTTTCCTTAATATCGACCTTATGAGTTCCAGGGAATCGTTGTTGATTTTCTCATAGGGATCGTTTTTCGGAAAAACCGGGAATATGTCAGGATCGCGCACCAGTAAACGCCGGAACGTATCGTTTATGGAAAGGTATTCCACCGCCTTGAGGCACATCATTTTGAATTGGGTCCTGACATCCGCATCAACGGGAATGCCGTCCCGGGCATAGCTTTGCCATTGGCGGAGCGCATGGCCGACCGACTGCTCGTATAGCTCCTTTTTGTTCTTGAAATAGCGGTAAAGACCAGCCCCGGTCATACCGAGCCTTTGAGCAATATCAGCGAGCGTGGCTTTTTTGTAACCGTACTCGGCAAACACTTCCAGGGCCGCATCATATATTTCATTGAGATCTTTTTTCTTAATCATGATGTCGAATTTTTTAGATTACAGTTAGATTATAGAACGTAGCGCTGATATTTTCAGTTAATCAGTTAATAATTTAATCAATTAATTACTCATTTAATATCCATCCTGTCAAACGAATTCACAATATTCTCTCCATCCCTATCAGGATCATAATTTTCTTTCTTAAAACCTGCAGGTTAAAAGTCAAAAATAGACTCGACCCTTATATTTAAATTTACAAACATTGATCAGCGGCAGGGATCCATAAAGATCCACAACGCCACTAAAATAACATGTGGCCTTGTACCCATAATCAAATAGTCATTGATGGATTCTATATGCCCCGCCTTTGGATATTTATATTATCTATTGGATATTTATATAATTTTTATTTAAAAAAACTATATAATAATTCAGCTCTCATGAAAAAAACAAGGAGATAAAAAGATATGAACCGATTTGAAATGAACCGGAGGGAATTTCTTAAATACTCCCTGAGGGCGGCGATGGCCTTGGGTGTATATCCGATCCTTCCATACGCAACCGCTGCTGAATTGGTCCCAAGCTGCCGCGACATAAAAAAGCATGTCACGGGTTGCATGTGGTGTCAAAACGGGTGCAGTCTAATCGTTTACATTCAAAACGGCAAAGCGGTCAATGTGACCGGCAACCCGGATGATCCCGTAACCAAGGGGCGCATGTGCGTCAAACCCCTGGGAAGCCTGGAGCTCCTCTACAGCCCGCACCGTCTTACCCATCCCTTGAAACGTGTCGGCAAACGCGGAGATGATGCAAGTTTTCAAAGAATCTCATGGGAGCAGGCCTTGGATGAGATCGCAGCCGGGCTGAAAGACCTGCGGCAACGGCATGGGGCCAGGGCGCTTGGTATATGGGCTTCCGGCCGCAGCGCATCAGACGGGCGCAAGCTCAGCGCCGCCTTTGCCAGGCTGTATGGGACGCCGAATCACGAGAAAACCGGACCCTTTTGCAATTATGCCGCAAAACCGGCCGGGATTTCCGTGGTTGGTTCCCGCCATACTCCCTGGACATACACGGATGACGATTTTTATGCGGCTGATCTTTACATTTTTGCGGGGAGCAACATGGCCGCCACCCGTCCCGTGACATACTCGATAATCAGGGAACGGCAAAAAAAAGGCGAGTGCCGTTTCGCGGTTATCGATCCGAGGCGGTCTGAAACAGCAGCAGACGCCGATATGTGGCTTTCCATCCGCCCAGGGACAGACCTTGCCCTGGCCCTGGCCATGATCCATTATCTCATCACCCATGACATGGTGGACCACGCATTTATTGAAAAACATACCATAGGGTATACAAGGCTCAAGGCCGAGATTCTAAAAAAATGCTACAACCTGGAATGGGGGGCGAGGATCACGGGCATCTCCAGTGAGCAAATCAGGACACTGGCCGAAATGTATGCCCGTACAAAAAAAGCCATCATCATCGGCAATGCCGGGTTGAGCCATCATACCAATGCTGTCCAGACCCACCGGGCCTTTTACTTTCTTGCAGCCATTACCGGGCACTTCGGTGAAAAATCAATGGGATACGGCTGCCTGAACAACGGGGGATGCTCCACCGGTAAAATCCCCTTGCCCAGGGAAAAGCTCCCGCCCCGGGATATGGAGCTGTGCAAGAACCCGGCCGGCTGGATAGAATCATTGGAAAACCCGGTCTATCCCTACAAGCTGCGGGGTCTTATCAGCACGGGCAGCCCGCTGACGCAATGGCCTGACCAGACCGTGCTCCGCCGTGTCATGGACAAACTTGAAATCAGCGTTTATAACGGCCTTACAAAAAACATAAACGCGTATTACTTTGATTACATCCTGCCGGCTGCCACGTGGATCGAGTCGGGCGGCCTCGCCCCGGTAAGTGATGACAGCCGTTTCGTCTGGGTGCCCCAGCTTGTTTCAGCTCCCGGCGAGTGCAAGCCAGACAGGTGGTGGTGGATCGAGCTTGGCAAGCGGATGGGATGGCAGGATATCTTTACAGACGACCTGAAAGACCCGGTTAACCTGCAAAACACTGCCGGGGCTTCAAAAGGATATACAGTAAAACGTTTCACCAAAAGGCCGGATTACGCTCTCCGGGCTTTGGTTAAAGATAACAATGGAAAACCAAAGGAACGCCAGACCCTGTTTCTGGACAGGGAGTTTCACACCAATAGCAGAAAAATCGAGTTCTGGACAAAAGATCTCGAAGAAAAATTCGCATCCTACGGCCTTGAGGCCATACCGGCTTTTTACACGGACCCGGATGCGGCCTCAACAGGCGATCCCACGATCTCCTATGAAACATCCCGGCTGGTCCCTTCCGTGTTCCAGAAAAATAAAACATACACTTTCAAGGTGCACATAGAGAACAAGAAGAATGGAACAGAAAAATATCCCCTGTACCTCATAAGCGGACGGCCGTCTGTGGCCATAATGGGCCATACCAGTCACTGGATCAAGAAACTCAATGATCTTGCCCCGGACCAGGTATGTATGATCAATAAAATGACCGCAAAGGGCCTGGGCATACGCAACCGGCAAAAGATACGCGTCTGCTCACCATTCGGCTCAACAGAGGCCCTGGCCATAACCACCACGGGAATCCGAACCGACACGGTCTTTATTCCCTACTCCTATGGGGAAAAAAGCCCCTTTACACCGTGGAAATCGGTCAATTTTCTTACCAGCTTAAAAGCGCGGTGCCCTGTTTCAGGGCAGGTGGCGTTTCGGGGAGTAAGGGTCAGGATTGAAAAGATCCTGAATACGTGACGAAAAACAGACAAACACTTTCGGATTCAAAAAAAGTTTGAACCATAAGGAGCGTTACATGAAAAAACTTCTTTTTTTACTTGCCGCAATAGTTTTTTTCACCGGCTTGCCTGTCTTGGATGCAGCTGCAGACATGAATAAAGGTGAAGTCACTTTCCGGTTTTCCATAAAAGGCCCCAAGGACGCAAAAAATGTCAGGCTATGGGTTCCCTATCCGGTGTCGGGTCGGTTCCAGAGCATAGAGGACGTCGAAGTTTCCGGAAACTTTGATAAAAGCGCTGTCTACCGGGAGCCGGAGTACGGGAACCTTGCCCTCTTTGCCGAGTGGAACAATACAACCGATGAAAGGAAACTCGTATTCCGGTTCAAGGTTTTGGCAAAGGAGCAAAGGGTTGATCGTATGCTTGAAGAAAAGGCGCCGTTCCCGGTGGAGGTCAGAAAATTTCTGGCTGCACGGCCGCCTATGATAACCACCTGCGGCAAGGTGAAACAGATCGCAGACAGAATCACCCGCAACAAGGATTCGATCCTTGAAAAAGCGAAAGCTGTTTATGACTGGACCGTGGAAAACACCTACCGGGATCCCGGGGTAAAGGGTTGCGGTATGGGTATGGCAGACAGGATTATCGTGGAAAAGGGCGGCAAGTGCGCCGATATCAGCTCTGTATTCGTGGCCCTGGCCAGGGCGGCCGGGGTTCCGGCCCGTGAGGTGTTCGGCCTCAGGCTGGGAAAAGACAAGGACCAGGATATCACTGGGGGGTTCCATTGCTGGGCCGAATTCTATCTCCCCGGCACCGGGTGGATCCCTGTGGACCCTGCCGATGTCAGGAAGATGATGCTGGTGCACCAGCTAGACCTTTCAGGTGCGGAAAAATACAGGAAACATTTTTTCGGCGCGCTCGATGCTTACAGGATCGTCCTTGGAAAAGGCGGCAGGGGGATTCTGCTGTCACCCCCCCAGGAATCAGGACCCCTCAACTATTTCATGTACCCATTTGCAGAGGTTGACGGCAAACCGCTCGATTACCTGGATCCCGGGAGTTTCTCGTACAAGGTCGTTTTCAAACCCATTCAACCATGATGGACTTGTAAAAAGTCCATCATCCGGCCGAGGGCGGTTTAGCCCCGGCCGGGGGTAGGGGTGGAA
>CAYVIE010000030.1:0-24019 GCA_964451355.1 uncultured Desulfobacteraceae bacterium
CGGGGTGGTCAAAATTGGGTTAGCACAGGTGGTCATTTTTAGGTTGTCATTACGAGATGTCAGCAGTAACTTTGAGATCGCCAATAAGAAAACAAGGAGGGAAAATGGGAGAAATCAAGAGCACGATCGACCTTGTTATGGAAAAGACAAAAGGGCTTGCATTGAGCGAATCAGAAAAAAAGGAACAGGCTCAAAAGGAGATAACTAAACGAATACAGGGATTGGTGCGCCGCTTTGTTCAAGGCATGATCCGCCGGGATGAAATGATAGATGAGCTGCAGCAGGCATCAGAGCAAGGGGAAAAAACAGGGATCAACACAAAGCGCATCTTGGCTGAAACAGTTTTTACATGTATTGAAAATGATATGAAAAACCGGGCGTACATACAACTGCTTTCAATGCTGCCCGGCCTCGACACATCGCCCGTGGTCCAGGCCATTGAGTCGTACATGCAAGCGCTTTCCAGGCTCAGGCAAGAAAAACAAACCGAGCTTAAAGCAAAACTTGCCGCCAGGTATGACATATCCGGGGAGGCGGTTGTCCCATTCATAGGAAATGATCCTGAACTGAGAGCAAAAGAAGAACAAATCAAAAAAGAACATGTATCAAGGATCGCCAGTATAAAAGAACGGATATTGAGCAATTATCCATTCTGACAGCGATTATGGCCCTGTGCAAAGAAGAAACCGGCAGGCCCCTAAATCATTATCTGAACCTGTAAGTCTTTAAACCACATGCCAGATGGGCGAAGGCAACCATTCGATAATAGTAAGCCGTTTCGAATGGTTGCCGAAAAAAGCAAAGGATATCCACAAGTTAAGCAAGAGCTTTCAGGATATATACGCAAACCAGTAAGCCTCCACCTCCTTGAAATTCCGCATCACAGCCTTTTTACCCTTGACGATACCGCCATGACCGCACAGGAGATATTCTGTATCCAGCGAAGAGACTTTTCTTATGCTCTGTTTCAGCAAGGCGCCGTCTCCGCCAGGCAGGTCAGTCCGGCCAAGGCCCTCGGCAAAAATCAGGTCACCTGTAAAAAGCGCCTTTTGAGCTGAGAAATAAAGGCATATTCCTCCTGGTGAATGGCCCGGCGTATGAATGACATCGAAAGCCAGATCTCCCACCATGAGGTCACCTTCCTGCAGGAAAAAATCCGGCATGAATTCCACCGGATCGATACCGAACAGCGTCTTTATAACATCCCTGTGGGCCTCTATCAGCTCCCACTCGGCCGGATGCATGGCAAACTTCGTCCTTTCCCGGTCAAAAAGCCGAATGGCCTCAACGTGATCAGGATGTGCATGGGTCGCAACAACAAGGTCGATATCATGCAACCCAAGACCAAGTTCTTGCAGGCCATTGTGCACATGATCGAAATAAGCAGCATGCCCCGGATCTATCAATACATTGCGTTCCCCTTTGACAAGATAAGTATTGCAGTTGTTTACCGTCATCGACTCCCATAAAAAAGCATGAATATTTTCCGTTACCTGCATATGCCACCTCTTTTCCACATGAAAACGGTCATGATCCTGGAAATCACCTTTTTTCTTTACCGTAAAACCCCCTCAAGGTCCGGGGTGAAGACAGCCCTGTTTTCATACCTGTGGGTAATTGCTGCTAATCATGAAAAATTTGGTTATTCAATTAACGTGGACCAGCAAACATTTACCCCTATGCCAGATGTTCGATGGCAATCATTCGATAATGGCAAACCATATCGAATAGTTGCCGGCAAAGCAAAACAGCGGGCTGAAAAACACCCGGCTCAAGGCATTAATTCAACAACATCATGCTCGTGAAAAAAATAAAACAAAACAGCTACCTGGCAATACTCTTTTTCACATGATGCGCCTTGACTTTTGAGCTTTCCAAAAATAGATTGAAAAATCAAACAAATAGAACCGCGCAGCAACCCGCTCCCGGGAGGTATGAGATGGACCGTGAAAAACAGATGCTTTCCGCAATCCTTGAAGCTATTGACGAGGCTGTCTACGTCATTTCACCTGATTTCACAATGGAATACATGAACAAGGCAATGACCAATCTCTTTGGGGAAGGAGTAGGCGAAAAATGCCACAAGGTCATAAACGATACTGATCAGCCCTGCCCCTGGTGCCAGGCTGATACCGTATTCCAGGGTGCACAAAACCGGATGGAGCTTTATCTGCCCAAGGCAGACAAAACCTTCCTTCTGACGGAAAAGCCTTTGCACAATCAGGACGGAACAATCTCCAAGCTCTGCATACTCCAGGACGTAACAGCGAAAAAGAAGCGCGAAGCAAGGCTCCGGTTTGCCGAAGAGCGTTATCACCGCCTCTTTGAAAACGTTGGTGTCGGCGTATACATAAGCAGCAAGGAAGGCAAGTTTCTCGATGCGAACCCCGCGCTTCTCGACATGCTCGGTTACGAAGACAAGGAGGAGTTTCTCTCCATAGACATAGCCAAAGACCTTTACCTGAATCCTGATGACAGGAAAAAATTCCAGCAGCTTGTTGAGAGGGATGGAAGGGTCGTGGACTACGAGGTGGCATTCAAGAAAAAAGACGGGACCCCTGTAATGGTAAGGCTGACCAGCACTGTCAGGTATGACGAGGAGGGAAACGTTTCAGGCTACGAGGGGATCGTGGTGGATGAAACCCAGCGATTCGAGATGGAGCGCAAGCTACGTGAAGCGCATGATTTCATGAACAAGATCATACAGAGTTCGCCAAACCCCATTATGGCGGCGGATTTGAAAGGGAACATCATCATCTGGAACAGGGCCGCAGAAGAGACCCTTGGATATCCCGCCAAAGAGACCATCGGAAAGATGCACATAACAAAAATCTATCCGGAAGGCGTGGCCCATAAGATCATGAAAATGATAAGAAGCCCGGAGCATGGCGGAGTCGGGATACTGCGATCCCACCCACTGCTCTATGTAAGGCGTGACGGCAAGATAATAGACGGCATGCTTTCAGCGGCCATGATATATGACGACCAGGGCAACGAGGTGGCCACGGTCGGATCGTTCGTTGACATGACAGAAAGGATCGCGATGGAGCAAAAACTGCGTGAAACCCAGCAACAGCTCCTTCAATCCGAAAAGCTGGCCGCCATGGGCAAACTGACATCCCAGATCGCCCACGAATTGAACAATCCCCTCTATGGTATCATGAACACCCTAGAACTTCTAAAGACAGAGATCCCTCCTGAAAACAAGCGAAGAAAGCTTCTTGACATGTCCCTGTCAGAAACTGTCAGGCTTGCTGACATGCTCAGAAAAATGCTCTCGTTCTCCAAGCCTGACCAGGAGGAAAGAGCGGATGTGGACATGAACATCATCATCGAAGAGCTTATGATCCTGCATGAAAAGCAGTTGAGGGAGCACGATATAAGACTGGAATCCGAACTCGCGCCGGATTTGCCGAAAATATCAGCATCAAAGAACCAGATGCGCCAGGTCCTGCTCAACATGATAACCAACGCCAGGGACGCAATGCCCGAAGGAGGAACCCTGACCTTTAAAACCCGGTTTGACGAGGAGTGGGTTTACATAGATGTGGAAGATACAGGACTTGGAATCAAGGAAGAGAACATCGGCAGAGTTTTTGAAAGTTTTTTTACGACCAAGGACAGCGTCAAGGGTGTGGGCCTCGGGCTTTCGGTCTGCTACGGTCTTATCAAGGATCATGGCGGCGACATCACGGTAAAAAGCCAGGTCGGCTGCGGCACCACATTTACCATCAAACTGCCCAGGACCAGCCGGAAGGCCGAGTGACGGCATTTTGCCGATGACCGGCTGCCTGCTGTCCCAGCAGATCGGTTTCCCTTTTGTAATTATCATTCCAACCAGAAAAGATATTTTGCATAGCCAAGCCGTGGTCCAGCGGTCGTTTTACCGTGCTTCTGAATCGATTACTAATATTTGCCTGAATTATGCCGCTGCGAAATGTCAGTCTGCCGCGCTGCGCTTCGCCTTGAAGTGCGTCAATGTCTTTTTGGTACGCCTCGCCCCTTCCCGCCTCGTAACGCCTTGCATACAGAGCTTTTTTCAAAGCCGACGACTGGATTTTAAATGGCGTTGAATCCTTATTTTTGGATCAAAAATTCTGCTTTACCGTGAAAACACCTCCAGGGCCGCGGAGAGGGCCAGACCTCTTTTCATGCCCGGGGGTGATTGGCGCTAATCATGAAAATTTACACTCCATCATGAATAGCCCTCAACTGTTCGACTCAAAATAAATCTGAAAAAACTATAAAATTAAAAAAATACGAACTTTTTTTTAACCCAAAAATACGTGATTTAACAATAACTATTTGAAATTACATATTAAAATTTAAAAAACCAAGGTATGAAAAAAATCTTGACACATCAGCTAATCTGAAATAAATATAAAAACTAAAAAAACAACATAAGACCAGGAGGAGCTGATGGATGAAGTCTTCACGGTCGTCAAGGCCGCAAACTACTGCCAGGTTTCGCCCAAAACCATCATCAACTGGATAGACGCGGGCCATATCAAGGCATACAGAACCCCGGGCGGGCACAGGAGAATAAAGAGGAGTGATCTCGAAGAATTCATGCGCCGCCAGGGCATCCCAATCCCCGACGAGATGCTTGAAAACGAACGCAAAAAGATACTCGTTGTTGATGACGATCCAATAATCGTCGAGAGTATCGTCCAGGCCCTCGAGGAAGACGAACACGACTATGAGGTGATATCGGCCGCAGACGGGTTCGAAGCAGGCCTCCAGGTCAACCACTTCAAACCCCATCTCTTGATACTCGACATAATGATGCCGGATATCAAGGGATACGAGGTCTGCAGGAAGATAAAATCGAATCCTGAAACCAGCCACACAAAGATCATAGTCCTTTCTGCGTATCTTGATGAGGAAAAGTTCGCAAAGATGAAAGAATATGGGGCGGACGCCTGCTTTTCCAAACCACTGCCCCTGTCCCAATTGAAAGAAGAGGTGGCAAGGCTGCTGGAGCAGAACAGCTGACCTGGCATTCCCTACCCCAAGGAGGCCAAATGAAATTAAAGGAAGCATTGAAAAAGAAACAATTCGTTGTGACCACAGAAGTCCAGGCCCCGATTGAACAGAAACCCGAAGATCTCGTGCAGGCGTTGAACAAGATAAAAGGAAGGGTCAACGGGGTCACGCTATCAGAGGTCGAGTTCCAGGGCGTGGTGGGCGATACCATCAAGGCATGCGAAGTCCTGCAAAAGAACCGGTTCGAATCCATATACCAGACAACGACCAGGGACAAAAACAGGCTCCAGCTTCAAAAGGACCTGATAGCCGCCAAGGAGTCGGGAATCGACAACCTGCTGGTCTTTACAGAAGATTACAGGATAACCGGCGACAGCCTCCAGGAGATGATGTTCTTCCATGTCGATGTTGGCAAGCTCCAGTCCGTCCTGGAACACTTGCGACAGGGCAGAACAGTGGACGGCCAGGAGGTCAAGCCCGGTGATTTCCTCCTTGGCTCCGGTGTGGAAGCCGGATGGGGAAAAAATGTCCCGGATCTCGAACTGAGGGAGATGGAAGCCCTGACACAGGTCGGGGCCGGGTATTTCCTCACTACTCCTGTTTTCGATCTCGACAAGCTTGAAAAGTTTCTTGCCCGGACAAACACCTTTGGTGTCCCCATTATAGCAGAGGTGATGATCCTCCGGACCGCCGGAATGGCGAGGTTCTTGAACCGCCACCTGAAATCCGGTCTTGTGCCTGACTGGATAATACAAAAACTTGCCAAGGCTCAAGATATTGAAAAGGCGAGCATCGAAATCTTTGCGGACCTGGTGAAGGGACTAAAGGACCTTTGTGACGGCATCCATATCATAACCATAGGGGGAGAGGAAAAGCTGCCGCTTTATCTTGATGCAGCTAAACTCAGGTAAACCCCGGCCCTGGAAATGATACCGCAGGACCGGGGCTCTGAATTTATTTACAGTGAAAACACCTCCGGCTCCGAGGTGAAAACGGCCATGTTTTCATGCCCGGGGGTGATTGTAATCAATCATGAAAGTTTCCGTTTTTTGACAAGGCGTACTTTCACCGCGATTTCAAGGTGAAAAACCAGGGGCCTTTTAATACAAGGAGTCAAACCCGTGGAGACCATCGTCCTTTCCATCAACGGCAAAACCATCCCATCTTCTCCCGGCAAATCGATCCTGGATGCGGCAAGAGAAAACGGAATCCATATCCCCACCCTGTGCCATCATCCAGCCCTGAAACCATACGGTGCCTGCCGTATATGCATCGTGGAGGATGTCAAGTCGGGCCGCATCATGGCTTCATGCGTCACCCCGGTTGCCCAGGGCATGGAGGTTTTAACGGACTCAGACAGGGTGCTCAACCACAGGAGGAACATCGTCCGGCTCATGATGGCCGAGCACCCCGAATCCTGCCTCCTATGCAGCAAGGGTAACCGGTGCGAACTTCGAAACATCGCTGCATCACTTGGTATTTCCGACTCCAGGCTCTATCCCATGCCCAACTACAAGCCCTTTGAAACGGTAAACCCTTTTATCGTAAGGGACTTGAGCAAGTGCATCCTCTGTGGCAAATGCATCAGGGCGGACCATGAGCTCGTTGTAACAGGTGCCATCGACTATGCCCACCGGGGATTCGAATCGCGGCCTGCCACCCTGCTTGAAAGGCCGCTGGAGGAATCCGAGTGCACCTTCTGCGGGACATGTGTCTCCATATGTCCCACTGGGGCGCTGGCTGTAAAGCCGTTTGATTCAATCGGAACACCTGAAAAAGAGAGTGAAGGAATCTGCTGTTTTTGTGCTGCAGGATGCACGATCAGGTTCGGTGTGACAGGGCATAAAATCATCTCGTCAGAGCCCCCCAAATTGAATGGAAATGTCAACGGCCCTACCCTGTGCGTGAGGGGGCACTTCGGACATGACTATCTCTATGCGCCAGACCGGCTCACAGGCCCATTGAAAAGAGATGGGGACCCGGGGTCAATGGATGCTTTCTCAACGATGGGATGGGATGAAGCCCTCGGCCTTACCGCTTCAATGCTCGCGCAGATCAAAAGAAAATACGGCCCCCAAAGCATTGCATTCATGGGGTCATCCAAGTGCACAAACGAAGAGAACTACCTTTTCCAGAAGATAGCAAGGGCTGTTTTTGAAACCCCCAATATAACGAGCAACAGCGAAACAACCATTGCGCCGTTTATAGACAGGCTGGAATTTTTGTCGGCTGGCATGTGCAGGAACTCGCCCCTTTCGGACCTCGAAGAGACAGGCGCCATCCTTACCGTCATGGCCGACCCTGACAACACAGTCCCGGTTGCAGGATACCATATCAAGCGTGCAGCAAAAAAAGGGATACCTCTTGTGGTTATTTCTACGGAAAAGATTGATCTCGTGCGCCATGCGGCTCTTTGGATCAAGCCTGTTTCAGGTCTGGGTGGATACATGGCTGCGGCAGACTTCCTCTTTGCCCTGGCAGCGGCCATGGGAGAAAATGGCGGCCTTGGCGGGCTTCCGGGTCCGGAGGCGCAATCAATGTTCAACCAATGGAAAGACGGCCTCCCGATGGCCGAGATCATGTCGGCATGTAAAAATGCAGGGATGACCCAGGATCATATAAACAAGGCTGCATCGATCCTTTCAGGCAAAAAGGTATCCATCGTTCTGCCAGGTGATGCATCCATAATGCCGGACTGTGCCAGGATAACCGATGCTTCCTACAACCTTGCCCTTGCGAGCGGGAGCCTTTCCCCGCCACGCACGGGAATCTACTTCCTGGCAGTAGAAAATAACGCGGTGGGAGCATTCGACATGGGCTGCCTTCCCCACAGGCTACCAGGCAGGCGGGACATTTCAAATCCGGGTGACGTGAAAAGTCTTTCAGATTCCTGGGGCGTTCAAATTCGGACGCAAGGCGCAAAAGGGATCACGGGTATAGTTGAATCCATCGAGGCAGGAAAAATCAAAGCCCTCTATGTAATGGGCGAAAACCCCGCAAGGGCGCTTCCCGGAACAAGGCGCGTAATAGACGCATTAAAATCCCTTGAATGCTTAGTTGTCCAGGATATCTTCTTCACCGAAACAGCAAGCCTCGCGCACATCATACTGGCAGGCGCAGCTCCCGGAGAAAAGTTCGGATCCTATACCAACATGGAGGGTCGGATTCAATCATTTGCTCCTGCGACACGGCCCCCGGCAGAAGCCCTGCCTGACTGGGCTATCCTGGGGATGCTCGCAAAGCGGCTCGGCTACCCCGAGCAGTACAATACCATAGAGGCTGTGCGCCAGGAGATACGCCGCACCATACCGGCATATTCCGATCTTGGCGGCCACCGCACAGGATGGATCAAGGACTCGCACGCAGCCGCGGCAAAAAGGACAAAGGCCCCTTCACTTGGCCTTGCAGGTTACACGAAACAAAAAGATCATCATGAAACATCCGGCTATCCTTACCATTGTCTTGTAAAACCCCTTAGATGGAACCTTGGAAGCGGAACCCGAACAATGCGATCCAAAAGGATCGCAAGCATGTCGGCCAGGGGATACGCCATGCTCTGTCCGGACGACGCAGGCAAGCTTGGAATCTCGGCCGGGGATGTAATTAAAATCATATCCGAGCACGGCACAGTGGAACGAAAAGTCCAAGTCATGCCGGGAATTCCAGGCGGTTGCATCCTGCTGCCCCCTGGTTTCTTTGAAAACAACGCCGCAGGGCTTGCGGCTTTTTCCACACCGCAATCCCCCTGGCGGCATCTGATGGTAAAGATTGAAAAATCTCCATGACACCGACCTGAACGACAAGGAGAACCCTTCAATGTGCCAATCAAAGTTCGATCCGGGCAAGCTGATCCCGATCATCGAAAAACACAAGGGAGAAAAATGGAGCCTTATCCCCCTGCTCCAGGAGGTCCAGGAGGTATTCGGATACGTTCCCCCGGAATCCATAGAACCTATCGCAGACGCCTTGAAACTGTTTCCATCCGAGGTGCAAGGTGTCGCTACCTTCTACTCGGGTTTCTCCCTCAAGCCCAAGGGCAGGTGCGTTTTGAGGGTATGCCGGGGAACTGCGTGCCACGTCAAGGGGAGCAGGAGCATACTTCGGATGGTAAAAAAAGAACTCGGTGTAAAGGAAGGCGAGACAACACCGGATTTCCAGTTCACCCTTGAAACAGTGGCCTGCCTGGGCGCATGCTTCCTTGCCCCCACCATGATGGTAAACAGGGAATACTTCGGCAGGCTGAACCCCACCAAGGTGGAAAGCATAATAGAGACCTACAGGAAGCAAAAAGGAGGATGATCAGGCCCCATGAAGAAACTCACTTCCATCGGCCAGCTCGAATGGTTCCGCAACAAGGTTATGGCGGAGGCGGAAAAAAAGCAGACCGAGATACATGTTTGCATGACAGGATGCCGTGCATACGGAGCTGCGGCTGTCAAGGCCGCCCTGGAAGATGCTCTTGCCTCCTCGGGTATGAAGGACACGGTCGAGATCAGGGCCACGGGATGCCACGGATTCTGCGCCAAGGCGCCGGTCATTGCCATCGAACCCCTTGGAATCCAGTACCAGGAGGTCGATCCCGAATCCGCAGCAGAGATTATCAAAAAGACCGTGGAGAAAGGGGAACTGATCGAAAGACTTGCATACAAGGATCCTAAAACCGGCCAGCCCATATACTACCGCAACCAGATCCCCTTCTACCGCAAGCAGACCAGGCGCATCCTCGCCAACTGCGGCAGGATAGATCCCACCAGGATAGAGCACTACTTTGCAGCGGGCGGATACAAGGCGCTCGGCAAGGCCCTGACATCCATGACGCCTGAAGCCGTGATCGAGGAAGTCATCGAATCCAAGCTTCGGGGCCGCGGCGGAGCAGGTTTCCCTACCGGTCTCAAGTGGAGATTCGCACGCCAGGCTGAAAACAAGCCCAAGTATATCGTGTGCAATGCCGATGAGGGCGATCCGGGTGCGTTCATGGACAGGGCGATCCTCGAGGGCGATCCCCATGCCGTGCTCGAAGGCATGATCATCGGAGCCTATGCAATGGGCGCAGAATACGGATACATTTACGTGCGCGAAGAATATCCCATTGCAGTGGAGCACTTGAAGATAGCAATCGAACAGGCCGAAGAGCTGGGGCTTCTTGGTGAAAACATACTCCAGACCGGTTTCTCGTTTCATCTATCTTTGAAAATGGGAGCCGGTGCTTTTGTCTGCGGCGAAGAGACCGCGCTCATGGCCTCCATCGAGGGCAAACGCGGCATGCCAAGACCGCGCCCCCCCTTCCCTGCCCAGGCAGGCATAGACATGAAGCCAACCAATATAAACAACGTGGAGACATGGGCTAACGTTCCTCTGATAATAAAAAACGGCGCATCCTGGTATTCTGAAATAGGAACCGACAATAGCAAGGGGACCAAGATCTTTTCCCTTGCAGGAAAGGTCAACAACACCGGGCTTGTGGAGGTTCCCATAGGGACTACCATAAAGGAAGTGGTCTTCGACATAGGCGGCGGCATACCCAAGGGAAGAAAATTCAAGGCGGTACAGATGGGCGGTCCTGCGGGCGGTTGTGTTCCGGCAAGGTTTTTGAATCTTCCCATCGATTACGACACGATCCAGAAAATCGGCGCAATCATGGGATCAGGCGGCATGGTGGTCATGGATGAAAACAACTGCATGGTTGAAATCGCCCGGTTCTTTCTGAACTTCACCCAGTCTGAATCCTGCGGCAAATGCGCCCCTTGCAGGCTGGGAACCACGCAGCTTCTTTCCACCCTCACAAGAATCACCCAGGGCAAGGGCCGCATAGAGGATATAGATGCGATCCGGGAGATCGGCAAGACAATGACCGAAGCATCACTGTGCGGACTCGGCCAGGCGTCTCCCAAGCCGGCCATATCCACCCTCAACTATTTTGAAAACGAATATATCGAACATATAGTCGAGCACAGGTGCGCGGGCGCGGTCTGCGATTCCATGGTGATATCCGCGTGCCAGCACGCCTGCCCGGCCGGAATAGACGTCCCCAACTATGTTGCAGCTATCGCTGCCGGAGATTACAAGACTGCTGTTGAGATCATAAGAGAGCGGAATCCCTTCCCGGCTGTCTGCGGCCGGGTCTGCATACACCCGTGCGAGTACAAGTGCCGCCGTGGAGAGCTCGACGAGCCTGTGGCCATAAGGATGCTCAAAAGGTTTGCTGCTGACTGGTACTACGAAAAATTCGGTGCCAGGCGCGATCCTTTTCCTGTAACGCGCGACCAGAAAGTGGCTGTTGTAGGCGCGGGTCCCGCCGGGCTGACATGCGCATACTTCCTTGCAGAGATGGGTTATTCAACTACGGTTTTCGAGGCTCAACCCGTTGCCGGAGGCATGCTGAACATAGCACTGCCTGAATTCAGGCTTCCGCGCAAAATCATTGAAACCGAAATCGAATACATTAAGAACTGCGGAGTGAATATCCTTTGTAATACCCCCATAGACGCCAACCGCACAATAAATGACCTCATGAAAGAGGGGTTCAGCGCGGTCTTTA
Source organism: uncultured Desulfobacteraceae bacterium (assembly GCA_964451355.1). Taxonomy (GTDB): domain Bacteria; phylum Desulfobacterota; class Desulfobacteria; order Desulfobacterales; family Desulfosalsimonadaceae; genus CAYVIE01. The sequence goes on from CAYVIE010000030.1 coordinate 11,525, forward strand.
TCGCCGCCGGCGCCCAGGCGAGCAAGAGGATCGGTATCCCCGGCGAGGAAGAAGGAGTTGAGGGCCTTCATTACGGCCTGAGCTTCCTGCGTGACATACGCCTCGAAAAAAAGACAGAGCTTTCCGGGAAAACAGTGGTCATAGGGGGTGGTAATGTCGCCATGGACGTTGCCAGGGCCGCGCTCCGCGCCGGGGCCATGGATGTACAGCTTTACTGCCTCGAGCCAAGAGACGAAATGCCGGCATGGGAAAAGGATGTCATGGAGGCCGAAGAAGAAGGCGTGATAATAAACAACCAATGGTCTCCTGCCGAGGTCATCCGTCAAAACGGCCGGGTCAAGGGAATCCGCTTTACAAGGTGCCTTTCTGTTTTCGACCAGGAAGGCCGGTTCAATCCCGCATGCGATCCATCTGATACCTTGTATATCGATGCAGACCACATAATAATCTCCATCGGCCAGGCACCTGACACATCCTTCCTTCCAGAAGACAGCCGCCTTGAAAGGGCTGTATGGGGAACGCTTGCCGTGGATGAAAACAGGCTCGCAACGAACATTCCAGGCGTGTTTGCAGGAGGGGATTTCACAACAGGGCCCACTTTTGTCATCCGCGCAATCGCCTCCGGAAGAAGAGCGGCCATAGCCATACACAAGTATCTGTCCGGCGATGACTCTCCCATCCTGTTGCCGGACGAAAAAACAAAAAGGATGCAGCAAGACGGGCTTGCCCTTGAAGAAGAGACTACCGAAGAGATACCCAGGGTGCCCATCGAGGTCGAGGACCCCAAAGTCCGTATCAACGACTTCAGGGAGGTTGAAAAGGGATTCACCCCTGAAAAAGCCCACATGGAAGCTAGAAGATGCCTCAGGTGCGACCTTGAAGAGAAAGGGGAATAAAAAATGATAAGATCCATAACCCAGCAGAAACCAGACGAAGAGATCAAAAGGCTTCTGGACGGTTCCACGAGGGTTTTTATTGTGGGATGCGGTACGTGCGCCACCCTCACAAAGACCGGCGGGATAGAAGAGGTGGCGGCCATGCAGGAGAAATTGTCCGGCATGGGCAAGGCCATAACAGGCACAACGGTCGTTCCCGTGGCCTGCGACAACCTGACGGCTGATATTCTGGACGAGTTCTCAGACAAGATCAAGCTGGCCGACGCAATCCTTGTCATGTCATGCGCATTCGGGGTCCAGACCATTGCCAGCCGGATGAAAAAGATGGTGGTGCCGGCGCTAAACACCTTGTTTATCGGCAAAGAAATGGCCCCGGGCGAATTCACCGAAATATGCACGCAGTGTGGCACATGCATCATAGGGGAGACCGGCGGCATATGCCCTGTCACATCATGCCACAAGGGCCTTGTAAACGGCCCTTGCGGGGGAACAAACAACGGCAAATGTGAAATCGATTCGAACAAGGACTGCGCCTGGACCCTGATTTACAACCGCTTAAAAGAGCTCGACAGGCTGGATCTCATGCGTACATACCAGAAACCGAGAAACCATCTCGGGGAACCGAGCCCGGGCAAATATAATATAAATGCACGATAGTTGACCAGGCGGACATATCTGATTGGAAAAACCACGGGGCTATTGCAGGGTAAAAAACAAACGAAACAATGAAATGAAAGGATGAACCGATGCCCTCTGCATTCAAGAAGGCGCTCATGGAAAAAGATTTCGTTGTGACATGCGAGGTGGCACCCGCAAAGGGAACAAACCTTGAAAAGATGCGCCACCACGTGGAGCTGCTCAAGGACAAGGTTGACGCCATGAACGTCACCGACCACCAGAGCTCGGTAATGCGTTATCCTTCTCTTGGGGGTGCTTTACTTGTCAGGGAAATGGGCGGCGAACCCATACTCCAGATGACCTGCAGGGACAGGAACCGGCTGGCCTTGCAGGCGGACCTCCTTTTCGCCTCGAGCCGCGGGATCAACAATGTCTTGTGCCTTACGGGCGACTCGGTGATGCTCGGAGACCACAAGGAGGCAAAGCCTGTTTTTGACCTGGATTCATCCCAGCTTCTTGCTGCTATCAGAACCCTTGAATCAGGCAAGGACCTTGCGGGAAACAACTTAGACGGCGGTGTTTCGTTCTGCGCCGGAGCGATTGTAACGCCAGAGGCCAACCCCATAGAACCCCAGCTCATCAAGTTCGAAAAAAAGATCGAAGCCGGAGCCGAGTTCATCCAGACCCAGGCTGTCTACGATCTTGAAAATTTCAAGAGGTTCATGGATTACGCAAGGAAATTCCCGGTAAAGATCCTGGCCGGGATCATCCTGCTCACTTCAGCAGGTATGGCCCGGTTCATGAATAAAAATGTTGCAGGCGTTTTCGTTCCCCAGAAACTCATCGATGAAATGGCATCCGCACCCAAGGGAAAAGCGATCCATAAGGGGATTGAAATCGCCGGCAGAATGATAAGAACCATAAAAGAAGAGAAGATCGCAGACGGCGTACATATCATGGCAATCGGAAAAGAAGAACTCGTGCCTGATATCATGGCCGAGGCCGGGCTTTTGTGATAAATCCTGCTATGGTTCCGGTTCATCCCACCGCTTGAAGTCATGGTGATAAAACCATGATTACCAGCAATCACCCCCGGACATGAAAACACGGCCGTTATTCACCCCGGCTGTAGGGTGTTTTCACGGGAAAATGGTGATGCCGCCCGGCGGCATCACCATTTTTGCCCGCCTTGTGCCGGAACAAATCAATGATCACATACGTTCCGGCCTGTTTCCAAGGTCCCTTCAAGATATGCGGTGACCACATTTTCAGGATCATCCGCCGGGGCTCCAACGAGCACCTTGATCCCCTGTTCAGCAAAAAGACTGATTGCCCGCTGGCCCATGCCTCCTGCTATCACAAGATTTGCTCCTTTATCAGCAAGCCAGGGCGGCAGAAGACCTGGCTGATGGGGCGGCGCGTCAATATCTTCCCTTTTTTTTATGGTCTTGGAAGCAGGATCCACATCTATAAAAGCGAATTTCTCGCAATGCCCGAAGTGCATGGCAAGCTTGCCGTCTGCAAGTGGTATGACGATTCTCATTTTTTCCCTCCTTTTTTATTTTCTTTTGCAATAAACAACATATATCTAAATCATGATGTTGAAGTCCAAAAAAGACCGGCATCATGATTAACATCCTATTAACCGGGTTAACCGGGCCGGTTCTTTACCGCCGGACTGCTCATTCAGGTCTTTACAGACCTGCTGGTTTCCCCGTTTTTCCGCCAGGCGCTGGTCTTGCGAACAGCATCCCTGCACGCGGCATCGAGGGTATTTGCCGCAAGGATAGCACAATGCGCCTCATCTTCGGGCATACCGCCAAGGGCCTCCATTATTTCCAGGGGTTTGACAGGCGGCTTGCTGTTTGTCGTCCTGCCCTCCGCCAGTCTTGCGGCCATCTCGGCAGCTACGGTGGAATGCATGCAGCCGTCCACGTTAAACCTGGCCTCTTTTATCCTGCCTTCTTCAATGCGGACCCAGAATCCCATGGAATCACCGCACATGCCTGTGTCATGGGCATAACCATCATATTTTTCAGGCGGCCCGTAATGGGTGATGTTTTCAAACAGTTCCATCACCCTTGTTGCAAAACCTGATTTTTCATTTTCTCCCATTTGTAATACCTCCCAACTCCAGAATCTCGGACCAGACCGAACGTATTTCACCAGCGGCCGCGGCGTCGATCTCAACAGCGGCCCTGGCCTCTATCTGGGACCGTGTAACACCGGGATCATAATGTATTCTACCAGTGATCACCGCACCCATGGATATTGCCTCTTTCTCGATCCGATCCGCCTGGCCTGGATGCAGGTCCCACTTGTTGACACATACAGCAGCCGGTATCTTGAAATGATTTGCAAGTGAAAGCAAACGCTTCAGATCATGTTCTCCGGAAACAGTCGGCTCTGTCACCACTAAAAGGAGGTCCGTTCCGGTAATCGATGCGATAACAGGGCACCCGATTCCGGGAGGACCGTCAATGAGAACAAGCTCCCGGCCGGTCTCCCGGGCTATTCTTCGCGCCTCGCGCCTTACCACCGAAACCAGCTTGCCTGAATTCTCGGCCGCAGGCCTGAGGCGCGCATGTACCATGGGGCCGCACCTGGTATCCGAGATCATCCAGTCCCCACAAAGCGCTTCTGGAAATTCAATGGCGGACTCGGGGCAAAAATGCACGCATACGCCACACCCTTCACAAGTGATTGGATCGACAACAAATATAGCCTCACCCGAAGAATTGCTCACTTCCCTGACCGCGGAAAACCGGCAATATTCTCTGCATGTTCCACATGCTATACAGTCCTCCTGGCGGATAACAGCCTCGTGCCCGCTGTAAAATGGTGTGGAAACCTTTACCTCCGGTTCGAGGATCAGGTGCATGTCAGCGGCATCTACGTCACAATCAGCCACAACAGCACCGCCTCCGGCAAGAACAGCGAAGCACGCTGTTATGCTGGTCTTGCCGGTCCCGCCCTTTCCGCTTGCTATGACGATCTCCTTGATGTTATCCGCTGATCCGGATTTCTCTTCCACGGCCATAGATCACCCTCCGCAGCCCGGGGACCCGCAGCGTTCTTTTGCGCCACAGCAGGTCACCCCTTCTGTCTCCAGGCGGCAGCCCCCGGACCTTTTGCCAGAATGGCCTGACCCGCCTGATTTCATGATAAAACCGGTTCCCCCGACCAGAACGCGGTGGACATTTCCCCCACACTCCTTGCATTCTGTTTCGGGAGGATCTGTCATCTTCTGTGTCAATTCATAACGGATACCACATCCGCTGCATTCATATACATATGTCGGCATTTTTCCATTCCTCGGTTACGTGTTGATAAAAGACCAATCAACCCGGAATCCGCAATGAACCCGCATTGCCAAACAATCGCCGGTACATGCCGTTACCGGTTACCTCTATGTCCTGATGCAAATTCAAGGATCTTCTCTTTTAAATCCTGAAAAACTTCCCTGTATTCAGGCAGGGCGTCGTAAACCAGGTTCCCTGAAGCATAAATTTCCGCAACTCTTCTATCTTCTTTTATCTCTCCAAAGACAGGAATATTAAAACGGCGGCATATCTCATAGACCCGCTCATTCAAGGCACTGGAACGGTTGATCACGACCCCGCACGGAAGGTTAAGCTCTGTGGCCGTATCCAGGGCAAGGTTAAGGTCATGAAGGCCGAAAGGCGTAGGCTCTGTCACCAGCACCACGGCATCGGAGCCAATGACGGATGCTATCATGGGGCATGATGTCCCCGGCGGGGAATCTATTATCACAGGCATACCTGGATCAATATCCTCCTTTGCCGCCCTGATCACGGGCGGAGCAAGGGCTGAACCCACTTCCAGCAATCCGCTTGTAACTGGCATACCATTGAAGTGTGAATAGATAATCTTGCCTATCTCTTTTTTCTCTTCATATATCGCACCAGCAGGACAGACCCTGGTACAACCTCCGCATCCATGGCACAAGTCATCAAAGACCAGGGGTTTTGTGCCGAACGTTACAATGGCGTTGAATTCGCAGAAATCCGAGCAGGCGCCGCAGGCATCACACAAGTCTTCTTTCACCCTGGGGACATTTATCCATACAGGCTTTTCTTTTTCCACCGGACCTTTCAGAAAAAGCCTGGCATTGGGAGCTTCGACATCGCAGTCGATGACCTGGACACCGGATCCGAACGCCAACGCCAGGTTGACGGCCACGGTGGTCTTGCCAGTACCGCCCTTTCCCGAGGCTACAGCGATTATCAAGTTTCCCCCTTTCACTTTCAGTATCTTTATGTTTTCATCCAAGTTAGACCCAGTGGCCGTCAACATCAGGAGACGATGCAGCCTCAAGCTTTCCCTGTTCAAAGAGGTTCAAGGCCTCCTTTATTGTGCCGCTTCCTATGGGATAGACCTTTATTCCTGCATTTTGGAGCACTGCAAAGGCCTTTGGACCACAATGCCCGGTAACCACTGCCTGTGCGCCTGATCTCGCAACGTTTTGCGCTGCCTGTATCCCAGCTCCCTGGGCCGCATTGAGGTTCTGGGTATTATCTATGACCGTATATTCCTTGGTTTCCGTGTCATAGATCAGAAACTTAGGTGCTCTGCCGAACCGGCTGTCCACCTGGGCATCGAGCCCATCGCCACTTGTGGAAAACGCGATCTTCATGCCTGATCCCCCTTTTCCATATAAAGTTACCGGCTGCGCCGTCCTGTATGACTGCGCAGCCGGATATAATAACAATGATTCTGTTTATGAAGCATCTGCTTCAAGTTCAGAAAGCCGCTTGCGGATCATTTCGAGTTCACTTTGAAGCCTTGCTTCCGAATTTTTAAGAATCTCCTTCTCGTCAGCAGGGCCCATATATTCACCCTGCCACCAGCGGCCTATACCCGGGATACCTGTCGCCCGGAAACGATTGCGCCATCCCCGGCCGCCGGCTCCCCATCTGGCAAAACCACGGCCGCGTCCGTACCGGGGCCACGCCCCCCGGCCGAACCCGGGGTTTGCATATCCGGGCATGTCGTATCCCGAGCAAAATCCTGCAGCCCTTCCGGTTCTCGGGCCTGCACCCATGGGTCCTGTTCTGTCACCACCAGGCATGATCCCACCTCCTTTATTTAATAGATTTTTCCGGGATTACTCCCTGACCAATGCAGTGCCACAATCGGGACACCGCATTTCAACACAAGGCACTCCTTGCCTGTGAGAAACCTTCTTTCCACATGACGGGCAGACACAAAAACCTCCCGGACCTCTGCCTCGGCCACCCCGGCCTCCCTGGCCAGAGTATCCGCCGCCGGAACCGCTCCCGCGGCCACCGCCTCTGCTTTGCTGGGACATCACATCCTCCTTTGCAGTTTATATTCTCTTCCATACCTTACCGGTAATCCGGCAGGCTTTTATTCCCATTGAGACCATCCCAAAAACATCTTCGTGTGTTACAAGACCGACATTCTTGCATTAAACAGGATAACTATTCGTTTCCGGCATCAGCCCCATCCATCCGGACATGGAATGTAAACGAATGGTTCCTGTGGAGCATCCTTTTCAAAACTTTTATGTTTTCCGGTACGGGCGGTTTTTTCTTGTCCTTGACAATTACAAAATCATCGACACCCATGACCGGCATATGGCAATCCCAGCATTTCATCTCCAGCGCCAGGTTTTTCTTGTCACCATGGCACCTGAGGCAGACTCCGTTGCCTTGGGTTTCTATCCATGTCCCGTGCCCTGCGAAGTATCCCAGATGAGTGAAACCTTCCTTTTCAGGAGGATATTTCGATTTCTGCGCCTTTCCCGGAACATGGCATTCCAAACAAGACATGGAAGCATGAGCAGACTCCTCTAGTTCCTCAAAATTCCTGTTTACATGATGACAGTTTGCACATTCCTTTGGCGCCGGCAGCTTATCAGGAGGAGGACCGGTAAGCTCAATCCCGGCACTCAAACCTGTAAAGGCGAAAAGCATAAAAAGTATAATCGCTATCTCTGTTGCGCGTTTCATAATCACCCCCTTTACCTTTCAGGATTATGGCGGCAGGCCTTCTTCCCGGCTTGCAATGCTTGAATTCTTGCATTCCAATAAAATATCTATCCACCAGACCGGTGGTCAGGGCCTCCGGCCGATCTGTCAGACTGAACATCCTCCTTTTGCCCAGCTCCTGGCAGCCCCCCTTGCTATCCACTCGAAAAATCTCTTCAGCAAAGAGGGATTGCACCCTTTTACTTCCTCTTTGTCCCGGCTGTTTGTCCAGTTCGTGGGTTTATTTTTGTCTCTCATCCGCCTCCTCCCATAATTTGGCAGCTGCTAACCGCACTCCCGTTTATTTGTTTTAAGCATATTCTCATATCTCATATATAACCCCCAGAAATAGAATGTCAAGCCATACACGAAAACTTTCTTGATTAATGATGACGGCTCCGTAAAAAGTCCATCATCATTAATGGCAATCACTCCCGGGCATGAAAACCCAGATTTTTTTCACCATAGCCCCGGAGGTATTTTCACTGTAAAACTAACATGTTGTGTCACATAGCCTGTAGAACTTCTATGGAGCATCATGCAAATTTGCCTGGGTGACGCAAATCGTATAAATCAACCCCTTGACCATAATTTTTGTATACTGTAACGTAGCTGAGCCAAATTACGTATCAGGCATGCGGAATATTTTAAAATAATGAATAAAATTAAATAGATATAAATGACGTCCATGTAAAAAGTCTGCCTGTTGTGTTGCGTTTCGCCTTAAAGTGGCTCAATGAACGTTTAGTACACTTCGCCTTTCCCGGCGCGTGATGCCTTGCACAGAAGCTTTTTACAAAGCCGTCATGAATGAAATGCCGTAAAACCTTCAGCATGAAAAAAAGGAACAAAACTAAATGAAACCAGTCATTTTAAAGGACGCATATAAGGGATTCACGCTTGACCTTGACAAGACAAGACCACCTGAAGAGACGATAAGATATGTAAAAGAAAAATTTGCCGAAATTGAATTAAATATTCTCGAAGAGACCATCAGAATCGATACAGGAAGGCTTGGCATACCTGTGTTTTTGAGTATTTGCGGGCCTGATGCCTCAAGGCTTACAGGAACTACAAAACAAATGGGAAAAGGCGCGACCCCCGAACAGGCAGAGGCAAGCGCCATCATGGAGCTTGTGGAGCGGTTCAGTTTCTATGCCTTTTACAACAGCCCGTCTGACTTATGCTATGCGCCCTATGCCAACATCAAAGAAAAGGCCATTCCGTTTGACATGATTGCCGCTTCGGTTCATGACAACACTTCAGATATTGATAAGGCTAAAACCGTTTTTGAAAACCTGCCTATGCGTTGGGTAACCGCCACCAACCTGACCCGGCGCGACACCGCCTTGATCCCGATAGACTGGTTCTTTGCCATAAACGAATTCAATGGAACATCAGCAGGCAATTGTGTAGAGGAGGCTATTTGCCAAGGGATATGCGAAGTTGTTGAACGCCATGTCAGTGCCCTGGTATCCAGGGATCACATGAAAGTACCCAGGATAAATCCTGAATCCACGACAGACCCAATGGTGAAAGAACTCCTCAACAAATATTACAAAAACGGCATACAACTCTACCTGTCAGATTTCAGCCTGGATACGGGAATACCGACCGTGGGCATCCTTGCATACGACCCTGAGACCCACGCAAAAAATAAAAGCGAAATAGTCTGGACTGCCGGAACCACACCCAGTCCGGAAAAAGCCCTCAACAGAGCGCTGACCGAGATAGCACAGCTCGCAGGCGACTTCCATAGCGGTTCAAATTATGTTGCATCCGGTCTTCCCAAGTTCAAAAAAATCGAGGAGGCGGCATTTATAACAAATTCAGGGCCTGTTGTTGAATTATCGTCTCTGCCCGATATTTCAGATTCGAATATAAGGGTAGAAGTTGAACGCATGATTTCGGTGTTAAGGCAACAGGGCAATGAAATCTTTGTAATTGAAACAACACATCCTGAGTTGAGAATTCCATCATTTTATACGATCATACCGGGCACCTACTTCAGGGAGCGGGCCGAAAACAGCTCGGTCGGAATGTTCTGCGCAAAGATAGCGGTAAACCAAAACCAGCCGGCTAAAGCTTTATCCATGCTCTCTGAAATGGACCAGATCATGCCATGCAAATACTATCTACAGTTTTACCTGGGACAGGTCCTCATGAATTCAGGTGAGATCGCCGCCGCGCTTTCCTATTTCAAAAAAGCACTGCTCATGGATCCATGCCCCCAGGATCTGCCTAGCATCTATTCCTATATGGGCCTGTGTTACAAAGAAAAAGGGGATTTCCAGTCAGCTATAAACGTTCTGGAAAAAGGGATAGAGATTGATCCCGAAAGGACCGATATCCTGAACCTCATGGGAGTCTGCCATTTTAAACTGAACGAGCATGAAAAAGCTGCGAAGAATTTTGAGGATCTCCTTTCCTTGAACCCGTCGTCAGCAATCGACCATGCAAACCTTGCCGTTAACTATGAAAAAATCGGCAGACCCGAGGAGGCCGTGGCGCACTATCATATCGCCCTGTCCATTGATCCTGGCATAGGCTTTGCGCGGAAAAAGCTCGATGCTCTTAAAAAGAGGCTTGTGCAAGAAAAAAACTGAGACACAACCATTAAAGCTCGCCAACCAGATAGCCGGTAACAGGATTACCAGCGTTTTTCCGGATCGAGGAAACGGCCCGGCACAGGGGTTATCTGCGGCATACCGCCCAAAGGATTCTCAGAAACAAGCACTGGCCAGCCATATGCTTTTTCCAGTGCGTCAAATCTAAGAACTTCTCCGGCGCTTCCTTTAGCAACCACCCTGCCGGAAGAAAGCAACAGGAATGTATCACAATACATTGCCGCAAGGTTTATATCATGGGAGACCATGATGACAGTTATATTCTGTTCCTTTTTCAATGCGGCAAGGATATCCATTATCCTTACCTGGTGGGAAATATCGAGAGATGCGGTTGGCTCGTCCAAAAGAAGAACTTCTGGTTCCTGGCACAATGCACGCGCAATTACAACCCTTTGACGCTCACCACCGCTCAGCCGGTCCAGCCGCCTCCGGGCGAGATGCTCAATACCCGTATATTCCATGGCTCTTTTCGCCGCTTCAATATCCTGTCGCGTTTCTATGCCGAATATACCAAGATGGGGAGTTCTGCCGAACAAGACCACTTCTTCAACCGTGAAAGGGATATCAGGATCTATTTGCTGCGGCACGTATCCGATCATGGAAGCCAGTTTTTTCCTGGAAAAATTTTCAATAGGCGCATCAAAAAACCGTATTCTCCCTTCGGGAGATCTCATTATTCCGGCCATGAGTGAAAGCAGCGTGCTCTTGCCCGAGCCGTTTGGTCCTATGATACTAAAAAAAGCTCCCTGACGGACATCAAAGCTGATTTCGAAAAGGACCCCGGCATCTTCGTACGCAAAGCAAAGCCCTGAAACCGTATATACATTGCTCATGTACGTTGCCCTCCTCTTTTCTGTAGCAGGTATATAAAGAGGGGAGCCCCTACGAGTGCGGTAATTACGCCTGCAGGCATTTCTCCGGTTTCAGGTATGGTCCTGGCAGCAAGATCACACAGTACAAGATAACCAGCGCCAAAAAATATACATGCAAAACCAAGCACCCTGTGATCGGGTCCCACAACCATTCTGAGCAAATGGGGGATTACAAGGCCCACGAATGCAATAAGCCCGCAGTGAGCCACAGTAGCGCTGACCATGAAAGACGAGACAACAAGCAGCAACCCGATGACGCGCCTTGCGTCTATTCCAAGAGATAGGGCCGTCTTGCTGCCCAGGACGATGAGGTTAAGGCTATGAGAAAAAAAAAGTATGATAACAAAACAAGGTAAAGCTGTCAAAAACACCGCTACTGCACGGAAGCCTGTAGCACTTGAAAAATCACCCATCAGCCAGAATATGATGGTATGAAGCCTCGCATCTTGGGTCATCGACACGAAAAACATTATCACGGCCGAACAAAAAGCATTGACCATTACACCGGAAAGGAGCAGGCTCTCTTTTCGTAAGATGGCTTCTCCCCTTGCCAGCAGAATAACAAGCAAAAGTGTTGTCATTCCCCCGGCAAAAGCCATTAGATTGGTTAAAAACAAGGATGACCAGCCAGCAAGAATACCCAGGATGGCGCCGACAGCGGCTCCCCCGGAAATACCCAGAATATAGGGTTCTGCCAGGGGATTTCTCAAAATAGCCTGGAACACCATTCCGGCCAATGAAAGCACGGCGCCGACTATGGCCGCCACAATGACCCGCGGCAGCCTGATTTCCAGAAATATGGTTCTGGCTGTCATTGCAGCCGGTTCGGCAGAAAATAAATAATGAAAAAAATCTGTTATACCGGTATGCGAGGAACCGACAGAAATCCCGGCAGCCATCGCAGCGATCAGAAAAAGGAATCCGACTGTGATGACCCGTGTTATCTTCTGCTTTACCCTGGACATAACCCGGATTGTTTCCTCATGATGGCGGTATCAGTTACCTTGCCGGATAGCGGATGGTCCCGGCCCTGAAGGCACAATTTTACCGAAGCATTCCGGGTGGATAATTTCGGCAATTACCCTTAGACCAGACACTAAACGCGGCGAAGGACGGTTTACCAGATCTGATGGAACAAGAAATACTCGATTGTTTGCAGCCGCAGGTATCATCGGAAACCTTTTCCAGAAGCTCCTGGCATTTTTGAAACCACCTCCAACATCCATTGTCGCGACAAGTATGAAATCCGGCGACAAGGCTATAACCTCTTCCGCTGAAAACCTTGGATATCCTTCCATATCACCCACTACATTGATACCGCCTGCAAGTTCAATCAGTTCATCAATAAAGGTATTTCTCCCTGCAGAAATGATAGGAGAGATCCCAACCTGGAAAAAAATCCTTGGCCTGTGCTTTATGTTTGATACTTTGTTTTTTATCTCTTCAATGCCGTGCCTCATATCCTGCA
>CAYVIE010000031.1:0-1113 GCA_964451355.1 uncultured Desulfobacteraceae bacterium
ATTCAAAAAAGAAGCTTGAGTTTGTCTCCTACAGGTTGTTTCTTATGAATCCAATAAAGTTGGTCAACGAGCAGAAAAAATACTGTAACGAGTTAAACTCAAAGCTTATCATGGCTGCAAGACTGATTTATAACAACAAGGCCAATATGTATCAGAGGATATCAGAAAAACTTGTAGCCTTTGACCCTGAAGCTGTTTTGAAAAGGGGTTACAGTATCACACGTGACCCCGGCGACAAGTCTGTTATTACCGACTCTTCAACCATCGGGATCGGCAAAAGAGTCGAGATCATACTTGCAAAGGGAATGCTTGATTGCCTGGTGCATGGCAAAAGATTTCCAGGAAAGGAATGACAAAATGGCCAAGAAAAAAAAAGAGTTGAGCTTTGAAGAAGCGTTGCATCAGCTTGAAATGATTGTTGAATCAATGGAAAAGGGAGATTTGCTCCTTGAAGAAGCGATTGCCAAGTTTGAAGAAGGGATGAAGCTTTCGAAATATTGTATGCAAAAACTTGATGAGACCGAAAAAAGGATAAACCTGTTGACACAAGAAAGTGAGGGTAACTTGGTCCCCTCCCCTTTTTCCCCGGATTCCTCTAAATAATCCCCTTGCATTAACGCTTTCAAGGATGGATTAATATGCCGCATAAATTTGATCTGAACAATTACCTGGCGCAGCACAGAAAAATAATAAACGATCGGCTCTATGACCTTATATCTTGTTGTAATGTTGAAAAGCGCATTTATAATGCCGTCAAATATGCACTCTTGGGTGGCGGCAAGCGGATAAGGCCCATTTTGTGCCTTGCCGCATCCGAAGCGGTTTGTGGAAAAAGCGACTTTTCCATAGATATTGCTTGTGCTATCGAAATGATCCATACTTATTCCCTTATCCACGATGATTTACCCGCCATGGATAACGATATTTTGCGCCGGGGTAAGCCAACATGCCATGTCGAATATGATGAGGCAACCGCCATATTGGCAGGAGACGCTCTTTTGACCCTCGCCTTTGAGGTGATGGCAAACGATGGAGTGCCCGACAACAGTATTTCCTTAAGCACCAGACTGGAAGTCATAAGGATTATTGCAAGAGCTGCCGGTTGCCGCGGGA
>CAYVIE010000031.1:1123-23839 GCA_964451355.1 uncultured Desulfobacteraceae bacterium
ATCGCGGGTCAGGTTATGGATATGGCGGCCGAGAAAGAGCCTGTAGGGATAGAAGAATTAAGGCTGTTACATGCGAGAAAGACTGGTGCCTTGATAGAAGCTTCTCTTGTCACCGGGGGAAAGCTGGCCGGAGGTAGTTCCGAAGAGATAGAAGCTTTACGTATTTATGGCAGGGGAATTGGACTCGCCTTCCAGGTAACAGATGATATCCTTAATATCACGGGTGATCCCGATAAAATGGGAAAAGCCACTGGCACAGACGCAAAACGTCATAAGTCAACCTACCCTACCCTGATCGGCCTTGAACGTTCCAGGGAATATGCAGGTGAACTTATTGATAATGCCTTGCAGGCAATCGATCTTTTTGGTAGCAAGGCAGATCCGCTGGCAGAAATAGCCCGGTATATTCTTGTGCGTGACAGATAAATATCGGCAACATCCGATATATTTTGTTATTATGAATGGTTATCTTCAGATATCCGGCATAGGGGAAAACGCTTTTGGATACAGGATAGTATTTTCCAGGCACCCATAACAAATCAAAGGAGTCAATTTGCTTTGGGAATCCTTGAACATATAAAATCTCCGGCGGATTTGAAAAAAATCCCCAGAAAGGATTTGCCTCGTCTGGCACGGGAGATCCGCAAGATGATCGTCGATGTGGTTTCCAAAAACGGCGGGCATCTTGCGTCTAATCTTGGTGTTGTGGAATTGACCATAGCTGTCCACTATGTATTTGATGCCCCCAAGGATACCATAATCTGGGATGTTGGGCATCAATCTTATACCCACAAGCTTCTTACCGGACGTGCCGATAAATTTCATACGTTAAGGCAGTATGGTGGAATATCCGGGTTCCCGAAAAGGAGTGAAAGTCCTTATGATGCTTTCTCCACCGGGCATAGTTCTACGTCGATATCGGCTGGTCTTGGAATAGCCTGTGCCAAGGAGATGAAAAAAGATGATTCAAAGGTAATCGCAATCATCGGTGATGGCTCCATGACTGCTGGTCTGGCTTATGAGGCGTTGAATCAAGCCGGGGACCTGCACAAGGATCTGATCGTCATATTAAATGATAATGAAATGTCCATTGCTCCAAACGTTGGTGCGCTTTCATCGCTTTTGAGCCGTACCTTTTCAGCAAAGTATCTCCAGGACCTCCGCCACGAAATCGGCGAACTTTTGAAATCACTCCCCGGAATAGGATCAGATGCGTATTATTTTGCAAAAAGAGCCGAGGAATCGTTCAAGGCTTTTGTGACCCCTGGCATGTTGTTCGAGGCTTTTGATTTTGATTATTTCGGGCCCATTAAAGGACACCGTCTTGATCAACTTATTGATATCCTGGAAAATATTAAATCCTTGCATGATCCGGTTTTGCTGCATGTCTCCACAACCAAAGGCAAGGGTTATCCTCCTGCAGAAAAAAATCCAGTCTATTTTCATGGTGTTGGATCCTTTTTTGTTGAAACGGGAAAACCATCAGAAAAGAAAAGCGTTCCCACATATACAGAAATATTTGGCCGTACCATGATAGATCTTGCGCAAAATGATCCCAAGATTGTTGCTGTTACGGCGGCCATGCCCGAAGGTACCGGGCTTGTTGAATTTTCAAAAATTTTCCCCCAACGATTTTTCGATGTCGGGATTGCCGAACCGCATGGAGTTACTTTTGCAGCCGGGTTAGCCGCTGAAGGCTTCAAGCCCGTGGTGGCCATATATTCCACTTTCCTGCAAAGAGCATATGACCAGATCCTTCATGATGTATGTTTAGACAACCTTAATGTCGTATTCGCTTTGGACAGAGGTGGTATTGTTGGAGAAGATGGCCCTACTCATCATGGCCTGTTTGATCTTTCATATCTTCGATCAATGCCGAACATGATTGTCATGGCACCATCAAATGAAGATGAACTGCGAAGAATGCTATATACTGCGATTGATCACCCCGGTCCTGTGGCTGTGAGGTATCCCAGAGGGGAAGGAACAGGTGTCAGACTTTCAGAAGCAGTCACCCCCATACCCATCGGGGAATCAGAGGTTGTCATGGAAGGAGATCAGGTTGTGATTGCAGCTATCGGCAACATGGTCCAGGTGGCTGTATCCGCGGGGAAAAGATTACTCAGGGAGTATGGGATCAGTACTTGCGTGATAAACGCCAGGTTCGTGAAACCGATTGATTCCAATACCATTTCCCGGCTTGTCCGTAAGACCGGAAAGCTGGTTACGATCGAAGAAAACGTCCTTTCCGGAGGCTTTGGCAGTGCTGTTGTCGAGTCACTGGTAGACAATGGCATAACCTCGTTTTCAGTAGTACGCCTTGGTATACCCGACAAGTTCATACCGCATGGCCCTCAGGCTCTTCTCAGGCAAAAATATGGCCTTGACGAGAATGCTGTAATTAAGGCTGTTTTGAGTTTTTTTCATGAAAAAGAAAGAAAAAATCAGACTTGACCGTCTCCTGGTTCTGCGGGGAATAGCCAAAAGCCGCCAGCGGGCCCAGTCCATGATTATGGCTGGAAGAGTAATAGTCGACTCGAATCGTACCGACAAGCCCGGAACGCTTGTGGCAAAGGATGCCCAAATAGATTTGAAAGGCACGGAGATACCCTATGTAAGCCGTGGCGGGATCAAGCTTGAACACGCCTTGGGATATTTCCGGATTAACCCGGCCGGGATGACCTGTTTAGACGCGGGAGCATCTACAGGGGGATTTACTGACTGCTTACTTCAAAACAATGCAGAAAAGGTTTATGCCGTTGATGTGGGTTACGGTCAGTTTGATCTCAGGCTCAGAAACGATCCTCGTGTAGTTTTATTTGAACGTACTAATATAAGATACATTACCAGAAATGAAATTCCAGTCTTTTTTGACCTGGCTGTCATCGACGTTTCATTTATTTCTCTCAGGCTCGTTGTCCCTGTGGTCATGAATTTTGTAAAACCAGGTGGATTGATCCTACCGCTTGTAAAACCCCAGTTCGAGGTGGGTAAGGGAGAAGTCGGCAAGGGAGGGGTTGTGAGGGATCCCCTGAAACATGAAAAGGTTATCGAGGACCTGGTGCGGTATTTTACTGATGCCGGGCTGATTTTCAGGGGTGTCACTGCGTCCCCTATCCTTGGTCCCAAGGGCAACAAAGAGTTTTTTGTTCTGTTTGGTGTCCGTTAATACTCCCCTGGATCTGCGAGAGTTATCCCGAATGCCGGTTGTCAATAAAACAGATTTATAGTAGCATTTCTTCGCTACTGTAAACTTGTTCATTTATTTTTCTTGTTCTTTCCTGCCTGGTTATGAAAGTTTACCGTTGATTTTTCCTTATTCTATCGATAAAAAAATCAAATTATTTAAGATAGGCTGCAATAGAAAAAATCCCAACGATAAATGCTTTATATGTATAAACTGTATAAACCTGACTTGGAATCAAAGTGGCAGCAAACAAGAGGGTTTAATAGCATGAATATTTTATTAGCTTATGGGGACGCTTGATTTGTTGTTTAACAGTAAATTGCCGGTATGGCGGATGTAAACCAGAGAGGAGTCGAAACATAAGATGACTGAAAAACTCAGAAACATCGCATTGATCGGACACGGCGGTTCCGGTAAGACAACCCTTGCCGAGATTATGCTTTACAACGCGGGCGTCACAAACCGTATTGGAAAGGTCGAGGAAGGGAACACGGCAATGGACTTTGAGCCCGAAGAGATAAAGCGTATGAGCAGTATCTCAACGGCCTTTCACCAGTTTTCGTGGAACAAGCATACAGTGAACATTATCGACACCCCGGGAGACCAGAATTTCTTTTGTGATACCAAGCTATGCCTTCAAGCGGCCGATACTGCTGTGGTAGTTATTGACGCCATTGACGGGGTAAAGGTCCAGACAGAAAAAGCATGGGAATTTGCAGATGAAGACGACTTGCCCCGACTTATATTCATAAGCAAGATCGACCGCGAAAGGGCTGATTTTGCCAAAGCTTTTAATGATGCGGCGGAGGTGTTTTCAACCAAACTGATTCAACTCCAGTTGCCCATCGGTAAAGAGGCTGATTTTTCAGGAATTGTAGATCTGTTAAGCAACCGGGCCTATATTTACAGCAATGGAAAGGCCAAGCCCTCTGATATTCCTTCAGACCTTGCAGACGAGGTCGCATCGCTTCGTGAGAACCTGATCGAAAACATAGCTGAAGCAGACGATTCCCTGGTTGAAAAATACCTGGAAGGCGAGGAACTGACGGCCCAGGAGCTTCTTGGAGCCCTGCGTAAAGGTATAGCAGAAAGACTTTTTGTTCCCGTAGTTTGCGGATCTAGTACAAAAAACATAGGTGTAGATCTTTTGTGCAATCTTGTTGTTGATGCCTGCCCGTCACCTTTGGATCGCGGTCCGTACAAAGGGACTGACCCAAAAACAGGAGACGAAATAAAACGGGCATGCTCACCCGATGAACCGTTTTCAGCACTGGTCGTCAAAACAATCGCAGATCCATACGCGGGAAGACTCACTATATTCAAGGTTCTGTCTGGTACTCTCGGGCCTGATGGAGTTTTTTACAACAGCACCAAAGATTTAAAAGAACGATACAATCAATTGTTACAGATACGCGGGAAGGAACAGAAGCCTTTTGGCGGTGCCGGCCCCGGTGATATAGCGGCGGTTGCAAAATTGAAAGAGACTGTTACGGGTGATACATTGTGTGATCCGGACCACCCTATAATCTACAAGGCTTCTGAACCCATGCCCGGGTCTGTGACCTTCGCCATAGCCCCCAAGGCGAAAGGCGATGAAGAAAAGATTTTTTCCGGTCTGGCCCGCCTCATTGAGGAAGATCCCGGCCTCAAGGTTGAAAGAAACGAGGAGACAAGCCAGACCCTGATCACAGGAATGGGCCAGGTTCATATTGAAACCGCAGTTGAAAGACTAAAGCGAAAATATAATGTTGAGGTTGTCCTTACCGTGCCCAAAGTACCCTATAAAGAAACCATCAAAAAGAAGGTAAAGGTACAAGGCAGGCACAAAAAACAGACTGGCGGTCATGGACAGTATGGTGATTGTTGGGTCGAGTTTGAACCCATGGAAAGGGGCAAGGGTTTTGAGTTTGTCGATAAGATAGTCGGGGGCGTGATCCCAAAGCAATATATACCGGCTGTTGAAAAAGGAATCATAGAAGCCGCTCAGAAAGGGTATCTGGCAGGATACCCTTGTATTGATTTCCGCGCCACGGTTGTGGACGGTTCATATCATGCTGTCGATTCCTCTGAAATGGCGTTTAAAATCGCCGCATCTTTGGCCTTCAAAAAGGCAATGGAACAGGCTAATCCTGTCCTGCTTGAACCCATCATGGAACTTGAGGTTATAACTCCAGAGGAATGTATGGGGGATATAATGGGAGACTTGAACAGCAGGCGGGGACGAGTACTTGGAATGGATTCAAAGGGTAAAAATCAGGTTGTAAGAGCTCTTGTGCCAATGGCGGAAGTACTGACATACGCGCCTGATCTCCATTCAATGACCGGTGGCCGGGGCGTATTTTCAATGAAATTTTCCCATTATGATGAGGTTCCCGCCCAGATAGCACAAAAGGTGATAGAGGAAGCAAAAAAAGAAAAAGAATAAGTTTTCTGCTTCAGGTAACACAGCCAATTTAATAAAACCAGGGCCGACAATAATTCAGAATTATTGGCGGCCCTGTTGTTTTTTCTTTTTATGTTTGTATAAAAGTTGATCAGCTTTTACGATCAGATCCGTAGGATCCGGTTCAGATGAAGGATCGTATGACGCAGTGCCCCATGAAATACCTGTTGAAATCCCATATGATGCGCACCATCTTTTGAAAAGGTCTGAAATCGTCTCTATCTTTTTTTCAATATCTTTGGGATTGCTGTTTGCAAACAGGAAAATAAACTCGTCACCTCCGAACCGGGCCGCAAGATCGCTTTGCCGGAAATTTTCTCTTATCATCTCGCCGAGTTTTTTCAAAACCACATCCCCGATGTGATGACCGTGGCTATCATTTACCTGTTTAAAATCATCAAGGTCGGCAATGGCAAACACCACGGGCATACCTGTTCTTCTGGCGACATTCAACATATAGTTTGCCGAGTGCAAAAAAGCCCTACGGTTTAAAAGCCCGGTGAGTTCATCTGTTTGAGCCAATGATTCTGCGCGATTTTTCAATTCATCTATTCGGTGAATAAGAATAAAAACATAGACCGCGCATGTTGACAGGTACAGTGTATAAAAAATGTATCCATATGAGGGTGGATATAATAAGACATAGCTGCGTATCCATGTGACTACAATAAGGATTAAAAGGGAATAAATCCCTGTCCGTTTAAAGTATTTCAGGCCATGCTGGATTCCATTTCCAATAACAGCAATCAGGAGAAGCACCAATCCTACAGGATGTGAGTATGGATCGAACAGAATAGTAAATCCCGCACAGACAAGATCCATGAGATTCGCGATTCTGATCCCTATATTGCTTATTTCCTGGCGTTTGAAATAAATGAACCATAACAAATGAAATGTCGCATATATCAAGGCGAGAAGGATAACATGCCTTATTTTTAAAAAAAGAGGCGGAGCCGGCATAAAGCAGAAATATATGGTTGTTATCACCGCAAGGACAATGCGTATTACAAACTGAACTCCAAGATCATATACAACAGGACCTGTTTCCGACCAGGGAGGAAAATCATGTTTGCTTATTTTCTGCTGGTGGTTGGCTTTTTCTTTTCTTGTCATACTGAGTTGCGATCCGAAAGGTTACAAGGTGGGGATTTAATTGCTGGTTTTTTAAGATTCAAAACGATTCCAGCCTGTTTTGTCTTTCCGGGAAAGGAAGTATCAGAATATATTATTTTCAAGGCACCATTCGTATGTCTCTTTAATTCCTTGTTCCAATGGAATCTTAGGCTTCCAGCCGAGTTTTGTTATTTTGCTGATATCTAAAAGTTTGCGCGGGGTCCCATCGGGCATGGATGGGTCGAATACGATTTCACCATTGAATCCAACTATATCCTTTATCATATTTGCCAGATCTTCAATAGAGATATCATGACCACATCCTATATTTATCAGGGGGGGCCTATATTCTGAAATCAGCTGGTCAAATTTCTCATCATCAAGGTTTAAAATAAAAATCGCGGCTTGTGCCATATCGTGAACATGCAAAAATTCCCTGCGTGGCTTACCAGTCCCCCACAACACCACTTTTTTTGAGCCGGATGTTTTTGCATCATGTATTTTTCTGATCAATGCAGGTATGACATGACTTGTGTACGGGTCGAAATTATCATTGGGACCATATAGATTAGTAGGCATGAGAGCGAAAAATCGCGTGTTGTATTGCCTGTTGTATGCCTCACACATTTTTATTCCAGCGATTTTTGCTACGGCGTAAGGCTCATTGGTGGGCTCAAGGGGACCGGTCAAAAGGTATTCCTCCTTCAGCGGCTGAGGAGCGAGCCTTGGGTAAATGCATGATGATCCCAGAAAAATAAGTCTTTTCACGCCTGTATTCCACGAAGCATGGATAACGTGCGATTGGATTTCTATATTTTCGTAAATGAATTCGGCCGGGAATGTATCATTTGCAGCGATTCCACCGACCTTTGCGGCTGCGAGTATGACGTAGTCAGGCCTTTGACCGGCAAAAAAATCATTGACTTCTTTCTGGCAGGTCAGGTCCAGTTCCTTGTGTGTTTTCAGGATGAGATTTGTAAAGCCGTTTTCAATCAGTTTATAAGTTATGGCAGATCCCACAAGTCCCCTATGGCCTGCTACATATATCTTCGATCTGGAGTCTATCATCGACTGATGTCCATTATTTCTGTTTCATGGTTAAATAATATTTGACTTGTGTTACACGGCCAAGTCCGTCATCCGGGACAATAACCTATTACAAAGCCGCCGCACGTATTTTTGAGAGCTGAATCATTTGCATCACAGATGAGTCTCGCAACTAGAAGGTAGCCCATACCCGTTTCTGTCAAGAATACTCTCCCGGATTGCCCCTTTCAGATCATTTTCAACCATTTCTTCGATCATTTCATCCAGGCTGATCTTGGGCTCCCAGCCCAGATTCTTTCTTGCTTTGGCCGGATCACCAAGCAATGTTTCAACCTCTGTGGGACGGAAATACCTCGGATCAACGGCTACAACCGTCTCTCCTGGTGAAAGGCGTTCAAGCCTATGGGGATATTTTGCCTTTTTAAGCAAATATGCATCGCAATCGATTGTATCTACGACGCCTTTTTCCTCTATCCCCTCCCCTTTCCATGCAATTTGTATACCAACTTTGGAAAAGGCCTTTTCACAAAATTCTCTGACAGAATGTTGTTTTCCGGTTGCAATTACATAATCATCGGGTCTGTCTTGCTGGAGAATCAACCATTGCGCGTAAACAAAATCTTTTGCATGGCCCCAGTCGCGTTTTGCGTCAAGGTTGCCCAGGTAGAGCCTGTCTTGTATTCCCATGGCAATTCTTGCAGCGGCCATGGTTATTTTCCTTGTAACAAAAGTTTCTCCTCTCAAAGGGGATTCATGGTTGAAGAGTATACCATTGCAGGCAAAAATATTATAAGCTTCACGGTAATTGACGGTAATCCAGTAAGCATATAGCTTTGCGCAAGCATAAGGAGAACGCGGGTAAAAAGGAGTTTGTTCGTTTTGAGGTGTCTGGCGAACTTTTCCGAACAATTCAGACGTTGATGCCTGGTAAAACCTCACCTTGTCTTCCATTCCAAGTATTCTCACAGCTTCCAGCAGTCTTAGCGCCCCCAGGGCGTCGGCATTTCCTGTATACTCTGCAGATTCAAAAGATACTTTTACATGGCTTTGCGCTGCGAGATTGTAGATTTCATCTGGTTGAACCTCCTGGACAATCCTTATCAGATTAGTTGCATCAGTAAGATCTCCATAATGGAGAATAAACTTTCTGTTTTCTTCATGTGGATCCTGATAGAGGTGATCGACACGCTGTGTATTGAACAAGGATGCCCTTCGCTTTATCCCGTGAACTTCGCTGTACCCCTTTTCCAATAAAAGCTCCGCCAGATACGCGCCATCCTGACCGGTGATTCCTGTTATCAGGGCCTTTTTAGCCATATTAAATTCCTTTTTATCTTGAAGGTTCCTTGCGTTCAACACAGTCCATCATTATTGAAACAGGGCTAAAACTTCAGATGCCACGGCTTTCACCCCTGCTGCATAATCCCCGGAAGTTACCTCAGTTAATCGTTTTTTCAAACTCTCGGTCCCTATCATGCCTGCTACATGAATGAGATCTCCTTTAACCTGATCGTTGATTTCATCAAATTTTTCCCATGAAGTAAGAAGTATCGATTCCGCACATTTTACATCAATATCGGCAAGGTATTCCATTGTTACCATAGCGCCAAGCCTGTTTGGCCATTTCTCATCACACAACATATTAGATAATGCAAGGCCATGGTCATATTTTTCAAGAATCAATCTGGCAGCTTGTTCAGCATTTCCGGAATAAATAAGATCTTTCATGACTAATTTTGAATGAAGTTCGTTATTATCTGATAAAAGAGCTTCAACAAGATCTTCTGTTTTTTGGTCTCCTTGCATGATAACGTCATTTATCGATACGGCAGGAACCGATTTTATGTTGTAGGAATCCACAATTTCAGGAAATAGCGAGGCATCTATTATCCGTAAGCTTATGGATGAAAACGCAAAAGCCAGCATTGCGGTTTTTTCAATCATACCAAGGCAATAAGGGCATCCCCTGGATATGAAAAGAATGATTTCCGTAACAAGCTCCTTTTGGCCCTTCAATTTTTGCCGCAGGTTCTCCGGAAGTATCCGAATGCCGGCCATAACATTTATGATCGGTTCCAGGTATCTTCTTTCAGGAATAAAAGAGAGTGAAATATTATTCGTGATTGTTATTGCAGGAATTTTGCCATTACCAGGACTGTTATCGATTAACAGCTTGACCCCGGAGAAATTTTTCTCGAATTCTTCAATCATTTGTTTTGTGATCCTGTCACTGCGTCCGCATGTATGTATTTGGGGCCGGAAAGATTTTATATTTATTCGATTCAATTTTCCTATATATTCCTGTATATGATTAATGTTTAAAACAATCTGATATGAAAACAGCCACAATATTACATCCTGAATAAAAATGCATTCGTCTGTTAAGCACCGGTTTGCCATAAAGCATATGGCGTATGGGAAAACGCCCTGAAGAGCGGCTTAATTGTTAAGAATTTTGACTTTTCACAACTAGATCATCCGTCCGGCGGCGCTTTAGCCCCGGCCGGGGGCGGAGCCATTTCTGATAATGATTTTGAAAAATATATAAAAAAGACATTGGCCAGTAAAGTATATCTTTGGGTTCAGGCTATAAAGTATGAAATGTTTAATATTGACGGCTCCGTAAAAAGTCCGTCTGCTGCGTTGCGCTTCGCCGGAAAGCGGCTTGCCGTACTTTTAGTACGCCTCGCCTTTTCCGGCTCGCGACGCCTTGCATACAGAGCTTTTTACGAAGCCGTCGCATGTATTTTTGATAGTGTTGAATCTTTTTCTTAGTATCAAAAATTCGATTTTTTACGAGTCCATCAATATTGTTAGCTTGTGAAGGGAACCATGTCCAGAACTTCAATGACTTTTGAAAATCTTCCATTGGAAAAACAGGATCGGATTATACGCGCTGCGACCGAAGAATTCGGTAAAAAAGGATACCAAGGCGCCAGCATCAATGCCATAGTCAGAAAGCTCAATATAGCAAAGGGTTCGATATTCAATTATTTCGGAAATAAATCAGGACTCTTTCTGTATATATTCGACATCACCCTGAAACGGGTAAAGGAAGAACTAAAAGGAGTAATGAGTAACTCCCGGGGACTCCCTATTGAAAAGCGACTGCAGTTAATCCTTGAAACAGGTGTTGATTTTGTTAAAAGGCATCCGGTTCTTTTTAAGCTTTACCTGCGTCTTTTATACGATTCTGATATACCCATGCAAAAGAAACTCGTTGTTGCTTTGAGAAAAAAGAGCATAGATTTTCTTGCATCATTGATCCATGATGCTATGGAAAACAATGAACTGAAGCGTGATGTGAATCCAAAGATAGCCGCCTTCATAACCGATGCTGTAATGGACAGGTTTTTACAAGCGATTCAGATAGATGGTATAGACGGCGGATTAGGGTTTGGCCGTGCGGACAGTGAAAAGCACAGGCGATTGATGTCTGACATTATTTCTCATCTGATCGGAGGGTTAGCTCCTTATAGGCCTGAGCGGCCGCCGGGAAACAACAAGCCCTACCCCCTGGTTATGGCTGCGGCCCCGACCCGGATGGAGCTGGATGCAATAACAACAGGCATTCCTCAAGTGATTACTCCTTTATCATTTAGTGAGCTACAGGAGGAATCATCTCGGCTGTCTGCCGGAATTACCGGGGTAGAAACCGGCGTTGGTCCGGTTGAGGCGGCCTGCAGCCTGGCAAGAGATTTGCTTGCGATAAAACCGGACCTTGTCATCCTTTTCGGGATTGCTGGTGGATTTGCGCGGGCCGGGGTAAAGGCAGGTGACATTATCATTGCAACCGAGCTTGTTTCACCTGAGCTTGGGAGGGAAAATCCCGGAATGCTTCCATCTCCTATTATATCTGAAGAAATGGGTAGTGTGACAAACAGGATTAAACTGGATCCCGGTCTTTCAAGCAAGGTGTTTGATCTCATTTCGGCAGACGCGAAAATTTTGTCAAAGAATGTTACCGTGAAAACCGGAACAATTGTATCCGTAGCTACTGTAACCACTACAAAACAGCGGGCGGGTATGTTGTTTGACATGTATCATCCTGTGGCCGAAGATATGGAGAGCTATTCCGCAGCGTTATGTGCTGGAAAGTTTGGAATTCCCATTATCATAATACGAAGTATCAGCAATATCGTCGGTGAAAACGGAAAGGTACAGTGGGACATCAGCAGGGCATTATCTATGCTTCATATGGCTGCGTCCGCCATTTTTGCAAAGACCGATTGGTTGGTAAAATTTCAAGGCATTTCATAATGATTAATTGTTAGGATTTCATCATGATCATGGAAAGAAAAAAAATTCGACTAGGATTTTCCAGTTGCCCCAATGATACATATATATTCTGCGGTATTGCCACAGGCGCCGTGGATACCAGCCTCGATTTCGAAATCGTGATGGATGATGTTGAAGCTCTGAATAAGCTGGTTTCCCAAAAAAAGCTCCATGTCTCCAAGGTGTCTGTAGCCACTCTCGGCATTGTAAATTACGGTTATCGACTTCTCAAAACCGGGGGTGCCATGGGTATGGGCTGCGGCCCTATGATTGTTTCAAGACCCGGATTCAGGCATGAAGATCTGTTTTCATGCAGAATAGCCATACCTGGTGAAATGACCACGGCACACCTACTGTTGAGTCTATATTTTGGTACCAGGCCCAAGGTGGATGTTACAAGGTTTGACAAAATTATGCCTTTGATAAATGCCGGTATTTGTGATGCCGGGGTTGTCATACATGAAGGAAGGTTCACATACCAGGATTACGGGCTTGAGTGTATCATGGATCTCGGGCAATGGTGGGAAGAAACCACAGGCCTCCCGGTTCCTCTTGGGGGGATTGTTGTGGATGAAACCTTTGATAAAGAAACCTGCTCGGAAATTGTAAAAACCATAAGGCAAAGCATTTTATATGGTAGGGAGAATCAGGACAAGGTGCTCGAGTTTGTGCGTCAATATGCACAGGAAATGGATGAAGATGTGATGATGAAACATATTGAGCTTTATGTGAACGATTATACCTATGACATGGGTGAAAAGGGTGTTGAATCCATTTTGACCTTGCTTTCAATGGCAAAGGGGCTACGTTTTTTCAATTCGATCAGGGTATCTGTTTTTGAAGATTAATTGATATTTTGGGGCCAAAATTCCATTTTTATTCTTTCTTCTATCAATCCGTTTTCATAAAGACCTTCAAAAAATTGCTCAAGGCCGTTTAATTCTTTTTCGCCTAATCCGTATCCGAGTGACTTGTAATATTTTCTTGCCTGCATGTGGGAAATTCCAAGGGCCATGGCCGCACCCTTTTCTATTTCCTTTATATGTTCCAATCCGGCTTTCAAGGATTTATGGAATGCGTCCAATGCTCTTTGCACCCGGATCGGGAACTTTTTTGCATAGCTTTTTGTCACGCACCAAAGTGCAAAGACAAACGGCAGTCCTGTCTGCTTATACCATAATTCACCAATATCCCAGACATAAGGATACCTTTCTGCCCAACCACAAGACAGGGCGAGATCTCCAATGATCAAGACCGCGTCTGACATGGAGACGTCTGCTGGATCACTGATATTTCGGGTATCAAAAACAGGAGAAATTCCTTTGGAAGCGAGAATCATCCTGCACAATGCTGCAGCCGTTGCAGAATCGGCTGTCAGAGTGATTCTTTTCCCGTCCAGCTTTTCCATGGGATAACAGCTGGCAAAAATAACGCTCATGACCGGCCCGCTGCATGAGATTGAAAGCTGCGGGAGTATCAGCCATTTGTTGTAGTTCGCGGCGTACGCTGCTGATGATACCGGGCTTATATCAAGTTCACCCCTTGCCATCATTTTATTTAATACCCCAGGGGATGCGGTTATGAATTCCATGCCCGGGGCATTGATGCCATTATCAAAACCGAAGTAGACGGGTGCTACATTGACGTATGATATTCTACCGGTTCTAATGCGGCTGTCTTGATCCAACTTGATGTTTCCTTATTATATCCGGAATCCATTCAAGGTCCGACCGGTCGAAATCACCGGTGGTAATCCTTTCTATAATATTCTTTTTTTGGGGGCTCTCCATTCGAATACTTATTATCCGGCTTGAGGCGCCGGGACGGATTTGACCGTATCTTTCTGAAAATCCAAGAGCTTCAGCTCCCCATTTTGTCGCCATGTTAAATACAATTTCAGGTGAAATTGTTTTATAGGAATCAGTAATAAAAGTGATTTCATCCCAAATGTCGAGGCTGGAAACACTTGCAAGGCTGTCTGTTCCAAGTGCCGGCCTGATCCCTGTAGAAAGCATGGTTTGAATATCCGGAAGTCGTTGGGTTATGGCATAATTACTTCTAGGGCATATACAGATGCGTACATGCCTGGCAGCAAGTATCTCTATATCCGATTTCACCGCCCAGTTCAGATGGACGGCTAAAGTATGGCTATCTAAGACACCGAGTTTGTCTAATAGTCTTACAGGGCTTTTTGCATGTATAAATCTTTTGGGATCCATTCCGCGTTTATTCAAAAACAAAGCAAACGAGCCGGTTCCTGAATCGATAAACTCGATCTCTTCCGGTGATTCAGCAACGTGAATAGAAAAAAGTCCGCCATGCCGCCTGCATTTCTCTTTGGTACTGGTGATGGTCTCGGGATATGTGGTATGTGGTGCGTGTGCTGCAAAAGAGATTTTCTTTTCCCTCAAACTTGTGAATGATACATCCCTTGGTAGGGATTTGCATTCATCTTTTATGCTCTCAAAAAACCATATACCTGCAATATCTTTGAAAGACAAAAAAGCTGTGGGATCTCCATATGACGAAATCTCCCCGACCAGCGCGGTCCCCTTTGATTTCAGCTCGAAAAGTCCCGAGGCCACGGACTGGGAACTATTTGAAGCCTTTGCGCTTCTTGCCGCGATTATGGATTCGATCCAGGGGATCATACCGCATCCTGTCCGTGTCATGGACCAGAGGGCGGTAAGCTCGAGATGGGTGTGGGCATTGATAACACCTGGCATAAGAACTCTGTCTGCGAGCTCTATTTCAAGATTCGCACCAGCATCCCCCCTCCCCTTACCGGCATCCATAACAATGCCGTTACAGACAGTAATAAAGCCGTTTTCCACGATCTCATCAGAACTGAGTATAACAAGTGGAGCACGTATATTAATCATCAAGATTACATATTCCCCAATATACCATCACGGATTCAGGATATTATAAAAACAATCGCGCTGTTTTGGGACAAACCCGGCATTGGTGATAAGATGTTTTATCTCTGATTCAGGAAGGCGGAACTTTATCCCTGTTGCAGCCACAACATTTTCTTCTATCATTGTGCTTCCGAAATCATTTGCGCCAAACGCAAGGGCTATCTGGGCGATTTTCCCTCCCTGTGTTACCCATGAGGCTTGGATATTTTCGATGTTATCCAGGTAAATACGTGACAAGGCGAGCACTCTCAGGTAATCAGCACCTGTTGCCGGTTCCACGGCAAGTCTGGTATTTGCCGGTTGAAACGTCCAGCAAATAAAAGCTGTGAATCCACCTGTTTCGTCCTGGAGTTTCCTTATCTTATCAAGGTGCCCCACCAGTTGGGCAGGTGACTCTATGTGACCGAACATCATCGTCGCACTTGTTCTGATTCCTTGTTTGTGTGCTCTCTTCATTACATCAAGCCAGGCGGATGCGCTGCATTTATTTGGAGATATCTTTTTTCGAACTTCATCATCTAATATTTCAGCTCCCCCCCCTGGGATTGTGTCCAGGCCGGCTTCAACAAGCAATCCGATAACCTTGGATACAGGTATATTCTCCATATTTGCGATATAATAGATTTCCGGCGGGGAAAAACCATGAACATGTATTTGAGGAAAGGCTTTTTTTATGCTTTTAAGCATTGCTACATAATAATCAAGCCTGAGATCAGGATGCATTCCGCCCTGTAGAAGTATCTGCGTTCCTCCAACCGCGATTGTTTCTTCGATTTTTTGTAGTAAATGATCCGGCTCGATCAGATAACTTTCAGGATGGTCCTTGGGGCGATAAAAAGCACAGAACTTGCATCCGCAAGAGCATACATTCGTATAATTAATATTTCTGTCTATCACATATGTGACAATACCCTCAGGATGCATTTTTTTCTTAATCAGATCGGCCAGATAACCTATTTCCAGAAGGTCGGCATCGCATAATAAATATAACCCTTCCTTATATGTTATCCTTTCCCCGGATTCTATTTTTCTTTTTATTTTTTTGATCATTTCTAACGGCAACAATTCATAATTTTATTATTTTATTTCCTGACCCGGCTGAACAGGATTGTTATCCTTGTATTGTTTCAACTCATTGTAGAATGCATCCCTTAAGACAGGCGTGAAACCAGCGGCCTTGATAAGCCGAATTATTTCTTGCGGAGTCAACCCAACTGCAGAGGTTGCACCGGCCATATGGGATATTTTTTCTTCTACAATGGTACCGTCAAAATCGTCAGCCCCAAAATGAAGGGCGATTTGGGCGGTTTTTTCACCGAGCATGACCCAATAAGCCTTGATGTGATCGAAATTATCAAGTACGAGTCTGGATATGGCGATATTTTTCAGATCATCAAAGCCGGTTGTGCCGGGCAAATCCGATAACTTTGTGTTTTTGGGATGAAAAGCAAGAGGAATGAACGCCGAAAACCCACCGGTTTCGTCCTGCAGATTCCTTAATAAAAAAAGATGGGTAACCCGTTCCCGGATATTTTCAAGATGACCATAGAGCATTGTTGCATTGGATGTTAAACCGGAAAGATGTATTTCCCTTACGACTTCAAGCCAGCGTGTTGCATCTATCTTATTGGGGAAAAGGCGATCGTGGATTCTTTTGGTGAGAACCTCAGCACCACCCCCCGGAACCATGCCAAGCCCCGCATCCTTTAAATGTTTGATGGTTTCTTTCAGGCCGAGACCTGAAATCCGGCTTAAATGATCTATCTCCACCGCTGTAAAGGCTTTTATTACAGCATGAGGCAATATTTCACGGATGGTACTGAGCAGATCCAAATAATAGGAAAAGGGGAGTTCCGGATTGATGCCTCCAACAACGTGAATTTCGCTGATTGAAGCATTCTGCTCCTTTGAAAGTATATCTGCAATATCCTTGGGCTGAAGAACAAACCCACCGGGTTTACCCGGCTCCCTTGAAAATGCGCAGAATCTGCACCTGTTGATACAAATATTTGTATAGTTTATGTGCCGGTTGTACACAAAAAAAGTCTTTTCACCGTGAAGATGCATCCTTTTTATCTTGGCCATTGCCCCGATGGCATGTATATCCTTGCTCTGGTATAGAACAACAGCATCATTTTCAGATAACCTTTCACCGGATAGCACCTTGTTGGCTATAGGCAATAGGGCTTTATCAGAAACCTCCAAATTATTTTCTGCCCGTAACAGCAATTTTTTGTTCCCCTTGAGAAATTAGTTTGATGGCTTTAACAAAGCCATTGTTTCCTGTAGTTTTGAACAAGATGATTTTAATTATAAACTGACCACCTGGTCATATTTCTTCTATCCGCCATGATTGCAGCTTGCAACTTTTTTTTTAAATACAGTCCGGCGATATTTTAATTTTACCGTGAAAACACCTCCGAGGTCAGGGAGAAAAACAGCCTTGTCTTCATGCTCGTGGGTGATTGCAGCTTATCATGAAAGTTTTTTGCATATTCATTTTCATAGACAATTCCTGTTTCTATCTGTTATTAAATCAAATTTTACCGTGAAAATATCCAGGGTAGCGCGTTAAAAACAGAAATGATTGATCACCTATGATTCTGGAAGGGAAAAATGCTAGATATAAAGACACATACACGGATTAACCAAGGCTTGTGCGGTAGACCCGTACACATTGATAAAGGGGAAAGTGTTGTTGAACTCGTTTGTGACCCAACAATGGCTGTCGACAACTCGGGCCTGGTCCATGGAGGATTTATTTTCGGTTTAGCTGATCATGCGGCTATGATTGCTGTCAACCATCCATATGTTGTCTTGTACAAGGCAGATGTTACTTTTTCAAAACCAGCTAAAACCGGCGACAGGCTTATAGCCAAAGCCTTTGTCACCCAGGAAAAGGGAAAGCGAAGGGAAGTGGATGTGGTTGTAGAAAGAGAAAAACAGACCATTTTTTCAGGTAAATTCATATGTATTATTCCCGACCGACATGTATTGCACCTGCCTCCGGAAATAATAACCACATAGATATCTGATTGTCATTAACCTGAGATCCGGACATCATATTTTTTTCGGCAACCGGCCGATATAGTTTTACTATTACCGGCCGGTTGCTTTCATGCATCTGGCGTATGGATAAGCTCTTGCGGGTTCAAGTGAATCCATAATTATTTTTTGAATACTTCGTTTATCCTGTATGCCAGCATATCATTGTAAGCATCGAGATACGTTGCCGCTGTTTGCCGGAAAATATCGGGATCTGCCACAACATCATAGGTCCTTGAGATACTCGTGCCTGATCCAGCGAGCACAGAAACCACGTTGAGAGCACTTTCTGCTATCTTGGTAGTCGTACCGGTCGTATCAATGATTTCGCGTTCGAATGAATCCGGAGCAATTATGGGCCTTGCAACTACAAATTTGGCCACGTTGCCTGTGTTGAGGTTATAGGTTGTGGTTTTGTTTTCTCCAAACCCACCTTCCCATGAATCATATGAGGTGTAAATTCCGACCTGGGATTTGCCTGCAGCAATGGAAAAACGCATGTGACCTGTGACTTGTGCATAACTTATACCGGAACTTCCGGATAATTCTGCGAAACCTATCACGATCCGTGCTCTTACCATGGCTGCGTCAAGCTCTGACATTAGTTTCGCTTCGAGGTTCGCCGGTGCTTCACCCTTGACAATAGAACCCATCTGGGAAAAGAGTCCTGTAACACCGGCCTTGGGATCATAGACAGGAAAGTAGACCGGCATCCCTTTTGGCGTAAATATCCGGGATTCACCGGCCTTGGGTTCAAGCCTGCTCTTCTGCAATGACGGGGATGGTTCTCCAAAGGATGCAATTTTCTTATACGAAGGCATGGCCAAAAGATCATCCATCGGCACCACTTCTATCCCGGCGGCCTGGAAATCCGAAACCAGTTTACTGTAAAGCCTGTCTGTGATCTCCTGGAAAACAGAATCATCTATCCCGGTCAGGCTGTAACTCGAAGAGACATCGACCGACTGGTACTTGTAGCTACTATACGACTGGGCGGACGCGCTGCTTTTAGTGATGAATTCAACCTGGAAGGATGGAATAAATACCCGTTTTACCCCTGAAAGCAATTCCTGGTTCTCGATGGCTATAAAATCCCTGGCAGCAGCACCCGGATCAGCCTTTATTTTTGAAAGATCTACCGGGGCCGGGCCTTTCGAGCCGCCACAACCAGATATGACACCGAAAAAAACAAGTGTCAGGAATAGTGCGCAACGCCTTGCCAAAGCCATGATAAACCTCCTTTCTTTTACAAACTTTTTTAGTGGGGAGACGCGAACAATAAAGCGGCAAAGATTAACACCAAATGCATTCAATGCGTATAGTTATATTCAACTTATCTGTTTCGGTTCCTGCGGGAAGGTGGTTCTCAGGATGTGTAGAGATTTTATTTTAATTTCGTTAAATTAAACTTAATAAAAAATCAAGGTTTTTGAAATGAGATATATGATGGACTTTTAACGAGTCCATCATACATGGCCAGATGAATTGATTATGTGTACAAAACTGGTAGACACTGAATGTTGAATGAACCCCTGAAATTCAATGGTTTGCAGAGAGTTGAATCATGGAAGGCCATCCAGGGACATGTCAATGGGCATTTCACCAGTTCAACACGGGCCAGCCGCGGTTACTTGGTCTGGCTGTATTTATATGACAGCAATCTCATGGAATTTACAACGGCTAGCAATGCGGCACCGACATCCGCAAATACAGCACCCCACATCCCGAGCACCCCGGTTGTACCCAACGCAATAGCAAGAAGCTTTATAAAAAGAACTCCAGTGATATTTTCGTATACTATTCTGTGCGTTTTTTTTCCGATTGCGACAGCCAATGCTGTCTTAAAAGGATCATCAGTTGCAAGGACAACATCTGCGGTTTCCACGGCCGCATCGCTTCCTATTCCACCCATTGCAATACCAACGTCGGCCCTGGCAATGGCTGCGGCATCATTTATGCCGTCACCTACAAATGCAATCTTGGCTTCGTCATCCTTGTTTTCTTCAAAAAGCCGCTCCAGGATTTCAGCCTTGTCAGACGGCATGAGGTCTGCATAGTGCATATCGACACCAGTTGTCCGGGCGACGTTGCTCGCCGCTGAATCGTTATCTCCGGTAAGCATAATTATCCTGTCAACTCCCAGATCTCTCAATGCATCCACCGCTTTTCTCGATTCTGGCCTGATCTTGTCTCCAATAAGGATATAGCCCGCATATTTTCCTGAAACCGCAACATGTGCAACAGTTCCTGAAACAAGGCAACTGTCATGGGGAATTTCATACCTGTGCATCAATCCATCATTTCCGACAAGAACGGGCATTGAATCGATTTCGACCCTGATTCCGCCATCAAGTGTTTCAAATCCCGATATTCTTTCTGAATCGACCTTGCCCGACCCTTCTTTTTCATATGCAGATAGTATGGCGCCGGCTATGGGATGTGATGAATGATGTTCTGCATGCGCGGCAAGACTCAACAATTCAGCTGCCGTGTAATTGTTTTCAGGATGTATGCTCAAAACCTCGAAACGACCTTGGGTCAAGGTGCCGGTCTTGTCAAAGACAACGGTTTTTACCTTGGCCAAAATGTCAAGGAAGACCGAGCCTTTCATCAGGATCCCGCTCCTTGCGGCCCTGCCAAGACCGGCAAAATAGGACAAGGGGATGCTCAGCACCAGAGCACAGGGGCATGAGATAACCAGAACCACAAGGCTCCGGTAGAGCCATTCGCTCCACGACTGTCCGCTAAGCAGCAACGGAGGAAGGATGGCTACCGCCACAGAAAAAAACAGAACGCAAGGAGTGTATATTCGTGCAAATCTGGTTATGAAGGCTTCTGTCTTGGCTTTTTTCGCAATAGCTGATTCAACCAGGCTGATGGTTTTCGCCATTATTGATTCTGCAAGGGGTTTTTCAACAATGAACCGAAACACCCCGGAAAGATTGATCTCTCCGGCTCTGACATTTTTACCAGGAGTTATCTTTACCGGAACAGATTCACCGGTCAAAGGAGATGTATCCACCGATGAGCTTCCGGAAACCACATGGCCGTCAGCCGGTATTCTCATTCCAGGCTTTACGATTACAAGGTCGCCTGGTTTCAGCGTATCTGCCGGAACCGTAATTTCTTTTCCTTTTTTAATGATCAGGGCTGTGTCTGGCTTGGTAGCCAGAACGGCCCTGATCGATTTTACCGCCCTTGCTGTGGCAATATCCTGAAAAAACTCGCCTACCCTGTAAAAGGCCATTACGCCTACCGCCTCAGCCTTGGCGCCCAGGAACAATGCTCCGATAGTGGCAATGCTCATCAAAGTGTTTTCATTAAACAAGTCCCCTCTTCGCACAGACAGCCATGCATCCTTCAAAACACTAAACCCGGCAACCATGTATGAACATAGGGCTATTGCCCAGATAATTTCAGGTGCTAAAGATTCTCCAAGCATGTACTCGAAGACTAAAACCACCAGGAATGCAGAGATCACAAGAACCAGTCCGGAGAAATCAGGTTTTTGGAACTCTTTTTCATCTTTTGAGATTGAACCGGGCTCTGTCAGTACGACGCGCGGATTTGTCTTAGCAACTATTTCCCTTATTTTTTTATCTTCACCTGGAATCGCTTTTACAAAAAGTTTCATCGATACAGGATCAAGCCTGGCCTCACTTATGGCTGGTGACCGGGTGAGTGCATCCTCGATCTTTGAGCTACAACTCGGGCAGTCCAGGTTTTTTACATGGAAGTTATATGAGACATGTTTTTGGCGATTCATTTGCTCATCGTTTTTTAACATTGTTGCCTTCACGGATCTGGTGTAGGGGCAAAAGCCTGCGGATCCAGGATTCATAATAAGGTTATTCCGTTATTATGCTGAACTGCTCGGTTTATCTTCCCGGACATGCGTCATGCCGACTTCAAGAACCCTTGCAATATGATCGTCATCCAGTGAATAATATACAACCCTTCCTTCTCTCCTGTTGCGAACAATTCTGGCTTGCCTCAAGATCCTCAACTGATGTGATACAGCTGATTGCTGCATCCCGAGAAGCGCACAGATATCACAAACGCACAGCTCATTTTGCAACAAGGCGTATAAAATTGATATCCGAGTCGAATCCCCGAACAGCTTGAAAAACTCGGCCAATTCAATTAAAAGTTTCGGCTCCGGCATAGAGTCGGCTACTTTTTCCACAAGTTCATGGTGGATGACTTTTGTACTGCACGTTTCCATTGTGTATCCTTGTTTATAATGGGTTTCTGGGATTCTTGTGATTTCTTTTTGTAATCGTTAAAACATTCATGATTAGCAGCAATGACGCCAGAATATGAAAACATGGCCGTTTTTTTTTCGCCCCGGCCAGGCGGTGTGATCACATTAAAGCCGATTAATTTATTATATGCTTATATGTTCATATATTTAATTTAGGCCCATGTCAAATGTTTTGTTTATGACCACTTTGTGGTATATTTAATAAATTATGTAATCGTAAAAAAAACAAAATGTTAATACTGAAGAAAATGATGCAACCCTGTTGAAAATACATGAGCCCGGGGAGGCCTTCCCCTCCCCTGTCTCGTAAAAAATCGAAATTTTAATACTAAGAAAAAGATTCAACACTATCAAAAATACATCCGACGGCTTCGTAAAAAGCTCTGTATGCAAGGCGTCGCGAGCCGGAAAAGGCGAG
>CAYVIE010000032.1:0-23588 GCA_964451355.1 uncultured Desulfobacteraceae bacterium
TTCCTTGAGCGAATAAGTCATGGATGACCAGTCTGAAGCCTTGCCGGATCCAAGCTGCGGGCATCTACCGCAGCCCCTGATATAATGGTCACAACCCAAGGAATAATGACACCCCCCCGTAAAAGGATTCATGTCATGAAGTGTCCATACGATCGGGGAGATACCAGGGACACTGCGGAAAAACGTTGGCCAGTCAACGAACCCCGCCACCCAGTGAAGGTTGACAATATCAGGCCTCCCTAAACTTGATACGAGGTCGTAGCGGAAACCCGACCTGCATGGACTGAACGCTTCGTATCCCGATGGTCTTGTAAGAGCGTATTCCTTTTTTTTGCGCTCCGTCATTATATAAAAAATACGCCTTGCGACACGGGCAAAAACTGATGCAGCAGGTGAGAAAAGATGTACCCGAGGATCGTTGAGCCTTTTTTCGGCAACAACCATGCTGGAATCTATCCCTATGCCACAAAGACCGGTGTGGAGACGAAAGGCGGCAACAGCAGCTCCTCCGCCCCAGTCGGCTATACTCACGTGTACTACTTTCAATCCTTTATTCCTCTCCTGTACCGCTTCTTTCTGGCCCCAGATCATGGCACGCCTGTTTCAAGGAATTCGACAACCCTTTTTTTCCATGTTCCGTCTGCAATCTCAACCGCGCTAATCATTTTATGCAAAGCACCTTTTTCATCCAGGTAGGCAGCTATCTTTCCGCCTCGGGTATAATCAACCGCGATAAACGGTATCCCGGATTCCTGCGCAAAAAGGACCGAATGAAACCTCATGCATATGCAGAGTCTGGCATCCTGCATACTGGAAAGGATATCAGAAACACCCATGGGCATCTGGCAGACCACGGCAGACAGTCCGGTCAAATACCTGCGGGCAAAACCACGGTTGAAAACGCGGTCATCCCCTCCCACCACGAAATGGTGCATTGCAAAAAGGCGCGGTTGAAGCCCGGTCATCTCAGAAATAAAACCCACCATCGCACCCAGACCCGCTTCGAACCGTTCCTTGTAAGCCTTGAAAGATCCTTCCCCCATTCCCTCGCCATACTCCATTGTCAATTCCCGTAGATACAAATGCAGGCCGCCTGCCGTATCCTTGCTTCGGGCCTTGTTACGACGCGCAAGATCTCTGGCAACAAAACCTGCTGCGGGGTCATCGATAACCCTGATATCCACATCTTTATCTTTTACCCTCTGTTTTGCATACCCTGCCGAATCCCTGTCCCTGAGCCAGATCACATCAGCCAGGCGCAGGATCTCGTCTACTGCCAAGCGGTACTTTTCGCCGCGGTCAAGGGGGCCGATACCACATCCGAAAATCCGTGTCTTCACATCTCTTTTAGCCGCCCGCTGGAAGACCGAAAGTATATACCCCAGGGGCTCAACGTGCATCAAGGGACCGCCGCCAATGATCACCTCGTCTGCCGCATCCACCGCATCAAAAAGCTTGCCGTCATAGACACTCACCAGCTTGATTCCGCCACACCCCAATTCCTTCAAGGTATGAAGGGTGTAATCGGGAAAAAGGCTTGCAACCGTGATTTCGGGCTTCCCGGCTCTGGAACGTATCCACTGTATCACTTCAGACAGTATCGCCTTGTCACCAGCGGTTTCTGTCCCATACCAGCCTATGACCACGAATCTTTGCGCTGGCCTGCCCCGGCTTTGCGGCTTGCGCTTCATCGGTCCGCGGGCAAGGGCTGCATCAAGCGAAAAAAACCTGCGCCATATCTGCTCTTTTGCCTCTTTGATCCTTACACTTGGAGGAATCCAGACAGGATAGTCATGAATACACGTGCTGCAGTTATTTTTTACTATATTTTCACGCACGTATATATTTCTGAAATATAGGTGCCCTGCCGGCTCCTTTTGACAGTTCCCGATAACCGGAGACATTGGAGCGCAAAATAAAAGCCCGCCACCAGCATCCAGGGTGACCGCCCTGGTCTGAAATATGCACCCCATCACTCGCGGAGAATCCTCGAGCAGCATCTTCCGAATATTTTCATACGTTCTGCGGACCGCGGCTGAAGGTTCATAGGATCTTTCAAGACGGTAAAAAAAGAGCCCCAGGTGGTATTTTTCCCGGGGTGTAAAGTTTCTTATGGAAAACTTGAGATCCTTGTTGTAAAGGCGACAAATGAAGTCTCCCACCCTGAAATGAATCCGGATACCATTATCCATGCAGAACTCAAGCAGCTCGTCAGCATGCCAGGCGTTTTCCCTGATAAGGGTGCATGCAGCAGTTACAGGGATTCCGGCCTGCTTTTGAAAATGCCTTATCACCCTCATGGCCGAATCAAAGTTTCCCTTTCTGCCCCTGATATGGTCATGCACCCTGCCTATTCCATCCAGGGAAACCATAAGGGAAAACTCGATACCGGCCCTGGAGCAGACTTGTGCAGACTCTGTGACCCTTTTAATGACATCGCCGGCTCTGATAGCATTGGTGATCACCCCAGCGCCTCTTAGATTCGGAAGTGACCGGGCAGCCACCTCGAAAACTCTGGACAAATCCCTGCGAAGAGTGGGTTCACCACCGCTTACGCCCACGTAAGCGACTTTTGAAAAAAAAGGATCACGCAGGATCTTTTCAAGGTTTTCAGGATCAAGCCCGGGATTCCGACCCTGGGCCCAGATGTTGCACATCCTGCAGCGCGAGTTACAGATGTCATTGGCCAGCAGGTTCAATACCTGGGGGCGCAAGGGGAAATTGCGGCTAAGAACATGCATTAAATCCGTCAATCCTGACCTGGCAGCGGAAATACACTTGCTCATCAGGCGGTTCATGAATCAGTCTCCTTGAAACCAGATACGAGGATTTTGGTAACAATAAAGCAAAGCATATGTCCCACTGAATTTTTCCCCAAAAGACGCAACAAGAACCTGCCGAAACGATTCAGGGTAACCTTTCCGGTTCTATGATCATAGCTGCCTGCCAGGCTCCCTATGGTATTATATACCCCCGCCTCAGGCTGGGTGACTGCTTCATGCACCACACTAAAACCCGCAGCCTCAAGAAGCTCTTTCATCTGGGATCGCGTGAAATGATACTCGTAAAATGTCCAGCCTGATCCGGTATACCTGAACTCGGCTGCCCACCTTCGGTTTGTACCGGCACGGGCTTCCCGCCAGGAGGTCCCGGAAAGAGGAGGTTTCCCAAAGAACCTGCGGATCAATCCCTGCCGTTTCAACAGTCCGG
Source organism: uncultured Desulfobacteraceae bacterium (assembly GCA_964451355.1). Taxonomy (GTDB): domain Bacteria; phylum Desulfobacterota; class Desulfobacteria; order Desulfobacterales; family Desulfosalsimonadaceae; genus CAYVIE01. Next base: position 3,211 of record CAYVIE010000032.1, read on the forward strand.
TAATTCCACCGAAAAACCTGGCCACCCTGCGCAACGGACCATTGTAAGGAACAGTGACAAGGGCCATACCCCCGTCTTTTAATACCCGGTGAAACTCGGAAAATATAGCAGATGGTCCCTCAGCCACATGTTCCACCGACCCGAGGGCTGCGATGCCGCCAAAGATTCCGGTGGCCAACGGCATGCAGCGCATATCGCCGGAGACGAATAATCCATCCGGGACATGTTTCTGCGCTTCGACGCAAAGGAGAGCGCTCCACTCCAGGCCCACAGCTTTCCAACCTTCCAATAAAAACCACGCCACCCATATGCCGGACCCGGAGCCGGCTTCAAGTATGAGATCGTCTTTCGGAAACATCTCCTGGAACAACCCGGCCAGTTCTGTTTGACCGCAATTGGCAAGGCGGGCCTCAAAAGATGATTGCAAAAAACCTGATTCAAATAGATCTTTTATCTCTTTTTCACCCGCATCCATTGTTCGTCCTTTTTTGCAGAAAAAGCCGTAACAAACACTACCCTGAAATCTTTATTTCTAATGAAAGCATAGCGTTAATTATCAACTCGAAACATCTCTCAACCATGCAATAGCTGTTTCAATGCGTCTGTCAGGTTCTCAATAAAAGCCGTGGGAGTATATCTTTCTAATGTTTCCCGCCGCGCCTTCATGGCCATGCCGGCACATTTATCCGGACCAAGGCTCAGGCAATGCTCGATAGTTTCGCGTATCTCTTCGATTCCACAGGTGGGAAGCAAAAAGCCGAACTCGCCGGTATCTATGCTGCAGGCCGGGCTCGCCAGGGGGATCAATCCGAAATGCATCCCTTCAAGCACTGAATGGGGTTGGCCTTCGCTTGCAGACGGTAGTATCACGAATCCGCATCTTCTCATCAACTCGAAAAAAGTCTCCTGCCTTGGGGTTATGAATCCCATCAGATGTATGTTGCCGGTCTCATGGAGCTCGGAGTGATAACACTGCTTTTCGGGATCATCAATATATGCGCATATCCAAAGATGCGCTCTGTCGCCGAATCCTGGAAAAACCTCCAAAAGCAGGTCCAGCCCCTTACGGATGTTGTCGTCTCCACCAAAATAAAGAAAATGAGTGCGTGCGGTCTCCCAGTCTTTAGCCGTGGGGTCCCACTCAGGATACGGGAGCACTGTATTATCCACCATGAAAACCTTGAAACGATCGGGAAACGTTTCTTTGCAAAAGGTTGAACCTATTCCGACCACGCCGTCTGCAATGTTTAAAACATTTTCCTGTATCGCAGGACTCAACCTGCGAGGAGAAAACAACTTTCCCCTTCTGGTATGAAGGTCGTGATATCTTTTGTTGATGGCCTGGTTGCGGTATTTCCAGTAATTCCCTGTTGCGAAATAGATCTTTACTGCGCTGGGAGGCAGCCTGGACGCAAGGGAGATAAAAGTCGCCTCGCCATGGCCCAAAAACAGATCGTAATGCTTTCGCAACACAAAGTGCTCATCTCTGTAATCGATTATATCCACCTCAAAACCGAGGCTGTTTAACACCCAGACGATGGCATGGGCATGCCAGTAATTGTTGTGCCGGAAAAAGGCAGGGTCAGCAGGTCCTACAAAAAAAGGATGTGTTATATACGAAACAAGAGCTTTTTTTTTCAAATGAAATTCACGGCGTTGCTCAGGTGGCCGGAAATCCAGGCCAAGGTAGCGGTCATACAACTCTTTGCCGGACATCCCTGGAATACGGCGCAATACCCGCCTGATATTACGCATTAACATATGCTTCAGCCGGAAATGGGGGGGCGGCATTTGGAAAAAATCATCCATATTTTTCCCCATACTGTACGGTGATAACGCCTTCAGGTGATTACTGTTAATCATAAAAGTTTGTTCTCAAAATGCCATGATGACGGAGATGTTGATCAAAATCACACGCATGCAGGTTTATTGAAGCGGTTCTCGTTGAATATCCCAATCGAGAACCGGGGCTATTATACCGCGGCGTCCCTGGCCTATCTTGAGGCAAGGATCACCGGTTTCAAGCACATCGAAGGAAAGCTGGCGCGGGAAAGTGCCCAGGCGTAATACCTTCGGAATCGCTGCTCCAACCGTAACATAGTAGCGGCCCGGTCTCAAAAACGAGCCGGGTATGTGACATCTGGCGTGGTAACGCCCAGGCAGCCTTGGCTCATCATAAGGATCATCCCTGGGATCCAGATCAATACTTGTCAGGATACAAATACCGCCTGAATCCCATAATTCCACCGCCACAATAAGGCTTTGCATCTCCTTTGCTATTTCATAAACAACAAAGACATCCACACCGGTTTCGATGGTCACCTGGGTGGTCTCATTCCCTGTGTTGGGATCCAGCAATGAGGCTGTAATGAACCGGAAAGAAGAATCCATGGAAAAATCATCTTGTTCGGCGTCCACCCTCGAAACCAGGCCTGATCCGCTGCTCAGGTAAGCAGAAATAATCTCTTCGGTATTACCTTTCATTTTAATTTCGCCCTGATCCAGCAATACGGCGGAATCACATAAGTTGGAGACAGCCCCCATGTTGTGGCTTACAAAAAGGACAGTGCGGCCGCCCTTTGCAACTTCACCCATCTTGCCGATGCACTTTTTCTGGAATACTGCGTCCCCCACGGCCAGGACCTCGTCAACCAGGAGAATTTCAGGTTCAAGATGCGCCGCCACAGCGAATGCCAGCCTCACGGTCATACCTGAAGAATATCGCTTTACTGGTGTATCAAGGAATCGTTCAACCTCGGCAAACGATACTATGGCATCGAATTTTTTATCGATTTCAGCCTTTTTCATTCCAAGTATGACACCGTTCAGATAAACATTCTCCCTTCCGGTCAACTCTGGATGAAAGCCCGTGCCCACCTCCAGCAGGCTGGCCACCCTGCCGCGAATCACCGCCCTTCCCGCGGTCGGCTCGGTAATCCTCGAGAGTATCTTGAGCAGTGTGCTCTTTCCGGCGCCGTTCCTGCCGATGATGCCGATAACCTCGCCCTCTTCCACAGTAAAAGATACATCTTTCAAGGCCCAGACGAGATCATCTTTATCAACCGCTGCTTGCAAGTCGACCTCATCGGGAGAGAACCGGGAAAGGCTCCTGAGCCTCCGGTAATTCTCCACCGGAGACTTCAGCCATCCGAAAAGGGCGCCGCCCAGAGTCTCACTCCTTTTCTGGAGCAACCCGATCCTGTAGCACTTATAAAGTCCTTCAATTGAAATAGCAGGCATTTATCAATCCATGTTCATCTTTTGCCACCGCCACGCATCAGCACACATTTCCACAAGCCCCCTTTCAGCTTTCCATTCCAGGTGTTTTTCAGCCTTGGCAGGGTCGGCGAAGCACTCGGGTACATCGCCGGGCCGGCGGGGAGCAAATTCATAAGGAATCTTTTTTCCCGAGGCTTGTTCGAATGCAGTTACAACTTCAAGCACACTATACCCCCGGCCGGTTCCAAGGTTGTATATCTCCAGGCCGCAACCTGCAAAGAGGCGATCAAGGGCCTTTACGTGCCCGCGTGCCAGGTCCATAACATGAATATAATCACGGATACCAGTACCGTCAGGGGTAGGATAATCTTTACCGAAGATCCTGAGACCGGGTAATAAACCAGCAGCAACCTTGCAAATATATGGCATCAGGTTGTTTGGGATACCGTCCGGATCCTCTCCTATTTTTGCGCTTTCATGAGCTCCTGCCGGGTTGAAGTACCTGAGGATAACCACCTGCCATTGCGGATCCGAGCCATGGATGGCCGCAAGTATTTCCTCTATTGCGAGCTTGGTCTTCCCATAGGGATTGACCGGTTTCAAAGGCGCTTCCTCGTTTATGGGAACCGATTCCGGCTCCCCGTAAACAGTTGCAGATGACGAGAAAATAATCTTTTTTACATCAAAAGCCGTCATAGCGGAAAAAAGAGCAAGGCTCCCGCACACATTGTTTTCATAATAGCTGATCGGATCCTTTACCGACTCGGCCACGCTCTTTTTGCCCGCAAAGTGAATCACGGCATCGATCTTTTCTGTGGCAAAGATACGTAAAAGCCCGGACGCATCACGTAAATCAACATGATAGAAATGAACTTCCTTGCCAGTGATTGAGCTGATCCGTGACAATACCTTCTTTTTACTGTTTGACAGGTTGTCAGCAATTACAACGTCATACCCGTGCTCAAGAAGATCGACACAAGTGTGACTCCCTATATAACCGGTTCCACCGGTCAGAAGTATCCGCATTAAGGCCTCCCATAAAAAAAGAAACGCGCTCCTGGCACCGGAAAGGCAGCCGCACGGGACCCGTAAACACGAAAACTAAGCGACATCTGCAAAAATTCTCTCCATTCGCTTGAAATAAAACGCGCCCGTTACCGCAACCAGTAATGCGCTTGCTGTACCAGCACAAACAAGGTCCCAAGGCATAGGATTGGTTCCTAAAAGTGCTGCTCTGAACCCCTCAATAACACCTGCCATGGGATAAATCCCATACAAAATACGATAACCAGCTGGAACCAGGGATACCGGCCATACCACCGGGGCCGCATACATCAGAAGCTGAATAAGAAAATTCATTGCATGCCTGATATCCCGGTACTGGATAGCCAAAGCAGAAAGCCACATACCAATACCTGCTGCTGTCAACATCATCAATACTATCAACATGGGCAGGTAGATGATATTCATGTTCGGCATTATCCCGTACCAGGCCATAAGCCCAGCCAGGACCAGGAAAGATATGGCAAAATCGACCAGGCAAGCCAGCACCGGAGTCATGGGTATTATCAGGCGGGGGAAGTAGACTTTTGTCAGCATGTTGACATTGGAAAGAAGACTCTGGGTGGATCCGGCCAGCGCGGTTGAGAAATATGTCCATGGAATCAGGGCCGTGTATGCAAATATGGGATAAGGTACGTTGTCACTGGGGATTCCTGCGAGCTTGCCGAATACAACGGAGAAAATCACCATGGAAAAAACCGGGCGGATAATGGCCCAGAGAAATCCAAGGACTGTCTGCTTGTAAAGCACCATGATATCACGCCAGACAAGAAAGAAAAAAAGATCGCGGTACTCGGCAAGCTCCCGGAAATCTATAACTTGCCATCCTTTTTTCGGCTGAATCACACAAACTGGCGGGTCGTTCTTCATGGACATGGCTTTATAAATATATCCCGGTAGGATTTCAGCACTTCTCAACTCCTTGCCACTATATGACACTATCCCGAGAAGCTTTATGATTCTGTATGCATTTCTAATATGATATTACAATTAGCCTGTATAGATAAAATAAAAGATTTCAAATATAGTCGATTTTTTTAATTCTTGTGTAATTCTTGTGTAATGAATAAAATTCTCAATACAATCAGAATGGCAATAACCCGGTATCCGTGAAGGAAAATGCCCGCGGATTCAGGTTAATAGCGGTTATGTGAGCGACTGATGCCCGAATAATATATTATAATTCTCTATTAAATTTTCCCACTCATGATCTTTTAACTTTCTTTTCTCCTGAATTCTCAACTCCGGAATCATCATATTATGCCTGGTATTGAGATTTAATTTATCAGCGATTTTTTTTAGAGAAGTTTTTGTATTACAGCATAAATCTTCATACGTAATACATATATAATTATCAAGAGAATTTTTCTCAAAAAAATCAACTATAACATTTTCTGTTTCCTTGATTTGCCACAATACCTGATAATATGGATTTTTCGCTCGAACCTTCTCCCACCCCGGGGGTTTCACACTCCACCATGCAGCATCGTCACCGCAATATTTTCTTCGGGCAAGAATCAATGATTGCGCTGTATATATTGGATTTCTTTTTAAAAAAATGAATCGTACTTCCGGGAAAATTCTGTATATATTTTTCATTCTAACGCTATTCAACATATTCTTGCTCAGAAAAGGCGCATTAAAAATCTCTGAAATCTTTATGATTGTATTTCTTATCTTTTCCATATCCTCTTTGGTATCAGGTGGATTCTCAAACCATTTCCTTTGGATTGCGCCTGCTTCATTCGGGGAGAACAAGCCACTTACATATCCATGATTGCTCCTTTTCAACCTGAAGTCTTTTTTTCTAAATTTATACGTTATTGTCGCCAGAAACCTTATCTTATTTGGAAATAAAGCCATAATATTTGAAATATATGAAAATTCCATACTATTTATAAGCAGTTGATATAACAAGGTTGAGCCAGTACGGGGCGCGCCCACAATAAACACCGGATACATCATCTCATTCTTAAAATCCCTTCTCCCGGCTTCGATTGATGGATCGAATTTGTTGTTTGCATGTTGTATATATAAAATTATTTTCCTGAAAAAATTATTCATATTTTATGATTCTCCCCTGCTTCACCATGAATGAGTGTTCAAACATATCGAGTAATGGACTATCGGAAATATGATCAGAAATCGCAAACCAATATACAAATTGTTCTGTTGGAAACAAGGAACAGACTTTCTGTTTCTTCTGTTCTCCATGCATATGAATAAAACGCCTTTTATCATCGAAATTCGAACCGATTCCTTGAAAACCTAAAGATTGAGCAATTTTTTTAACATATATTTCCGGTGATGCTGAAATAATAACAACCTTACCCGACTTGCCCTTGTACTCATTTATCAAGCTTATTATATCGTTTCTGATATATTTCTTTAATTTTCCGACAAATACATCGATTTTTCGTATATTCGATTCTGCATGCAATGTTAAAATTTCAGCAAATTTATTTTTGTCATATATCCCAAGCAACCTGTATATTATAGATATTATAATCTTTAAGTTTATAGTATATAATAAAAACAGCCGGATTGAATTAACAGACAGCAATGTTTTATCTAAATCGACGACCAGCAATCTGTCTTTTTTCATCTAATAAATTGTCCTATATACGCGAATGGATCATCAAACAAAGAAATATCTGGTATGGCCTTTTTCCTTAGATCAAGGAATCGGCTTATCCTTGCCTTCCCGATCATGACTTCACCGATAAAAGAAAATAAATACAAAGGAGAATTAATAGTTATGTTGTCGGTTTTTTCATTCTTTTTAACGGATTTGCCTAATAAAGGCTCAAAGTAATTAACACCGCTTACTAATCCCTGGTTGATGGAACCCCATATTCTTGGATTCGCTTCAATAAATACATAATCATTCTCGTTATATTTAAGTTCAAGCATGCAGAATCCAGACCAACGTACAGCTCTGGCAATTTTTTCTGCATCACCTGCAATATCATCTATTTTGCTGAAATTTAAACATTTACGCATTGTACTGGATCCGCCGTTTACAGGAAACTCCAAAAGGCGCGAATGAGCGTACCATTCAACTATATTGCCATTCCGGGCAAAAAAAGATATCCCTCCACCGATGCCGTCAAAATATTCCTGTATTTGATATCCCTCTGCAATTTTATGTCTGGCACAAAATTCAATAAGCTTCTCTTTATCATTGAAATATTTTACCCCTTTCGCCCCGGATGATTTAATAGGCTTTAAAACATATCTTGTGTCGCCTTTTAATTTATCTATTTGATCAGGGGTATAGGTTCGGGGGCAATTGATATTTAAATCCCCGCATAATTTTATGAAATTCATTTTATTATTCAGGGTGTTATAATCATCATATGAACCCATGTAATCCAGAACAGGCGCAATCTCGGATTTGTTTTTTATTAAAAAACCGATTTCCCTGCTGTTTACCGGAATAAGAAGATTGATCTTGTTTTGACGAATAACACCTTGTAACCATGCAATATATGAATGGGGCGCATCTTCGTGATCAAATGGACTATGAACAAGAGAATCAATATATTTTGAGTGAAAAACCTTGCCAAGCCTCTTACCGGTGATCGACATCACCTTGATATATGGATAATTCTCTTTTAAATATCTCGCTATAACTGTTGTCTTGAAACTCGTTCCATCCGTTACAAGTATATTCATTTTCAAAACCAACCTATTGGAGTCATATCAAAAAATTTGTTCAAACCCGAACAGAACAACATGGCGCTTGTACCTGAAAATATAAATTTTCAGTCGGTCACTCATGGTCTGATATCCAACAACTACCGAAAAACTCTCCGGTATCGCTTGTCGCATCATCTAATGCCCTGGGCATTTTAATCATAATACCCTGCGCGCATTAAAATCACTTTTCAACAATCTTATACTTTGATGATTTCGTAAAAAAGCAAAAAATGCCTGGTCGTGAAATCACCTCGGGAGCCGGGGTGCAAAACAGCCATATTTTCATGCATAGGGGTGAATAGCACCAATCGTGAATGTTAACGAAACAGGAAAGGGCTTCCCCTCCCCTGCCATTTGAATGGTAGTTTTTCATATGCGCATCCGGCATGCGGAAAAACCCTAACGTAACCAGGGAAATATTTATATAATCACTTGACTTTTGAATAATATTCAAATAATGAAGTCTATTTTTAAATATGGTTTTAAATATGGTTTTTCCCGGCAACCAGTTCAAAAAGGAGTAATAGCCAATGTATTCGAACCTCTTTTCCCCCATCAGAATCAATGGCTGTGAAATCAAAAACAGGATCGTCTATCCCTCGCTGGGTGTCCTTTATTCATACGATGGGAAGATCAATGACCGCTACAGGGCCTATTTCGCCCGGAGGGCCGAAGGCGGCGCAGGTATAGTGACCGTAGGGCCGGTAGCCATAGACGAAGTGGCCGCCGGACCGATCGTGCTCCATCTTCACAAGGATAACCTTGTGCCAGATTTCAAAATCCTTGCATCCGAGATACGGCAAAAAGGCGCAAGGGCATGGGTGCAGCTTTTTCATGCGGGAGCCTATGCATTCCCTTTCCTTTTGTCAGGCAAGCAACCCATAGCTCCATCTGCGGTATTTTCCAACTATTCAAAGACTACACCAAGGGAGATGACCAAAGAGGACATATTCCGGGTTCAGGATTCATTCGCCAAAGCCGCCATGCGGGCAAAGGAAGCCGGGTTCGACGGTGTGGAAATCATAGCTTCAGCAGGGTACCTTTTATGCCAGTTTCTTTCTCCAAGGACGAACAAACGCACCGACGAGTATGGCGGCTCCCTTGAAAACAGGCTGCGCTTCCCTGTTGAAACCATAAAAAAGGTGCGCGAAGCGGTCGGCCCTGGCTTCCCTGTGACTATCCGGATGGCGGGAAACGACTTTGTACCCGGCAGCAATACATCAAAAGAGACTCCAATCATCGCAGCAGCATACCAGGAAGCTGGAGTTAACGCCATCAGTGTCACCGGGGGGTGGCACGAAGCACGTCTTCCCCAGCTTCCCCGTGAACTCCCGCGCACAGGGTTTGCATACCTTGCAAAGGAAATCAAACAGGCGGTAAGCGTACCAGTTATGGCTTCCAACAGGATCGCCCGGCCAAAAGACGCCGAACACATCATTGCAGACGGCATGGCCGACATGGTGTGTCTTGGAAGAGTTCTGATCGCAGACCCTGACTGGCCCAAAAAAGCGGCAGCAGGTAGAGACGACTTGATCCGGCCTTGCGTAGCATGCAATCAGGGCTGTACAGATCATATTTTTTCAGGGAAGCCCGTGGAATGCATTGGAAATCCTGAAGCAGGCTACGAAACCCAAAGGCGTATTACTCCTGCCAGGGCCCCGCGAAAAATCATGGTCGTTGGTGCAGGGCCGGCCGGCCTTGAAGCTGCAGTTACTTCGGCCCGGATAGGACACCTGGTCGATCTTTACGAAGAAAAAGAGGATATCGGCGGGCAGCTTCATATTGCTGCCGCGCCTCCAGGCAAAGGAGAACTCATGGAGTTCACCAGGTATTACCGCGCCATGCTCAAGGAAACCGGCGTAAAACTGCATACCGGTGTTCGTGTCGATGTGGAAACTATAAGGAAACAATCCCCGGACTACCTGATACTGGCAACCGGTGCTTCCCCGCTTATTCCGCCGATCCCTGGGGTGGATGCCCCGTGCGTTGTCACGGCGTGGGACGTCCTTTCCAGGAATGCCTGGCCAGGTAAAAATGTCGCTGTAATCGGGGGCGGGGCAGTGGGCCTTGAAACAGCCCTTCTTCTTGCCTCAAAGGGCACGCTGTCTCCTGAGGCTGCAACGTTTCTGCTGGAATACGAGGCAGAACCACCAGAAAGGATCCGGGAACTTTTGTTTGCAGGTACAGTAAATGTAACAGTTTTTGAAATGCTCGACAAAGCAGGTTTTGATATAGGCAAATCGACCAGATGGGTTCTGATGGACAGACTCACCCGTCTGGGCGTGGATATCCGGACCAGCACTAAGGTCACAGCCATAGAAAAAGATGGAACAATCCTGGTTGATGCATCCGGGAATCCTGCAAAACTGAAATTCGACACCATAGTCATAGCTGCTGGATCACAGCCCGAAAACAGACTCCAAAAGGAGGTATCAGGGCTTGGAATCCCCTATATCGCTATAGGGGATTCCAACGTACCGGCAAGGCTTGATGCGGCCATACACAATGGATACCTTGCCGCATGCGCCATAGATGACATGCTGGAAGGGACCGGTAACACATCATGAAACCATTATAGAAAATCCCGCTGCCAAGTGATCCCTGTTTCTAACAATCACATGGAATCAGGTTTCGCTGTTGCTAATCATTTCCACGAACGCCTCTACGCGGGTTTTCAAGGTGCTGATATCATCGGTGCTGTAGTCTGTCTCAATGGTCAATACCGGGATCCCCTCTTCTTTGAGCATCCTTTCAACCTTCAGGGCTTCAATGGCATAAGGCTGGCAGAATTTCAAAATATACTGGACAACCCCTGATACCTTGAGGGTTCGCGCAAGGTTCCTTATGTTTTCAAGCCTTTGTATGTTAGGGGTGAAGCAGGCGCAATCTATTTTCATATAACGGTCACAAAGCGCATCTATCATTGAATCAAGCGAGTCAGGATCGCATGCAGACTCATCCACAAGGTCCCGTGTATTCCTGGTTCCTATGCAGGATTCTTCTCCTACCACGACCGCGCCTGAACCCTCTATCACAAACGGCAGTTTCCAATTCGGAACAGCCATGGGGCATCCGGATAACAAAATACGCGGGGTTCCGGCAGGCACAACCTGCCGGCCGTTTTTAACCCCGTATTCAATTTCATCGCATAAAAGCGATACCTGCCTTGTGAATCTTACAGGATCATCATAAAAGCTTATCTGGTTCACAAGCAATGCATCACGCCCCGATATAGGTGAAGGCTCCAATGCTCTTATGCGGTTGAGACGGCCAAGCACCCTTCTCTTGTTGTTTACTGTCTTGATGGCTTCAAAAAGCTTCTGGCCGGTAATACGATTTCCTGTTATCTCTTCCAGCTTTTCCTTGTAACGCATGACCTCGCTTCGCCACAGGCGCCGGTCTGCGTCATCTTTCTTTTGCGGAACCTCCATGATCCATAGGGGCACATAATCAGCAAAAGATTCATATGCCTTTTTCTTGCCATCGCACGTGGTCTCACCAACAATCAGATCACACGACTCGATAAAAGGACAAAGGCGTGCAAGCTTGAACCCGATAAATGACTTTATAAGCGCACAGGTATTCGGCGGAACGATCTTTTCCGCAGCCTCTGTGCCGGCGTCAGCGCCTGCGCATAGACCGACCTGGATGCCACCGGCGGCAATAGTCAGTTCCTCAGGCACGAATATGCAAAATGTACCTATTACCTTTTTACCACTATCTTTTGCTTCCAGAAGTTCCTTGATTCTTGCCCCGTGAATTTCTGAGAGTACAAAGTCCAGGTACTCCATCCCATGTAAACGGTTATCTTGGGAAAGATAAATATCGTTATAAAACTTTCCTAGAACAGCCAGTAACGCCTCATGGGCCGAAAGATCTAAATTCAAACGATCCCACATAAGTGTGTAGTCATTTTTTACAGACATATACACCTCATTTATTGTATTTTTTCTCTTTATAAAAAGAATCCGGTTGCATGCATCAGTCAAAATCAGTTTCCAGTTTCACTTTACCGTGAAAATACCTCTGGGGCTGTGGCAAAAGACATGCTACTTTTCATGCCCGTAGGTGATTTGTGCTGATCATGAAAGTTTACTATGCATGATGATTATCATATTTTATCTATTTTTCAAATTGAAAATATCTATATAAAATCATAACGAAATAGAAAAAAGTTGTAATCGTTAATCTATTGATGATCTCGGAAAAAAGCAAAAATTGCTTTTTTCCGAGACGGGGGAGGGCTTCCCCTCCCCCGGCCAGGGCTAAACCGCCCTCGGCCGGATGATGGACTTTTTACGGAGCCGTCATCTATTGAACGTTGAAAACTCGTTTAACGTATTGTTATACTGAAAAAATAAATGTGATGAATCAAATATGAGCTTACTGATAATTGGAGTTTATTATAATGAATGATTACAACCAGGTTCAAAGGGTTCAAAGGTTTCTTCAACAAGCGAACAGATATTCTTATTTGTTTAAATGGCTGCGATTCTTTTATCCGAAATCCAAAGGTTATCATTATATCTTCCTTTTATACTATTTTATCCCTCAAAAAATTCTAAGGATAAACGGTCCAGTACCTTGGCCGGTTCATTTCACTTCTAGGGTGCTTTATTACAAAAATATATCCCTTGGAAACCGTAGCGCACCCGGCATGAGCATGCATTGTTATATCCAAGCCAGAAATGGTATAAAAATCGGACATAATTTACGGATGGGACCTGGGGTGGGGCTGATAAGCGCAAATCATGATATAGAGGATTATGACAAGTGGGTAAAATCATCTCCTATTGTTATCGGGGATAATGTTTGGATAGGCATGAATTCAGTTGTACTTCCCGGTGTGCGGATAGGAGATAATGTGGTTATAGGCGCCAATTCATTGGTCAGGCATGATATCCCATCTAATTCCATTGCTTCAGGAAATCCCTGCCGGGTAATCAAAGAAAAGCCTCCATATAAAGGAAAGGATTATAGTAAAATTTCTTGAAACTGAGACCATAAAACCAGGTGGCAATGAATGAACAATATCTGCCTGAAAACTGCCTGCAACAATAAATTTATTTTTTCAACGTTCAAAGAGCAATCTAACCGCTACAGGCAACTCCTAACTATTTCTAATTCATCATGAAACTTTTTTATTGATTCCATCATCCGGCCGAGGGCGGTTTAGCCCCGGCCGGGGGTGGGGGTGGAACCATTTGAATTCATTTCAAATGACGGGGGAGGGGAAGCCCTCCCCCGTCTCGTAAAATTTTCATGATTTGTTGAAATCACCCCCGGCATGAAAAGAGGTCTGTCTTTCTCCCCGGCTCCGGAGGTGTCTTTACGGTAAAAGCAAAAAATGCTTTTTTTCGAGATAATCATTGAATCATATTCAAAAATAAAATCTATATTAACAGACGTCTGTTAATATAGATTTGGAAAATGAATCATATTCAATGAAATAGTATTAATGGTCAAAATTAAAATAACAACAGTTTGGACAGAGCCAAGCTTATTGCAGATTCAGCAAGTCCCCCAAAAAGGTATGTTTACCGGAAAAATCGATATTACCCAAAGCCGAACTTTAGCGTGAAAACTTCTCCAGGGCCGGGATGAAAAACAGCCCTGTTTTCATGCACGGGGGTGATTGCTGCAAACCATGAAAGTTTTCTCATGACAACACATGATTCCACTCAGAGCATCAGCTCACTTCCGGAAACCATGCAGGGTATCATCTTTTCAAAAGGCAGACCCTGTATCAAGACTTTTTGCCTGCCTGTACCGGCCGATAACGAAGCCCTTGTCAGGGTGACCATGGCGGGTATCTGCAATACAGACATGGAAATCGCAAGGGGGTATGCTGACCATAAGGGTATCCCGGGCCATGAGTGGACCGGAATAGTGGTATCATGCCCAAAGGAACCCGGTTTGTGCAAAAGCAGGGTCGTGGCGGATATAAATATCGGATGCATGGAATGCCATACCTGTAAAACACTTGGGCCAAGACATTGCCCGCAAAGAAAGGTCATAGGTATTCGAGGTCGTGACGGTGCTTTTGCACAGTATATCCGTGTCCCGGTGGCCAACCTGTATGAAGTTCCATCTTCTGTGAGCGACATGTCAGCCGTCTTTGCAGAACCACTCGCCGCGGTATTGAGGATAACAACTCAGACAGATATTTCTGCATACAAACGTATAGCAATCCTGGGTGACGGCAAGATGGGCCTTCTTTGTGCGTTGGTATTTTCTGTCATGCTCAGCGATGCGAAAATAACCCTGTTCGGCAGGCATGAAAAAAATCTCAACAAGGCTGTGAGTACTATAACAGATATCGTAAGGATACCAAGGGGTGATGGCAGTTCTCACCAGGCAATACCCCAAAAATACAAGGAATACTTCGATCTCGTAGTGGAGGCCACGGGGAATCCCAAGGCATCATGGATGCGATCTATATCTGCAAGCCGTGCGGTACGATAGTAGAGAAAACAACAACCCGCGATAAATCATGCCTGGATCTCTCCGCCATTGTGGTCAATGAAATCCGCATCATAGGGTCGCGGTGCGGTGAGATCGGCATGGCGATTGACTGGTTGAAAACCCACTCTGCACTTTTAAGAAAACTGGTCGAGGCGGTATATCCTTTTTCAAGATTCCAGGAAGCCTTTGAACATGCCTTGCGTCCGGGGACATTGAAGGTCCTTATAAGCTTTTAAGCGATCAGCGCCCTAAAAACCCCTTGATAACATCTTCTATAATCTTTTTCTCTGTATTGGAATTGTCGTCATCTGAACCAGTTTTACCCGGCTTAAGCCTTTTTTCCAGGCTCTTTTCGATTTTCTTCTCTATGGCAGTTCTGGCCTTATCCTTTAATATGTCGGAGGTCCTGGAGGTATCAATCCGAATACTCGGCCACAAAACGGTCCCGGAAACACGAACAGGGAGATGGACCCAGCCATCCTTGTCAACGAAATACTTGGAGATCCTGGAAAGCTTAGAGAGCTTTGCCGTAAGCCTTGGCGAAACCTGGAGAGTTGCGGCGAAATCCAGCGTACCGTCGATCCCGATACTGCCGGCCGGCGACATCCTTATGTCAGGTCCTGCAAAACTCGTATTGTCAAGATGTACTTTCCCCTTTTCCATCTTGATATGAGATGCGATCTCATAGGTATCATCCATGCCAACCTTTTTGCCGAAAAACCCTGCGAAAGCGTTAACAATGCCTGGTGACACAATCTTTGCATCCCTGAGTTTTATCTTTGAATCGAAGAAAATATTTTTTTTGATCTCCTCGGCTGAAACGCCCTTGCCCGCAAGCCTGACATCGAAATCAGAAATACCATTGACCAACACAGCGCCAGGGATGGAAAAGGCGGCAAGAAACGCTTCGACAGGCACCTCTCTCGCCATAAGAGAAAAATTGTATGCCAGGCCCGGGACACTTAGATCAAGGCTGCCATTGCCGTCTATTTCTCCTTTATCAACCCCTGTGTAAAAATTCTTCAAGACAAGACGATTCTTCTCAAGATCTATCCTGGCTTTTAGAGGTTTGTATTCAATGCCCCTGTAATAAACCCTTTTTATTCCTATATCGCAATGCGCTGTGACAGGTATATCATAAGGGCCGACAGACTTCGTAACTTGCCCTGATGCCGCTGTTTCTTTTTCAGAAGCCTTTTTGGATCCGCCTTTATCCTCCTTGTCTTTTTCTTTCATGGAAGCCAGCAGTTTATCCACGTCCAGGTTTTCAGATTTTATTACCGCTGTAATGATGACTGGTTTGTCGAAAAGATGTTCGGCCGAAAAATCGACAAAAAGAGTGCCGCTGTCATGCATGCCGATGCTCAAGTTCTTTGCGGTCAACACGCCCTGGTTGTAGTTTACGATTCCGCTCAACACAGGCCTCAGTCCCGATAAATCAGCGCTGACGCCATCTATTTTAATATTGCCGAACTGAAGGAGTGCCGGACCTGCATCTATACTGCCGCCGAGTTTAGCCCGGCACTCAATGGCCCCATCAAGGGAAAAAGGCCTGACACCTTCAACAAGCTTGGGTGGGACGGCCGCAATGATCTTGTGCACAGGAATATGAGGAATGTGAACCGAAAAGTCGAGACTCTGTTTATTGCCGGACAGATCTAAAACCTTTCCTTCCAGTTGCAAAGGAATACCGTTTAGATCCAGTACAAGCTTTGATATGTTGACTGTATCTACAGGAAAGGACAGATCCACGTTATAATCTATCCCTATCCTTGCACCCGCAACGTGCATTTCAGGGATTGCATCAACACTTAGGTCTATACCGTTGATCTCAATACGGCCCGAAGAGCTGAGACTGTTTGGGCCTATATCGGCAAGAATTTTTGTATCGATTTTCATGGAGGAAATGCTGCCTGGTATCTTTTTGGAAAAGGGTTTTGCCAGGGCCGCCCCATCGATATCCTTAGAATCTACCGAAAGGCTTGCAGACTTTCTGGAAGGATCAACCTTGCCGTAAACCCTTACAGGTGCACCTGAAAGATAAAATGAGATATCAACCGGGAATGATCTGGAAAGGGAGATATCCGACGCGTTCAATTCGATATCACCGATGGTATATGAAAAAGGCTCTTTGGAGTTCGTGGTATAATCGGTAAATTCAATCAAACCATTGTTGATCCGAACCCGCGATACTGTCAGGGAAATCAGGGAACCAGTCGCCCTGTCTTTTTGCCCTGTTTCATTACGCTGGCTTGAAGGCCCGGCTCCCTCTCTTTCCAACAGGTCACTGAAATTAAACCGCCCCCCGGGGTATCGTTTGATCCTGATTACCGGTTTATCAAGACTTACGGTATCAATGACTACCTTTCCCCACAACAAGGGCAGAAGATCATAATGCAATGAGGCGGCCTTGGCTGAAACAAAGACAGCCCTGCCCTCTTTTTCCATTATTTCAAATCCTTTCAAGGTAATTCCTGAAAAGATGTCAATATCGATTCCTGACAGGGTTATGTCCCGTCCGAGCTGTTGGCGGGCTATGGGTAATATGGTATTCTTTACCCTTTCCGGGGTCAGAAATGTCTTGAGGGCTATAACAAGTAATACCAAGACAACAAAAAAGACCACGTTTGAGATAATAAAAATTTTTAATAACTTCTTCATGAAAAAAAGCCCCTTTCAATAAGCGCATTAAACTATTCGTGCCCTCGGAAATAATGCTTTGCCAATGCATAGAATTCTCAGAGTGAACCGATTATGCGAAAGCATTAAAAAATTTAACTTGTCTTTTTTAGGCGCTGAAGCCATTTTTTTCTGATAGACTCAACCCTGCGGCGGTTTACGCCAAAATCGTAGTAACCTGTCCGTGAGGCGGATCTGACATGGATCAGTCTTTTACGCTTGTCTAACAGAAATTCCAGATCATCGACAAAGCGAAATATCAATGACTTGCATTCTGCGTGTATATAGGTATCGCCTGAATAAAGCAGCGTGGTTCCTGGCATGCCGGCCAGAATTTCCTTTAGCACTGCCATGGCTGTCTTAGCAGCGCAATTAAAAATAAACGGCTCGACCGAGTTTTTCGGGTTGGTACTCCTGGAACTAACGCAGTTGGGAGTTTTAGGGCATGGATTCAAAGTCCTTTTCTTGGAGCCCTTAGCAGATGCCTTTGAACTTTTTGCCTTGTGTTTTGCCATGACCAGATATCCTTATCTTTGTCAGAAAAGCTTGAAACCAGGTCCGTGCCTTGCATGGCACAGGCCGCTGATCCTGTTTTGGGACAAAACGTTATACCGCGATGTAGTTTATACCATAAAGATCATATGAAATAAAAACTTTGATAATATATACAAAAAATAGTTTATTACCAATATGTTAAGTATAAATAACGAATTCAGGTGAATTGCAAACCTGTAAAAACAAGGAGGCCCAATGGCATGGAAGCCGCTAGATAAAAAGGTATGTTCAAGGATCACGGAAATTTTCCACGAGATCTACCCGGAAGATGAATATCCGGGTCTTGCCTCCGGGATATCCACCTACTGGCTCGAGATGCTCAAAACCGTGTGGGATGAAAAACCAGATGAAATCAAGACAATGGATCTCGGTTTTTCCCACAGCAACCCCCTTGAGCGCATCATGCAAAAAACTGTCATAATCGCATATCCTGACAGCATACAGGAACCGGACACGCCTACTCTCGCATCCCTTCAACGGTTCATGCGCCTTTTCTTCCCGGAAGCCGGAGGGCTCCATGTGCTCCCCGCCTGCCGGGTGGCAAAGGACAGGTTCAATGACGGCTATTTTTCCCAGGTATGCCGGAACGAAATCGATCCAATGTTCGGAAACAACAAGCTCTTTGCCAGGATCATGAGGGAAAATTTTTCAATGACCGATTTTGTCGTAAACCATGTGGATATCGAGCATTCCTGTTTCCGTGCATACATTGACGGTGATAATAAAAAGAAAGACTGCTTCTACATCTTTTCAGAGGATGAATATCTTGAAAGGAAAGCAGCAGGAGACTTTGATGAAATTTTCCGTCCCAGGCCATTCCCCTTGTTTACCATCTTCAGGCGGGAGCCATCAAACCCTGTCTTCAGAAAGTTGAGCCCAAAAGAGCGTATCATTGCAGCAGCCCGGAAAACAAATATCGATTATCCCCTGGCAGGGATCCTGTCTATATTCAAAAAAATAAAAAACGATCAGATGCTGCTCGATGAGGATTACGCACATATTGTCAGATTCAGAGACTACCTCGATGAAACCGGGCGCGCAGACAAGGACAAGATCTTCATACTTTCCAGTACCCAGGAAACCCGAAATCCTCCTTACATATTCAACAAGACAATAAATAAAATGGAGGACCTGCTTTTTGCCGTGGGATTCGACAAAGCTTGTGGAACGAAAACCGCTCATGATTTCAACCTGATAGACAAGGAAATATTCGGCGAAACTTTTTTTGCCCTGACCACGTTCAGCCATGTCCAGGTGGATCTCAACACCCAAACATACGAAGGACTGAAGCTTCTTGCAGACGATTTTTCATGGTATCTGGGACTTGATTTGAACATGCTGCGGCTCGATGCCGCCAACTTCGCTTTCAAGAAATGGAAGACCTCCTGCTTCGGTCTGCCCGAGGTAAGAAAGCTTATGCAAATACTTTTCCTGTCCATGGAGGCCGTCTCTCCCAGGATGGTTGCAAACCTTGAGGTAAACGACACGTTTGAATCAGTTCTTAATCAAATGGCGGACAAAAACGCCCCGCCGCCTATGATGTATGATTTCCACCTGCCCTGCCTGATGCCGGTCGTATTCATCACGAAAAAGACTGATCCACTATTCGCTGCTGCTGGAAAAATAAAAAAATTTGACATCCCCAAGAATAGCATCCGTTTCTCGGTTGTGGAGACACACGACGGCAAATCGGTCCGCGGAAGCCTTGACTTGCTGTCTCCCGCCAGCAGGCTTGCCCTTGCTTTAGTGGTGAGGCAAAACGGGGGGCAAATAAAGTACAAGGCGGTTCCTGCAGGCAGAATAGATAAGGATGAATTCAACATAATATGCAAGGAATTCAAGATCGATCTCAAAACAGCGGTCAAAAGACTGTTTGCCCCCGCACGGAATGAATCCGCTTACTATGTTCTTAACGAAACCATCCGCTCAGTTGATGACATTGCAGATGCACTTGATCTGGAGGATCGATCAGGTATCAACGGGGAAATGCTTCTGTATCTTTCCGGTAAACTCATAGAAGGCAAAGAGCCATATGAGTTGTGCACTTCCACGAGAAACGCCCTGCCCCCACTTGCCGATCACAGGCTCGAAGCAAGACGGTTTATAAGCCTTTATACCCTTGCCTTTGCCATGATGGGCAGGAATGTGAAATCGATCTATTTCAATGATCTTTTAGGACTTCCCAATGACCTGGAACGGATGAAAAAATCCGGAGAGTTGAGGGATATAAAAAGAACCCGAAGCAGTTTTTCCAGGATCAAAAGATTGCTTTCGGATCACAACAGCTTCGAATACATGGTTGCAAAAGGGATACACAGGCTAATACTCCTGGCAGACAACGACCCTGCGTTTTCCCCTTACGGTGAGGAAGCAATGCCGGTTGAATCGGGCACACCCTCTGTCGCTATGGTATTGAACAGATGCCGGAGCGCATCAACAGCCGTCCTTGTCAATACATCGGAAAACAAGGTACATATCAAGCTCTCGGAAAAGATCCCACGTCATTTTGCAGGATGGAAAGAGGCAAAAAGAATATATGAAAACTTCGAAGACAAGTATATAGAACAAGGCATTAACGGTGAATTTGTAATCGAGCTCCCACCATTTGGCCACGCCTGGATAACGGTAAAACCAGTTATAAATCTTCATGATTAGCGGCAATCATGAAGATTTACGAGATCAACGAAGTATGGGCA
>CAYVIE010000033.1:0-22988 GCA_964451355.1 uncultured Desulfobacteraceae bacterium
GTTGGTAGATCAATGATATGGCATATGTACAAGACAGCACCGAATTCACTGGCTATCCTTGCAGCATACGACACTAGATCAACCGATACCGGGGAAAGATCAATCGCGCAAAGTATTCTGTCTATGCGTCGTCTCATGGTTCACCCCCTCTTTTGTTGAAACCAGACGTTTTGGAAAATGTCAAGGAGGCCGTGAAAAATCTGCGCCAGCCATCCTTGCTTAAAAAGGCGGCACATTGTGAAGGAATATGAGCTTGAGCTATATCTGAATCAGCGGCAGCAAAGATATGAAAATTCTTGATAATATTACCATCTAATTTTTTAAAACAAAAGGATATATTTATTGTGAAACCGGAAAGGAAAAAGAGCAGCTAAACCACAATCAACAGCGGCAAGGCTACAGCCTGCAAATCGACAATAAAATGACAAATAATAGGAGGAATGATACTCTTGTCCGCCTGGACGAGTATTCCGAGGAAAATTCCGAAAAGAAAAGAAAGAATCCCCAAAAAGAGGCCTCCGATGAAAAAGTGTGGAATCGAGTAGAGGGCTGCCTGTATGATAAGAGCCGCTTTCTTCGCTCCTGTATACGATTCGACAAGCGACATAAGGGTAAGACGGAAGACCACCTCTTCAGACATGGAGTTCATTGCAGCGAGGAAGAGCGCAGGAGGCCAAAAAAAAAGGCCTTTTAGTTCAAAAGGAACAGTAAAGAAATAAAAAAACGAATATGCAGAGCATGCAATAATTCCTATGGCAGAAAGTCTCGATATACCGTAAAATTTAATCTTTTCATCGAATCTTATGCCGGCTGCACGAAGCCATAACATTGAGGCGGCGGAATAAAAAAACACAGGGAGATAAATTATTATCCTTCCATAAGTCTCATATACTGAATCACTTCCATGAAAGGGCCATGGAAAAATTTTACAGGCAATGACAATATAAGCAATTATGAATCCAGTAAGAAGATAAATCAAAAGACCAGCCAGGCAAAGAAAAGTTTTCATATCTTTTGTATTCATAAACCGGCACAGATTTAAGATAGTATGATGGAATGGATAACGTGTTTTTCATAGGGGTGGGGTTTACCCCCGCCTGTTTGCAGAATGCAGGTTATACCGGCGCGATGGTGTAAACACACAAAGTGTGTCTGGCAATCCGGACAAGTCTGCAATCCATACAAGTCTAAGCATATGTGCTTAAATATTTATAACTGAATTGCAGGTACGAAATAATTTTCCTTCCCCAAAAAAAGCTTTTTCCGTAATGGAGATTTATTAAAATATTGATGTCTTCCTTAAAGCACTGTCGCTTTTCACATTGGCACCAGAGGCGTTTTTACGGTAAAAGTCCTTTTGCTGCGTTCTGCTTCAGAGGAATGGTTTAAACCTCAGACCGGAAAATATTTACAAACCGCTGGCCAACAACCTGTTATACAAAGAGTTGTTTAAGCAGACCTGCAATCTTTCATTATGCATTCAGGATATATGACCTGATCTGTATCCAGCAAATTATGCAGCATCCTGTAATCGCAAACAAGATCATGGATACCTGGGCAAACGTCATGCCCCAGAAAACCGCCTGTTCGGTTCTTACCGTTTCTATGAGCATCCTGGCAGCGGAATACCCTAACAAGTACCATGCGGCAATTATCCCGCGGTCTTTTTTCCCTTCAGGCTCACCATGGTAAATCTTGTCGTATCTCCTTTTGAGCAGAAAAAACAAAACCAGGTTGAAGGCTATCTCATAAAGGGGTGCGGGATGATGAAAAACAACATTTCCCCCATTCCAGGGAAGCACGATTTTTTTCCCCCAGCAACAGCCTGCCAGGAAACAACCAAAGCGCGCCACCCCATGACCGGCTGGTATGCTTAAAAAAAGAGTATCTGCAACAAGAACCCGATCAATGCCGAAAAGAGGGGCTGAAATGATGATACACAAAATCGGAAGGATAATGGAAGCATGAAAAATATGCTGTTTCCCGCAAGCGACCTGTTTGAAAAAAAAAGCCGGACTCCAATGAACAAGGGGGTAGAAAAAAATATTGGCAGCCCGGGATCCTGTATAGCCGAGGGCAAATCCTGCAAGCATTGAAAAAACAATGAATCGGCGGACAACCAGTGGATCCGCACCCGATCTCAACAAGTTGCTCCTGAAAACATATGCCCCGACAGCAACTCCACCTGCTATCAGGGCATAATATGCAAAATTCAGAATATATCCCAGGAGGGGGAAATCTATCCTCCCATTGAGAAGATAAAAAAGCACTGTCTCATATCACTATAGAGCAATCAATAAACATTAAATACCGAAGAGACACCTTCATATGAATGTATATCTCCTGTCCAACCTGATTTCCAATGACCGAAATGTCGTATGCGATACTTTCCGGGAGGGGTATCTTGGGGTATATTCCATTCTATGGTTACCTTTGAATACGCTATACCGCTGCGTTGCCACCGGTAAACAGTTTGTGGATCGTTATCCGTCGCAACAGGAGTATAACCTGTCACTTGTGTATTGCAGACAACAATAGTGTCACATCCCACCTGCTCCTCGTGACATACTTCTTGGGTCTCGACCTTTTCAACCACCAGGTATGTTCCCTGTGTCATGAGATTGTTTCTCGGATGCCCGCCCCAGAATACCACCTTAACCTTGTCTCCCCTGTGGTATGACGAAGCCACATCAGTTACAATATCTCCGAAATCTGTGCCGATGGGTTTATCATCAAAAATTACACCGGGAACCCTTATCAACTGCTTGTCACTGATATCTCTGGGAGTCGGCCCCGGAGAAACCGGTGTCCCTGAGGCCAGAGCAGAAGCGAGATAATGAAATCTTTGCTGGAATGCATTCAAAGTATAAGGGCCAAAATGAGTGGAAGCGCCTTCATAGTGCTGCAGCTCGTATTCCTCAGGCGTAGCCACGTAACCGGCATAAGCGTTGGACAACGCTGCTATGACAGCATAGTCCACGGTACCTCCCATGGCGTCTGTAACAGTCTGCCTGATTCGCCTTCCCGCCATGGTGGTAAGCTCGGTGGGCTGGCCGATTATTACCAGATTGCCGATCTTTATCAATTGAACAGGGAGTACCTCTGGAGTCAGTGGTATACCCTGGGGCCTTATCCTTCCCATGGGAAGGATGATCGGCTTACTGCCGTGGCATTCCTGGTCTTCTGGAAGGAGGGTGAATTCCCAGGGAAACACGTTGCCAAGTATTGATATATCATAGGGATAAGTTATGCCTTCGGGAATATCTAAACCCTTCCCGTCCTCTGTGCTTCCCGCAAGCATGGAAACCCCGATGGCCGCAATGCATGTATGCCCCTGCCCCATGCCCGGAGGCATGAACGAGGCTTCAATGGTCTCATCAGAAAAATCGACGTATTGGTGTCTGTAATCGACACCAGCTGTAAGTTCCTGGGTAGCGTTGACATAGAGTTCAAAAGCTTTATCAAATTGCCTTTGGCCAATGGTAACCATGTGGTCAAAGTCATCTATACCGTTAGGATATCCCCAGTATATATTAGGAGAGACATCACCGGAATTGGTCTGGGCAAATGCCGCAACAAAAGTATCTGCGGAAGTGTAATCAGTCCCCTTTGCCTTTTCAAACAGGTAGCTGGCATAGCCTTTGTTGTCACCTGAAATAAGCCTGTTGGTGTTTCCCAGGCTTGTGGGATGAACGGCAAACCAGTTGATCGCTCCCAACTCCCTGCCCGATGATGCTATAAACTTCAACAAAACCATTGTCTTGTCCGTATCACTCCCATATAATGCCCTTTCTGACGCCGGGTTGTTCTGGTAAGCCTCGGGGGAGCGGTTCCAACCGCAATTCTCAAGTATTCCGGTATTTATGAGTATCCTGCCCGGGGAGAGATTGTTATGGGCACGGACAATAGATTGGAATATCCCTTCTGCAACGCAGTTGAAATTTTTTTCGTCGTAGCCAAGCATTGACAGGTTGTACAGAGCGTAATGGGAATAGGCTCCAGGTGCACTATGAGTGTGGTTGGCGCTCAACAAGACATTGGCATCTGTATAAAGGGAGCCGAATCTTTCCTGGAGCAGCTGTGTGACCCTTTGCTTTATTCCCTGCGGAAGTATCCCGGTGTCAGCACTTACGATTACCACGCGCTTTCCGGTTTGTGGATCTGCGACCACAAACGCCCTTGACCAAAGACGCATGCTTATTCCCTCGGTCTTCTGGTCAGGCATAGAATAACCCATCATGCCAAGCTCTGCCGCTGGCCCGGTGATATCGTAGATACCGGTTCCGATGAGAAATGGGTTTGATGCACTGGCACTTGACGGATAAAGCGAGATGAAAAACGAAAAAAACAAGACAGGAATAAATACAAAAAGCCCTTTCGCCCCTTTCTTTGAATCCATGATCTCCCCCTGAATTTAATAATGACATGAATTTAAAAAGGTTTTTTAAAAGAACCGATCACATGGCAATATCATATAGATTCACCTGATCTTATATTAAATATTGTTCACTTATAAATTATCATTTTGGCGTTTACAAGAAAAAATAAGGGAAGCGTCCAGAAAAGAGAAATATTACAAAAAAAGTGGGGGGAGGAACCTCGCCGATACAGAGATAACGTCTGGGTTCTATCCTATCGTCCTTGTAGTGGGAGATATATTTACATGCTCAACTCTACTCGCCTTTATATTCGGGTTTTCGATTTTCAGCAAAGGCCCTGGGGCCTTCCTTTGCATCCTGGCTGAAAAAAACCGGGATCCCGATTTCGAGTTCCTTTGCAAGGGCTTCTGTGGTGGGCCTACCCAGTGACGCAAGGACCGAGGCTTTCACCGCCCTTACAGCAAGCGGGCCGTTGGACGCGATAATTCGAGCAAAGCGCTCGGCCTCGTTCATGACACCTGATGGTTCGACCACCCGGTTTATAAACCCGAATGAATAAAGCTCTTCTGCAGTCACGAGTTCTCCTGTAAGCAATATCTCCATGGCCTTGGCAAAAGGGAGCTGGGCCGGCAACCTCACGGTTGATCCCATAAGGGGGACTATAGCCCATTTGACCTCCTGGAGGCCGAACCGGGCTCCCTTTGCTGCAATTCGTATGTCGGTAGAATACAAAAGCTCCATGCCTCCTGCAATGGCATCACCGTTTATTGCTGCGATCAGGGGCTTTTTCAACGCAAGGTCCCTGAGCAAGGCCTTTCGGATCAGCATGGGGTCTTTGATGATCATCCGGTCGGCATCTGTTTGTGCCTCGCGCGTGCCTGTGACAAGAGGGATAAGTTTTTTCAGGTCGGCTCCTGAACAAAAAACATCTCCGCGGCCTGTAATAATTCCGCAACGGATATTGTTATCTTCATCAAAATCCTTCCAAATATCTACAAGCTCAACAACAGTTTCCGGATCAATGGCGTTTTTTGCCCCGGGACGGTTAAGCGTGATATATGCGATATGATCTTTTTTTTCATACAAAATCGCCATAATAATTCCCCGCTGTAGACTATATTTTCTATTGATTGGTATCATGCAGGTGCAAAATGATCGATGGCAAGAATCGTGGGCTCGGGATCCTTTGCAAAGACTGCCCGCACCCGCATACCTTCTTGCACATTTTCCGGCTCTGTTCCGGATACAATATGAACAAATGGAGTATCAGCGCCATCGAGTAGTATAAGCGCAAGGACATACGGGGGTTTTCTCGGCAGGTGCCTGTCAGCATACCTGACCACTACCGAGCTTAAAATTTTGCCGGTATCCTTGAGCTCAACCCAGTTGTTATCGATCTTTTCCATGCAGATATCGCAAACCTGGCGCGGGGGAATAAACGTGATTCCGCACTTATGGCAACGGATTCCAAGAATCTTTTTTTCATCCCGAAGAGTGGTCAAAAACCTGCTTCCCACCCTGCCTGCAAAGTATGTATATGGCAGGGCGAGCTTGCCCTCGACGATATACGAGTCACCGGTATTAATACGGCTATTCATCTCTATCCCCTTTATTCATCCAGTTCGAAATACTTGATATCGAATATGCTCCCGGTCCTGTTTTCGTTCCATACTGGCCTGAGACGAGATCCATGAACAACACGGTCCCCCATGACGATTCCCATCTTGACCTTGTCTAGCTGATCAGGACGAAGCAAGTGCCAGAAAACCTCCTCGCCCTTGCACCCATCCAATAAAACTCCTATGGCGCCATAAGGTGTCTCCCTGGTTTCACCGGTAAGAGGATCAGGGCTTGCATAGTAGCAGTACTCCATCATGCGCATCTCCCCCTTGGGGCCTATCTCGACCCAGTCGGTATTCCTCACTCGGCAGGGCGCGCAAATCTCCCTTGGAGGGGACTGGAGTCTTCCGCACTTGGGACATTTAATGGCCAGGATCTTTTTCTCTTTTAATGCCTTTAGAAACTTTCCCATGACAGGACCTGTGGCAAAACGCTGGCCCACTGAAATTACCCTTTTCAGGGCAACAAGTTCTTCCTGGACAATCCCCTCCCGGCCCGGTGGCGTAAACTTTCTGAACATCTTTGCAGTCATTGTAAACGCGGACTGGTCACCCCTGATTTTAAGCTTGTTTGCTGCCAGAGCCGACACAGGCTCCACCTTACCGATCTGCATACCCACGAAAGTCTCTCCGTCTGTTTCGAGCACGGCAATGCAATCATCAAGGTCCGGCACCTTTTCGATCTCCATCTGCAAATCTTTTACCGCAAGGCGCCATTTCCCTTCGCCTTTTATCTCGTAACCCAAGACAGTATCCACACCATCGGCCCCTTCAGGCCTGAACCTCTGGTGCATTGTCGAAAATATGGTTTCTATATCAATTCCAAAATAGGTTCCCATGATCCACCCCCTTACCAGTTACGCTCTTTTTCAAGCATCATGAGGACAGTCCACATTGTACCGCCGAATGCAGAAGCAAGCCCGTGCTTTACTTCTCCCGGAATCTGGTGCGGACCCGCGTCTCCGCGGATCTGCTTCGCGGCTTCGGCAACCCTGACAAGGCCTGTCGCACCAATGGGATTTGCAGCTATCACTCCACCGGAAGGGTTGATGGGTATTTTACCGCCGATCATGATTTCGCGTTCCTCTACAAGCCGGATATGTTCATCCCCTTCCAGAAGGAAAAAATCCCGCAACCAGTCTACACCCCACCATGCGGATGGATCGTACATCTCGAAAACATCGAAATATTCAAGGGGATCACTGATGCCGTTCCTTGCGAATAGTTGTTCTGCGGCAAACCTGTGTGTTGTCTCGGTAGGATAGTAGTTGTTGCAGAGATTGAGGGTCTCTTCTCTGTGTATTGTTATGTGGTCCCTCATCCAGACAGGAGGTTTCGCCATTTTTTCCGCTATGTCCCCTGACGCGAAAATAACTACACATGCACCGTCGCTCTGGGAGCACATGTGTATCAGCCTGAGTTCACCTATGAGGGGAGGAGAGTTCTCCATGAGATCATCCATCTGGTCCCAGTCAAGCCCAAACGCCCTGTGGGAATTAGGATTAAGACACGCATGCTTGTCCATGATTATCCTGTAAGTCATTGCAGCCCTTTTGGCCCTCTCCTCGCCGAACTCTTCGATAAGCTTTATGGCAGCCGACGCGGTAAGTGCTCCTGACTGCAACTTCCTCGACCAAAGCGGATCGGCCATGTTGGTGATACCGCCGGTTGTATGTCCCTCCTGGAGTTTTTCGAACCCGATGGCCATTACCACATCGTACATTCCGGATGCCACAAGGTTGTCAGCAGCACAAGCAAGGGTTCCGCCGGTGGTTCCTCCGGTCGTGAGCCGATACACCGCCTTTCCATATGCTCCCATACCTATTGTATGCCAGAGATCGGGCTGGTGAATCATCTCAAAGAGTTCCATATTGCCGTGAACAATGCAGTCGATATCATCAAAGCTGATACCGGCGTCGGCTATGGCCTGAGATACAGCCTCGTATATCATTTCAGGCTGGTTGACATCCTCCCTGTGACTTGAAAATTTTGTCTCACCCACACCTACTATGGCGACATCCCTTTTCTTTTTTTTTGCCATGCCTCGTCCCCCCTATTGTCGCTCAAGTATCAAAACACCATGATGCTGGCCCGCAGGCCCTGTCGCACCATGGGCAACGGCACGCCTCGCGCCTTCGACTTGCATGCTACCGGCCTCGCCCCGCAGCTGGCAAAAACACTCAACAGTCCTTGCCAGGCCTCCAAGGAGCAACGGGGTGCCAGCAAGCATCCCGCCAGACAGGTTGACGTTCGCCCGGTCAGGACCGCCCTGCTCTATCCATCTGCCACCCTGGCCATCGCCGATTATGCCGAGGCCCTCGCACCACAGGGGAAGCTGGTGCGCATAGGCATCACAGACTTCTATTACGTCAAACGCGCTTTGGGGATCATCTATCCCAGCCATCTTGTACGCTCGGGCTGCTGCTTTTTTCAGGGAAAAGGGATCTGCCAGATCACGATCCCCGAGAAAGTAGCGGTCCATACAATTCGCAAATCCGGTCACGAAAACCGGTTTATCGGTAAATTCATGCGCGCGCTCTTCTGCTGCGAGCAAAATGGCCACAGCCCAGTCCGTCACCGGGTATTCGTACGCCTCCCTTATCGGACCACAGACCATTGGCGATGATTTTATTTCCTCGACGGACAGAAGCTCGTTTTCCTGTGCATAGGGGTTTACAGAAGCGTTTTTTCTGGACCTGGCCGCGATCCAGGCAAGATGGTCGTCCGTCACTCCTGATTTCTTCATGTACGCATCAGCCTGGAGGGCTGCCGCACTCCTGAAGTCAAGGCCGAGGGGGCGTGTGAAAAACGGCTCAAAAGCCAGGTTTGTACACATGTTTCTGCTTTCGGGCTGGGATTCCTTGCAATGGCCCATCAACAGCACAATATCATCATGGCCGGACATGATCGACGCCATGGCGTATCCCATGGCGTTTATCCCATCCTGTGCTGTCTTTTCCTCGCCACGAAAATGCGCCCCCACTACATCGGTCACGGCATTATCCGAGATAGTTCTGGCATCGAAGACATCATCAGAACATGTGACCACATTTCTTATTCCGGTCTCCATGTCGAATGTAACTCCGGTCTTTTCGATGATCTCTTCGAAGCAGTCGAGCAGCATACCCTGGACCCTCTGATACCAGATATCCGGCTCACACTTGATCCTGGACACCGCGCAGATGCATACACGTCTGCTCATGTTTTGCTCCTTTGTTTTTCTGATCAATTTCCGGTTATATTCATGCGGCAGAGCTTTTCCTGCTTTGTTCCGCCTCGAAATAGATTTCTTCTATTAGATCCTTGTATTTTTCGTATATTACATGGCGTTTCATCTTCAATGCCGCTGTAAGCTCCCCGCCTTCCTGCGTGAACTCGGAGGGAAGTATCCTGTATTTCTTGATTGTCTCATACCTGGCAAGCTGCTTGTTCTTTTCCGCCACCCTCTTGTCAATGATGGATACAAATGCCGGATTAGAAAGAAGGTCAGAAGGCTTGTCGTAAGCGATATTCTCTTTGTCCGCTATCCTGGCTGCTTCCTCTATATTTATCGTCACCAAGGCGGATAGAAACTTGCGGCGATCACCGATAACCACGAAATTTGAAAAAATCGGATCAGACATGAAGATGCCTTCGATCTTTTGCGGGGCGATATTCTTCCCGCCAGACGTGATGATCAGGTCTTTTTTCCTGTCAGTTATAACCAGAAATCCGTCCGAATCGAACCGGCCTATGTCTCCGCTTTTAAAAAAACCGTCACTGGTAAAAGAATCTTCTGTTTCCTTTTCCATACCCCAGTAGCCGGCAAAGACGTTTTCTCCACGAATAAGGATTTCGCCGTCTTCAGCTATTTTGATCTCTACTCCGGGAATAGGTTTTCCTACTGTGCCTATCTTGTAATCATCGAGGCTGCTCATGGTGGCGGGCCCGCAGCATTCGGTCATGCCGTAACCCTCTATCACTGTTATTCCCGACGCATTGAAAAAAAGAATAATATCCCTTGACGTGGGCGCGCCTGATGCGGTCATCCACCTGACCCGGCCTCCCAGAGCCTGGGCCAGCTTTGAAAATATGAGTTTGTATGCAAGCTTGTATTGGAGGGTAAGAAGAATACCCGGGGGCTTCTTCTTCTCTCTTAATTCACTCATGGTAACCCCGATGTTGTGCCCCCACTTAAACAACGCTT
This sequence comes from uncultured Desulfobacteraceae bacterium, assembly GCA_964451355.1. GTDB lineage: Bacteria > Desulfobacterota > Desulfobacteria > Desulfobacterales > Desulfosalsimonadaceae > CAYVIE01. The sequence goes on from CAYVIE010000033.1 coordinate 10,185, forward strand.
GCTTCCATGCGGGCTGGGACTCCACCTGGGCGCATATCTTCTGGTATACTTTTTCACATACCCTGGGAACAGCCAGGACAACAGTTGGCCGCTTTTCCTGTACATCCCTGGCAAAGGTCTCTATGCTCTCGGCATAGGAAGCGGTGAGCCCCACGTGCATTCCATAAAAATGACCGGCAATCCTTTCAAAAACATGGCTCAAGGGTAAAAACGGAACGGTCTGGTCTGTGTGATCAGCGAATTTGGGTTTTATCTGCTCCAGGGATTTTATGACCGCCATGATGTTGTTATGCGTTATCATGACACCTTTGGGCATCCCCGTGGTTCCGGAAGTATAAACTATAGTTGCAAGGTCGCTGGGTTCGACTTCTGATGCAAGCCTGGCAAAAAGCTCGGGATCCTTTTCGTGCACTTTTTGCCCAGCAGCAAGAAGATCCCTGAAGAGTATAATATCATCACGAGACGGCACAGCATCATCCGGATCTATCAAGACTACCTTCTCCAGCGAGATAAGACCGTCAAAAAATTTCATGACTTTTTCAAGCTGCATCCTGTTTTCAACAATAAGCACCCTGGCGCCCGAATTTTCAACAATATACTCGGCATCTTTTGCAGTAAGCGTGGTATAGATCGGCACAACCACAGCACCTATACCGAGGCATCCCATATCGGTATAAAGCCATTCGAGCCGGTTTTCAGAAAGAACGGCGATGCGGTCGCCTTTCTCAACCCCCAGGGATACAAGCCCCAGTCCCAGCGAACGAGCCTTGTCATAATACTCTTTCCAGGTGGCGGATTCCCATCGGCCCTTTTGTTTCTTTTCAACGGCAACCCGGTTGCCGAATCTTGCAACCCTGCTTTTAAAAACATCGTTTATCGTCTTTTCCATTCTCCAGCCTTTCCGGTTCTAAATTTACCGTGAAAATTCATCTGAAGCCGGGATGAAAAACGGCACTGTCAATATGCTGTGTCGTAGTCTGCCCGGGTTAATAAACTACAAAAGGAACTTGGCGATGATCTCTTTCATGATTTCGGTTGTACCTCCCCCTATGGAGAGGATCCTGTTGTCTCTGAAAAGGCGTTCCACGAGATAACCCCTCATGTAACCGTATCCACCAAAGATTTGCACAGCCTCGTAGGTAACTTTATCGCTTACACTGCAAGCGAAATTCTTGGCCATGGCCACCTCCTTGAAACAATCGAGCCCGGCACCGATCTTTGCAGCCACTCGGTATGTGAATTCCGTGCTGACTTCGACAAGGGTGGCCATGTCGACCAGCTTGTGCCGGGTCACCTGGAAACCTGTAAGGGGCTTGCCAAAGGCGTGGCGTTCCTTTGCATACCGCATCGCTTCTTCCAGCGCCAGGCGTGCAGTCATGTTTGCCATCACTGACAAGGCAAGGCGCTCATATGCGAAGTTCGCCATGATTCCGTAAAATCCCCTGTTCTCCTCCCCTATGAGGTTTTCCACCGGCACCTTGCATTCGTCAAAATATATCTCCGCAGTATCAGAAGCCCACCAACCGGTCTTTTTCAACTTGTCTGAAACAGAATATCCAGGCGTACCGGCTTCAACGACCAGAAGGCTGATACCATGTGCTCCTTCGCCTCCTGTACGGACAGCACACGTAACCTGATCGGCTCTGCACCCGCTGGTGATGAACGTCTTGCATCCATTTACAATATAATGATCGCCTTCCCTTCTGGCCGTGGTCTTGATATTCGCAACGTCAGATCCACCGCCGGGCTCGGTTATGGCCAGTGCTGCTATCTTTTCCCCAGCCAATACCGGAGGAATGAACCTCTGCTTCTGTTCCGGCGTTCCCATGGCGAGTATAGGAGAAATTGCAATATGAAGCGATCCCAGACCCGCACAGAACCCGCCGGAACCTGAACGCATCAACTCTTCTGAAACGGCTATCTTGAAGAATATGTCACCGGGTGTACCGCCATACTCTTCGGGGTATCCAACCCCCAGAATTCCGATGTCAGCGGCCTTCTTGTAAATCTCTCTGGGGAACTCACCGGCTTCCTCCCATTCATCTATGAACGGCAAAACCTCTTTTTTGATGAAATCGCGCACGCTTGCGCGCACCATGTCGTGAGTCTTTGTAAAATACTTCTGGTAGTCACATTTCTCCGGAAACATGTCATGCATGGCCAAGATCCTTGCAGATGCGTTATTTGTTCGAACCGAAATTACCCTTACAGCTTCAGGATTTCGGTTTCAGTGACATGGGGGGTATGGCAAGGCAGCTCCCTACGGCCACGAGTTCATCCTTCTGGTTTGTCCAGCGAAGCTCCATTTTCACCCACTTTCTCTTCTCGATCTTCTCGACAACCTCTGCGGTCGCCGTTATTGTGTCTCCAAAATAGGTCGGCTTAAGGAAACGTACGGTTATCTCAGGTATAACCGTTCCCAGGCCGGGCAGCTTCATGCCGAGAACCGGGGCGATGAGGCTTTGCGGCAATGCCCCATGCGTGATACGTGTTCCGAAAGGCGTCATCTTGGCGAATTCCTCGTTCAAATGCATTGGGTTGAAATCTCCTGAAATTCCGGCAAAAAGATAGACGTCGGTCTCTGATATTGTCTTGGTGAAAGACGCAGACATTCCTATCTCGAGCTCGTCGTAGGAGTATCCGAGTTCAAATTTCGGCCCTTCGGGAATGGGCCTGAAATGATCAATATCCATTATAGAATTGGTGGTCTTCTTGGCGAACACTGCCTGCACCCTCAACCCGGTTTTCATCTTTGAAAGGGGAACTCCCCTGACGATGTGGGCAAACGGAGTATCCGCCCCATCGAGCTTGATCAAGGCAAGAATGTATGGAGGCTTGCATGGCTGATGCGGCTCTGAATACCTGACAATTGTAAAACCGGTAACCGTGCCGGTGTTCCCGAGATCTACGAAATTTTCGGATATATCCACAAAGCAACGCTCGCAATGTTTCCTGGGCGGAATAAACACCTTGCCGCATTTTTCACACTTCACACCACGTATCTTCTTTTCATCCCTTATACCTATCAAAAACCTGCTCCCAAGCCTTCCGGCAAAATACTGGTACGGAAGAGCAAGCTTTCCTTCCACGATGAAGCAATCCTTGGACTCCGGTTTCATGGCTGCTCCTTTAATTTTTTTGTTATTATACTTTACCGTGAAAACACCCGGAGAACCTTGTTAAAAACGGTTATGTTTTAATAGAAAAAATTCCGGGTTCACGGTTTTTCCATCCCATCCGTGGATATACGTCAAGGCGGAAAGGGCGGGGATAACCTCGCCCGGACCCTTCCCCGGCCGGTCAGTCAATGACAGTAAAGTACTTAATATCCGTGATGGCGCCCTTGCGCTCCTTTGCCCATACCGGCCTTACCCTTGCTCCCTTTTTGCACTTGTCGATATCGTCAGGATTAAGTTCATGCCACAAGGTCTCATGCCCCTTGCAACCGTCAAGAAGGAAATGCGCTGAAATGTAAGGGGTCTCACGGCTTTCACCCGTTAAAGGATCCGGGCTCGCATAATAAGTTATGTCATACAATGTGAGAATGCCCTCTGGTCCCACCTCAACCCATTGGTCGGCACGGACCACGCATTCGGCGCACACCTCTCTTGGAGGAAGCTGAAGTCTCCCGCACTTGGGGCATTTGTTGGCCAGTATCTTTTTCTCTTTAAAGGCATTCAGAAACTTCCCCATCACAGGGCCGGTGGCAAACTTTTGGGGTATCGAGAGGATCATCTTCTTGACAATGAGTTCCTCGGCCTCGGCCTGGACGGCCCTGGCTCCCGGAGGCTGGTACTTTTTGAAAAACTTTGTAGCCTTGGTCAAAAGCCCCAGGTCGCCTTCAACCTTGAGCCGTCCTGACGTAAAGGCTGTCATGCCGTCTAGCTTGCCCAGGGTGATATCGATCCAGTCGCGGGCCGAACATGTCGTCGTGACGTCTGGATCGTGGAGCCCCTCCAGGACCTTGACCTGACCATCCTTGACACAAACGGTCCATTCCCCTCCGCCTTTTCCGGTGATCACATACCCGTAATTGGCAGTAACTCCCTTGACTCCATCCGGGTTGACCCTCGATTCCATGGTATTAAAGATATCTTCAACAGTAACCTCCGGGTCTCCGGCAGGCGGCTGGTACTTTTTGAAAAACTTTGTAGCCTTGGTCAAAAGCCCCAGGTCGCCTTCAACCTTGAGCTTGCCGGAGCTAAAGGCTGTCATGCCGTCTAGCTTGCCCAGGGTGATATCGATCCAGTCGCGTGCAGCGCAAGTTGTCGTAACGTCTGGATCGCAGAGGCCCTCCAGGACCTTGACCTGCCCGTCCTTGACACAAACGGTCCATTCGCCACCGCCCTCACCGGTTATTATATACCCGTAATTGGCGGTAACGCCCTTGACACCTTCAGGATTCACTCTTGATTCCATGGTCCCGAATATATCGGCCACGGTCACCTTTGACTTTTCCTTTTTGGGTGTTCCCTTCACGGCCCACTCCCTGAGCGTCTTTTTCAACACCTTGCCGATGGGATTCCTCGGAAAATCCTGGTCAAGTATCTCCACATACTTGGGAACCTTGAAACTGGCCAGATTCTTTTTGCAGAATTCGATCACCTCTTCTTCGGTCAGGGTATCGTCGGAAGGCAGAACAAAAACCTTCACCTCTTCACCCATAACCGGATCAGGGACTCCAACGGTGGCTGCTTCGGCAATCTTCGGATGGGTCGCAAGGAGATTGTCTATCTCCTTTGGATATATATTCTCACCACCACGTATTATCATGTCTTTTATACGATCAACGATGAAGATGTATCCGTCTTCGTCCTTTATGCCCACATCACCGGTATGAAGAAATCCGTCTCTTAGCGTTTCAGCAGTCTCTTCGGGCTTGTTGTAATAACCCTTCATGACGTTGTCACCTTGTATAACGATCTCACCCGGAACGTTGGCAGGGCACTCATTGCCGTTTTCATCGACTATGAGAACCTTTTGACCCGGAAGGGGAAGTCCGATGGAACCTATCTTGCGGACTCCGTCGATCGGATTTATGGTGCTGACACAGGTGCCTTCGGTAAGACCGTAACCTTCAACAATAGGTATCTTGAACGTCTCTTCGAACTTCCTGGCCAGTTCTTCTGTGAGCGGGGCCGCACCGCATATTCCGAATTCCATGGATGACAGATCGTATTTTTGTCTTGATGGATCGGAGAGAAGTATCTGGTAAACGGCAGGGACAGCAGACCAGAAATTTATCTTGTATTTCTCGACTACTTCCCAGAACTCTGTTGCTGAAAACGTCTTCCGGAGAACAATGTGATGCCCTTTATCCATGGCCGACAGGCACGTCACCATTGCATTCACATGAAACAGCGGTAAAAAACAAAGGCAGTTTTTCCGGCCTTCTGTTTTCAACGCGGCATTGATCATTTTACAGTCTGCGACCACGTTCTTGTGTGAAAGCAAGACCCCCTTCGGGTTTCCCGTGGTTCCTGAAGTGTAGAAAATAAAGGCCGTATCTTCGGGATCAGCCCCGCACTTGACATCCGTTGTATCGTTCTGTTCCACCAGATCATCATACCGGATGAAATCCCCGCGGCCGCCGGTATCCCCAATACATATGACCGTGTTCAGTTCAGGGCACTTTTTCTTGATCTCGTCGAATATGGGAAGGTACTGGTCTTCTACAATAAGATACTTTGCCCCGGAATCGTTGAGCAGGTATTCAACCTCCGGTCCTTTCCACCAGCCGTTTATGGGACCGGCTACTGCTCCTATCTTGATTATCGCGTAATATGAAATCAGGGTTTCAGGGCTGTTTTGTACCCAAACATGGACAAAATCACCTTTTTTTATACCAAGCTTTTTCAAGGCATTGGCAAGAACGTGGACCTTTTCCAGAAACTGGTTGTAAGTATAGGTCTGATCATAAAACGTAAGGTACAAGTCATCTGCAAACCGCGAACATGCGTCATCGATATAGTCACCCAGGTTCATCCGGGAATAATCCCCCAAGCTCATTTCAGCCTCCTTGGGTTTCATAACCCTGTTGATATTTAATAACAAAAGATCTCAGATACTTATTCCCTGTATTGCCGGTGGTAATAAGAACAGAGCTGTTGCCGTTTGCTGTTAATACTTGGGAATTTCCCTGGTAAGAAGGAAAAGAACCGTCCAAAGGGTTCCGCCGAATCCCGAGGCCAGGGCCTTGTTGACAGTCTTTGGGACCTGATGACCGCCTGCGGTACCCATGATCTGCATGGCGGCCTCGGCCACCCTTACAAGAGCGGTCGCGCCGATCGGGTTGGACGCGATAACGCCTCCAGACGGGTTTACCGGAAAATCGCCGTCAATGGTTATTTCATCGTTCTCAACCATCTTCAGGTGTTCATCACCGGAAAAGAGCAGGAATTCCCGGAGCCAGTCAAGCCCCCACCACGAAGACGGATCATACATTTCAAAAAGATCGATTTCCTTTCTCGGGTTTTTGATGCCGTTTCTTTCAAAAAGCTTTTCTGCCGCGTACCTGTGGGTCATGAGAACCGGAGCATCCCCGAAACAATAGAAATTCTCTTCACGGTGCACTGTTATATGATCCTTTATCCATGCCGGCTGGCCGCAGAGTTTTTTCGCTTTCTCCTCGGATGCGAATATCACGGCGCAGGCCCCGTCACTTTGGGAACACATGTGGATCATTCGAAGTTCACCGACAAGAGGCGGAGAGTTGACCATGAGATCCTCCATCTGGTCGAATTCCAGTCCCAGCCTTCTGTGGGCCTTTTCATTTTTCATGGCGTGCTTGTCCATTATGATCCTGTATTTCATGGAGGCCCGTTTGGCTCTCTCCTCTCCGAATTCTTCGATCATGGCCGCAGCGGTCATGCCTGTCAAAGCTCCTGTCTGAAGCTGCCTTGCCCACAGGGGATCGGCCATGTTTGTAATACCGCCCGTTGTATGACCTTCCTGGAGTTTTTCAAAGCCTATTGCCATGACAATATCATGCAAGCCAGACGCCACCAGATAATCCGCTGCGCAGCAAAGTGTTGCGCCGGTAGTCCCCCCTGTGGTCACACGCATGCACTCCTTGCCCCATGCCCCGGTGCCCAGCACGTGCCACAGGTCGGGCTGGTGCACCATTTCGAAAAGCTCCATGTTTCCATGCACAATACAATCCACGTCATCTATGGATATACCCGCCATCCGGAGCGCCTCGTCTACTGCTTCCCGGATCATTTCAGGCTGGTTCACATCCTCCCTGTGACTGGAATAGACAGTCTGGCCGACCCCGATTATTCCGACGTTACGATTTTTCTTCATTTCTTCTCCTCCTAGTCCCGTTCCAGGGTGACTACCGAATGAAACTGGCCGGCAGGTCCCATAACTCCATGGGCCAGGGCCCGCCTCGCGCCGTCGATGCTGCAGTACTCGGCTTCGCCTCGAAGCTGCCTGAAGGCTTCGGCGGCCCGGGCAAGTCCGCCGAGAATAAGCGGCGCCCCGGCAAGCATACCGCCTGAAAGGTTGACATTCATCCTGTCGGGTCCTCCCGACTCGATCCATGCCCCTCCTTGCTTTTCCTTGCACAGCCCGAGCCCTTCGGCCCAAAGAGGAAGCTGGTATGCGTACTGGTCCGAGATTTCATAAATATCCAATGAAGCAGGATCCGGGATACCCGCGCGTTCAAACGCTCTTTTGGCCGCCTGTTTCAATGCGAACAATGAACAAAGGTCGCGGTCCCCCAAAAAGAAGCTGTCCATGCAGTTTCCAACCCCGGTTATCCACACCGGTTTGTCTGTTATCTTTTTTGCGAATTCTTCGGCGGCGATTATCATGCCTACTGCACCGTCGGTTACAGGGTATGCGTGCAGCTCCCTTATGGGATCACAAAGCATCGGGGAATTGGAGACGTCCTCCCTGGATACAGGCTCAATCCCTCTTGTCCATGGATTCTTGTTTCCGTTTTTCCTTGCCCGCTCAACGACAAGTGCGAGATGATCATCAGTCACATCAGAGGCGTCCATGTATGCCTGGGCCTGCAGACCGGCGGCGGCACAGAAATCGAGCCCCACGGGTCTTGTATAAAAAGGATCAAAGGCCATATGGGTGACCATGTTCCTGCTCTTTGCCTGGGACTCCTTGCAGTGACCGCATACCAGGATTATATCGTTGTGTCCGGAAGCTATTGCCGCCACCGCGTAATAGATGGCCTGTATCCCCTCCTGTGCGACTTTTTCTTCGCAACCGAAATGGGCGCCCAGGACATCTGTCATTGCATTATCGGATATTGTCCTGGCATCAAATACATCATCTGATACCGATATGGACATGTCGATCCCCTCTCCTGGTTCGTGCCGGGTAAAACGCAGTCCGGTCTGCTGAGTGAGAGATTCCACTACCTTTAACGCCATACCCTGGAACCTCTCGTAGTACATGTCGCGGACAAACTCGGTCTGCGCAACAGCGCAAATCCCCACGCGTCTTGCCATGATTTTTCCTCCTTCACAAAAAGAGCATTTTTCTTATCTGTTTTGTATCTGCATAACAGTTCCAGAAATCGCCATGCTTCACCGCCCTGATGATCGAATCCTTGTCTTTTGCGCAATCCATCTCTATCCACGCCCTGCCGCATCCTATCTTCGTATGGGAATCATCGGTTGCGACTTTTGGATATTCTATGGCATCGTTTTCGTACTCCGGTGTCCTGAATCCCTTGGACGTGACTTCAACGGCATCTATGGGAATCCGTTCTGAAACGGCCTTTATCCTCTCGATAACTTTTTCCAATGGAAGGTCGAGTTCGCCTGGATGATTGAAGATGTGCAGTATCTCGCTGTCACCGTATATCTTGTTGACATGGACATAACCCTTTTCGAAAACGGTCATCTCCACGCCTGTAAACACGAGCATATCTGTTTTGATATGTTTCACCACATCATAGCACCCCTTTTTCAACAGGTAGTCATGATCGGTCAGGGCTATAAAATCGAATCCCATCGATTCATAGAGGCTTATCACCTCAACCACACTCAGATCTCCATCGGAACAGGTAGTATGTATATGCAAACCGCCCTTTAGAAGCATTACTCAGCACCGTTTTCCAAAAACAGGTTTTTTACTCCTCCAACCAGGAACTCCACGGCGTCACGGCCTATGGCCTTGAGGTCGACATTCTTGTCTTGCCAGAACATGTAATGATACGCCACGCGTTCATAGATCCCGAGGATGGATACCGTTATAACCTCTGCGGCAGACTTGCTTCTCAACTTGACGTTCTGGTTTTTACAAGCCATAAGAAGCGCGTTCTTGACATCGCTTGTGAGTTTGTCAAATATCTCCTTGCGCTTGGCCTCGACCTCTGACCCCTGGCCGACTGATTCCCTGAAGACAATGGCTACTTCGTGGGGATACTTCATGCAGAACTCTTCGAAAAAAGAGTATCCCGCCTGCCTGAATCCCTCCATGTCGGAACCGTATTTCCTGAAAGCTTCCCCGAGAATACGGCGAAGCCTTTTGCCGATTTCATCCAGGAGATGGACAAGCAGATCTTCCTTGTTCTTGAAATAAAAATATACAGCGCCCACAGAGACCTCGGCCATATCAGCGATCTTTTCCATGCTCGCCTTGTGATACCCCTCCCTTGCGAACATAGCCTCGGCAGCTTTTAAAATGGTCTGGTAGCGCTGTTCACGTTCTCTCATCCGGCGCAATGCCGAACGGGAAAGATTCTGTTTTTCGCTCTGCTCCGGCATCATGGTGCCTCCTTTCAGGATTTACTCAAATTACCGTGACAACAACTCCAAGGCGGGTCTGACGACCATGTTTTCATGCCCGGAGATGCTTGCTGGCTGATCATGAAAGTTTACTCATTACTTCAGCAGGCCCAAAGCCGCATCACCAAGCTTTACCCGGGAAATCTCGACCGATGTCCCAAAGACCTGGCAATACTTGGAGCTCCTGTACGCAGAAGAAACCGGGTGATTCAATTCGTATCCCGTACCCCCGAATATCCTCATGGCATTGCCGCATACCTGTTCCGCGCCCTCGGAGCAGAAAACCTTGGCGCACCATGTCAATTCCATGGCCTCACGCAGGGAATTCTGCGATGTCCACATGGCCCTGTAAAACATGAGCTGTCCAGTCTGGTATAATGTGAGCATTTCCGCCAGCTTGAACCCAACCTCCTGGTACGCTATGATCGGCTTTCCTCCTGTCTTGTGTGACTTGGCATGATCCCTTGCAGACTCGAATCCCGCCTTCATAAGCCCGCAGGCCAACCCGACTATCACCTGGTCTTCCCAGAACCGGATAATCTTTTCAGGTGATTTTTCCGAGCCGGTCTTTATCACGTGGTCTTCAGGAATTTTGCAGTTTTCCATTCTCACCGATGAAATAAGAGCCGCATCAACCCCGAAAGTTTCCGAGGGGGGATCTATCACAAGACCGGGAGTATCAACCGGAATAAGAAAGATAGCCGGATTCTCCTCAATATTTCCGAAAACCGCGATGACATCTGCAACAGGGGCGTTGACGACATAATGCTTTTCGCCATTGACGCTTACATGGCCGTCATCTGTTTTGGTTCCGCATGTTTTGATGGGGTCGTTTTCAATGTTTACATGAGTTTCTGAAAGAGCGGCGGCACCCACCATCTCCCCTGTAACAACAGGCTTGAGCCACCTGTCTTTTGTTGCATCATCTCCCCACGTGGATATAATCCGGCCAAAGACCCTTGCGCTCATTTCGATCCCGAGATAGACAGACGGCGCTATGGAAGCCACTGTCTCCATGGCCCCGGCCAGGGCTATCATACCAAGCTGATCATCAGCCATGCCCGTTGCGAGCCCCAGGTAGGGAGTTTGTGAAAGGTGCTTTATTGCCTGCCTCAAAAGTTTTTCGCCATTCTCCGGGACTTCAGGCCCCATCTCAGTAATCACCTTAGACATGATTTCAGACACTGATACAAAGAGCTGGAATTCTTTTTCAGAAAAATCGTAGTTCATCCGCTGCTCCTTAATTTATATGATAACGAATTAAAATTTTTCGCCTATCACACCGGCACAGGTCATGGCTCCGGCCGGAATATCAATTCACCTTGACTCGATGATCATATCAATTTCGATATGATCATCTTTTGAATATCCGAGGTGCCTCCACCAATGGGGGCAAGACGGCTGTCACGGAATATTCGTTCCATGCCGTACTCATGACAGTACCCGTAACCACCGAAAAGGACTATGGCGTCGTTTGCAGGCTCAAGACTCCAGTCGCCTACGAACAGCTTGGCCACCGCAGCCTCAAGATGGTTCAACGGCCTTCCCTGGTCCTTGCACCAGGCTATCCTGTAAACAAGGCTTCTGGCTGCCTCCGCGAATATCCTTATGTTTGCCAGCTTGTGCTTTGTCGCCTGGAAAGTCCCTATGGTCCTTCCGAACTGAACCCTCATCTTTGCATACTCGGAACATCTCTTGAGCATGTAGGTTGCGGCACCTACAAACGGGGCCAGGAGCGCAGACCTGTCCCACTCAACTGTCTGAAGCGACATGTTGAATCCATCTCCCTCCTTGCCAAGGAGATTTTCGGCCGGGATCACGCAATTGTTGAAGTAAAGCTCCGATGTCTGGGAGGTCGATACCCCCATCTTGATCATGTTGGGACCTGTGCTGAATCCAGGGGTCCCTTTCTCGACTATGAACGCTGAAATGCCGGCATGTCTTTTTTCAGGATCAGTCTTCGCATATACAACTGCCACATCAGCAATGGGCCCGTTGGTTATAAAAATCTTGCTTCCGTTTAGCACGTATGTATCGCCTTTTTTTTCAGCGGTGGTCTTCATGGAAGCGACATCGGATCCTGCATCGGGTTCAGTCAGGCCCATACATCCTATCCATTCGCCGGATGCGAGTTTCGGGATATATTTCTTCCTCTGTTCTTCCGTACCATGCCTGTATATGGTATCTGCGCATAAAAACGAATGAGCGCCATAGGCCAGCGTCAGGCCACCATCAACACCGGCTTCGCCAAGGGCCTCCCCCGCAAGGACTGTCGTTATCACGTCAGCCCCGCTTCCCCCGTATTCTTCAGGAAAATGGAGCCCGAGGATTCCGAATTCACCGAGTTTCCTGAATGATTCAAAGTCGAATGCCTTTTTTAAATCATGTTCTTCAACCCTTGGCACGATCTCCTTTTTGGCGAACCGTATCACCTCTTTCTTGAACATCTTCTGTTCACGTGTGAATTCAAATTCCATGCTCTCTCCTCATCCTAAGTTATTGCAATTAATGCCATACATCCCGGGTAGCTTTTACGTTTGAGTGTGCTGGACAAATAGATTTTAACCTTCAATTTTCAAATTGAATTCAACAATCAAATATTATTTCAAAAATGTCAAGATTTTTTTGAATCAGATTCAAAATTCGAGTGGAATGGGTTAACTCGATTGAAAATATGCGACAGCTTTGCATCAGTAACCAAATCGGCGATAGTTGGGCCGGAAAAGGCGAGGCGTACTAAAAGTATGGCAAGCCGCTTTCCAGCGAAGCGCAAAGCAGCAGACGGACTTACCGTGAAAACACCTCCGATGCAGGGAAAAAAGACAGACCCCTTCTTGCGCTTAGACATCATAAGTGCTATTGGACTAAGTTAATACTGGATTCGTGAGCGTGTTTACGTATGCGTACTCACCGCAGGCATGGGCTGCTCGCTGAATAAATAATCTTATACAACCAGTCTATGTTAACCAAAGAAAATGATTGGATGATTCCCCGATTATGCCGATTTTTGAATATACATGTAATAAATGTAAAAAAGAGTTTGAAAAAC
>CAYVIE010000034.1:0-22870 GCA_964451355.1 uncultured Desulfobacteraceae bacterium
GACCTGAAATCAGGCGCAATGCCCGCCAGGGAAAAACATAAGCTTACTGTATGTGTAAGCATCCCGCCCCAGAAATTCCTGGCAGACCGAATCGGAGGCGAACGCGTGAAAGTCTCAGTGCTTGTAAAACCCGGAACAAGTCCCCACATGTTCGAACCCAGGCCCAGCCAGATGAAAACAATAGCGCAAACGGATATCTATATCGCAGCAGGGATCGAGTTTGAAAACATATGGCTTGACCGCTTCGTATCGACCAATCCCGGTATGCTGATCATAAGATCATATGCAGGAATAGAAAAACGCCCCATTGACAGGCAAGGTGGCTTTGGCCGCCTGATGCATAAAAAGGGCAAAGACCCGCACATATGGCTCTCACCGCCTTTACTGATAATCCAGGCAAGAAACATCATGAGAGGCTTTGTCAAGGCGGATCCCGCTGGAATCGACATCTATTTGAAAAACTACCTCCAGCTTGTAGAAGAGCTTGCAAAACTGGATACAAAGATAGCAAAACGCCTGCACCATTTGAGGAACAGGGCTTTTATCACCGATCACCCGGCATGGGGCTATTTTGCCGATGCATACGGACTTGTCCAGGTTCCCATTGAACATGAGGGGAAAGAGCCAAAGCCCTCATCGATACGCTCGCTCATTGAGACGGCCGGAAAAAGAAGGATCAGGACTATAATCATCAATCCCATGCATCCCTCGAAATTTACGGATACCATTGCAAAAGCTGTCTCTGCGCGCGTGTTTCCCATAGATCCCCTTGGATATGATATTGAAAAGACGATCCTTTCCGCTGCGGATGCAATCCTGGAATCCCGAGGCGGACGGAACGGAGCAAAACCATGAAAAACGGAAACAGTCCCGTCATATCGGTTAAAAACGTAACTTTTTCATACAACCGGACACCTGTTCTGATCGATGTCAGCCTTGATGTATTTGCCGGTGATTTCCTGGCGGTGATCGGCCCCAACGGAGGGGGCAAATCAACTCTTTTAAAACTTATCATGGGACTGTATTCCCCGCAAAGGGGTGAAATCACGGTTCTGGGCAGCCGCCCGAAAAAAAGTGCGCCAAGGATAGGTTACGTGCCGCAGAATACAACAATAAACCCATCTTTCCCCGTGACCGTGATGGACGTGGTGCTCATGGGCCGCTTGGGCAAAAAAAAACGGAACCGTGTGACCCGGGCTGACCGCGAGGCCGCAATGAAAGCCCTCAGTCTCGTCGGGATGGACGGGCTTGCAAACAGAAAAACAGGCGATCTCTCGGGAGGGCAGCAGGAAAGAGTATTTATCGCAAGGGCGCTTGCAACAGACGCCGAGATACTTATCCTGGATGAACCGACTGCAAGCATAGACTCTGAAGGAAGGTGTGAGCTTTTAGCCCTCCTGGGAAGGTTGAACAAGGACAAGACCATTATTCTTGTCACGCATGACATCATGTTTTTATCCGTTCATGTCACAGCGGTCGCATGCGTGAACAGGACGCTGCACTATCACCCCAGGCCCGAAATAACACATGCGATGATAGAAATGGGCTACCCATGCCCGGTAGAGATGATTGCACACGGTGTCCCCCACCGGGTTCTAGCGGATCACAAAAACAGCCAGCCGGCAAAAAACAGGGACAAACGATAACATGTCACAACTTTTCGCTTTCGAATTCATGCGCCATGCAATGGCCGCCGCGCTACTTTCAGGAATAATCTGCGGCGTTATAGGAACATTCGTTGTAGTAAACAGGATGGTCTTTCTTGCTGGAGGGATCGCCCATGCAGCATACGGCGGAGTCGGGATAGCGCTTTATTTCGGCATATCGTTTATCGCCGGAACCATAGGGACGGCCCTGGCGGCCGCCTGGATAATGACCGCCGCATTCCTTGCACGGCCGGCCAGATCAGACACGGTGATCGGCGTCATCTGGGCGGCGGGCATGGCCCTGGGAATAATACTTGTAGACCTTACACCCGGCTACCACCCGGACCTCATGGCCTATCTCTTCGGTTCGATTCTCTCCGTGACCGCGTCCGATCTCTATGCCGCGGCATTCATCACCGGCGCCGTCATCTGCATGACCCATTTCTTTTACAGGGATCTTCTGGCGGTCTCCTATGACCCTGAATTTGCACAATTAAGAGGGGTTCCGGTGAAGCGCACCTATTTTCTGCTTTTCTCCATGACCGCCTTGTCCGTGGTCCTTATTACAAGGATAACCGGTCTGATCCTCGTCATAGCCCTTATTTCCATACCGCCGGCCATAGCGGAGAGATTCTCGAAATCCCTACCATCAATGATGGTCATATCCGCCATTCTTGCGATCTTCTTCAACATGACCGGTCTGTATATCTCATACCGCTTCGACATAACTTCTGGCGCCGCAGTGACCCTTGCCGCCTGTATCGCATATACCATGGTCATGATATCCTCGAAATTAGGATGGCCCCAAACAGGGGCTGAGCGCTGATAACCGCTCCTGATTCCTGCATCCCACCTGTCTGTTTTTTTAATTTTTATTTGATTTTTTTTGATATATATTTTTGATTCATCAGATAAAAGATTACCCTCCATTAACTCAGGGTGTAGAAAAGTGGTTTTTTACAGACTCAGGCCTTTGGCCGCTTTGTTTATTATTATCTGCCTTGTTCTGCTTCAAGGCTGCTCGGGTATAAGCATTAAACAACAAGGGGAACCGTTGCCCGGATCCGCGCCCGAAGCATGGATCGCCGTGTACAGGGGGCCCCTTGACCATCTCAAGGCGTTGCGTGCCGGCCAATGCCCTATGTACCCGTCTTGCTCGGGTTACGCCAGAGAGGCTATATCAAGATACGGCCCCCTTTGGGGCTGGTTTATAACATGCGACAGGCTTATCAGGTGCGGCGGGGATACACTTGATTTCGCCCCCAAAGTTCCAGTTAACGGAAAGTGGAAGTATTATGATCCCCTGAGCGCGAATGCTTTCTGGTTTGATGGCCAGGATGCATTCGCTGCGGGCGGCAACAGTACTGAAACTGATGCTCCGGAGGTACAATGGCTATTGAAGAAACAACATACAGGCCCAAACACCCGGTAAGGGTGGTGACGGCAACAGCCCTTTTTGACGGACATGACGCATCCATAAACATAATCAGGAGGATTCTCCAGGATAGCGGCGCCGAGGTGATTCACCTGGGACACAACCGCAGTGTCGCAGAAATTGTAAAAGCTGCCATTGAGGAAGATGTCCAGGGGGTTGCCGTATCAAGCTACCAGGGCGGGCACATGGAATTTTTCACTTACCTGCGACGGCTTCTCAATGAAAGGGGTGGAAGCCATATCAGGATCTTTGGCGGCGGCGGTGGAGTGATCGTTCCCGACGAAATAGAGGCCTTGGAGTCATCAGGCATCACAAAGATATATTCCCCCGAAGACGGCGAGCGGATGGGGCTTTCCGGCATGATCAGCCACATGCTGGAGCATATGGACTTTTCCACCACGCAGGTATCACTCCCTGACCCAGCCGGACTGTCGACCCGGCGGCCCGATATAACCGGAAGGCTTATTTCATATGCGGAACAAAAAACAACAGGTGCCCAAAACGGGACAACGGATAATCTTCTTGACAGGATCAGGGAGAAATCCAGGGAAAGGGAGATTCCTGTCATCGGAATCACAGGAACAGGTGGTGCCGGCAAGTCTTCACTGACCGATGAAATCATCCTGAGATTCCGCTATGACGCCCCTGATTTAGCCATTGGCATAATATGCTGCGACCCGTCCAGGAAGAAGACAGGAGGCGCGCTTCTTGGCGACAGGATCAGGATGAACGCCATTGATGCGGAAAACCTGTTTGTAAGGAGCATGGCAGTGAGGAGGGATTCCCTCGAACTGCCTGCGGCGCTGCCGGACGCGCTTTCAGTGCTAAAAGCCGCCGGCTACGACCTGGTGATCGTGGAAACCGCGGGTATCGGCCAGGGCGCGTCAAACATACTCGATCTTTCAGATATATCCATATACGTGATGACGCCGGAGTTCGGCGCGGCCTCCCAGCTCGAGAAGATAGACATGCTGGACTTTGCCGATCTTGTGGCTGTAAACAAGTTTGACAGGGAGGGAAGCGAGGATGCTTTAAGGGAGATCGCAAAACAGGTACAAAGAAACCGCAAGGCTTTTGATACCCCTCCAGGAGACATGCCGGTCTTCGGAACAATAGCGTCCAGGTTCAATGATGACGGGGTCACAGCTCTTTATCACGGGCTATGCGACCTTCTGCACAAAAAGTGCGGGCTCCGGATAGAATCCATGCTTGCAAGAAAAGATATTCGGCATTCCACGGACAAGACAATCATAATCCCTCCCAGGAGAAAACGCTACCTTGCAGAGGTGGCGGAAACAATCCGCTCATACCACGAAGAGACTAAAAAACAGGCCGAAAACCTCCGGGCGGCATGGCACGTAAAAGAGGCTGCTTCCGCGATATGCGGGAAAGAGATCGATAAGATTCCGGTCCCGGAGGCCATGGAGATGTTCGAAAAGGCGAAAAGGGAAGCCGAGTCCCTTGTAACACCCGAGACAAGAAGCCTGATGGAGCAATGGGAAGCGATCCGCGAGAACTATTCGAATGATTCATACACGTACCAGGTCAGGGACAAGAAGGTCACGGTCAAGCTTTTCACCGAGTCCCTTTCCGGCACGATGATACCGAAGGTGGCACTTCCCGATTTCAAGGATCCCGGCGCCATATACACCTGGATGCGCAAGGAGAACATTCCCGGGCGTTTTCCTTTCACCGCGGGAGTATTTCCCTTCAAGCGCACAGACGAGGATCCCACGAGGATGTTTGCTGGAGAAGGCGATCCGGCAAGAACAAACCGCCGTTTCAGGCTGCTCTCCGCGGAAAGCAGGGCAAAGCGCCTCTCAACCGCCTTTGATTCGGTCACCCTTTACGGGTGCGACCCGGACAGGCGGCCAGACATCTACGGCAAGGTGGGCACATCGGGAGTGAGCGTATGCAGCCTCGACGACATGAAGATCCTGTATTCAGGGTTCGACCTTGCATCTCCTGACACATCAGTCTCCATGACCATAAACGGTCCCGCCCCTATGATCCTTGCCATGTTTTTGAATACCGCCATTGACCAGCAGGTTGAAAAATTCTCAAGGGAAAAAAGCAGGATGCCGGACCCTGGCGAGGCCCGGAAGATACGCGCGCATGTCCTGCAAAACATCCGTGGAACCGTGCAGGCCGATATACTAAAGGAGGACCAGGGACAGAACACCTGCATATTCTCCATAGACTTCGCCTTGAAAATGATGGCCGATATCCAGGAATTTTTCATAGAACACAACATGAAGAACTTCTATTCCATATCGGTTTCAGGCTACCACATAGCAGAAGCCGGTGCCAACCCGGTAACACAGCTCTCCTTTACACTGGCAAACGGGTTCACCTATGTGGAGTACTACCTTGCCCGGGGTATGCACATAGACGACTTTGCCCCGAACCTCTCTTTTTTCTTCTCTTCCGGGATGGACCCGGAATACAGCGTGATCGGGCGTGTGGCCAGAAGAATCTGGGCCATAGCCATGAAAGAGAGATACCGCGCCAGTGACAGGTCGCAGATGCTCAAGTACCATATCCAGACTTCCGGGCGTTCCCTTCATGCCCAGGAAATCCAGTTCAATGACATAAGGACAACACTGCAGGCGCTCTATGCTATTTACGATAACTGCAATTCCCTGCACACCAATGCATACGATGAAGCTGTCACCACTCCCACCGAAGAATCGGTGCGCCGGTCGCTTGCCATACAGCTCATAATAAACAGGGAGCTGGGCCTTGCAAAAAACGAAAATCCGCTCCAGGGTTCATTCATAATCAGGACGCTGACCGACCTGGTTGAAGAGGCCGTCATAGCCGAATTCGACAGGATAGCAGAAAGAGGCGGTGTTTTCGCGGCAATGGAACGGGGTTACCAGAGGAGCAGGATACAGGAAGAATCCCTGTACTATGAATATCTCAAGCACACAGGCAAGCTCCCGATCATAGGGGTAAACACCTTCAAGAATCCTGCGAAGAATTCCATGCAGGAGATACGCGGCCTGGAACTTGCCCGCGCAACAAAGGAGGAAATCGAATCCCAGATCAGACGCAGGGATGAATTCATGGCAAGAAACAAGGACAAGTCTCAGGCAGCATTGGAAAGACTCAAGCAGACAGCAATATCGGGAGGAAACATATTCGCCGAGCTCATGGGTACTGTCCGCTACTGTACTCTTGGCCAGATAACAAACGCCCTGTATGAAGTCGGCGGCAGGTACAGAAGAAACATGTGATTTTTGTCTCGAGAATTTCTTGTGAGATCAAAATAAACCAAGGAGAGACCATGAACAGAGATGACAGGCAAGCTGTAATTGTTAGCGCTGTAAGGACTCCTATCGGCGCCTTCAACGGGGGGCTCGCATCCGTAGGTGCTGTTGACCTGGGAGCCATCGTCATAAGGGAAGCGGTATCCAGGGCGAAGATAGATGATGAAGTCATTGACGAAGTTATCATGGGTATGGTTCTGCCGTGCGGTTACGGCCAGAACCCGGCACGCCAGGCAGCGGTCAAGGCCGGGCTGCCTTGGGATGTGGGTTGCCTCACAATAAACAAGGTCTGCGGCTCAGGGCTTAAATCAGTAATGCTGGCGGCCCAGGCCGTGGCCTGCAACGATGCCGACGTTGTTGTGGCAGGCGGCATGGAGAGCATGAGCAATGCGCCGTATTACCTTGAAAAGGCAAGGTTTGGATACAGGATGGGGCCAGGTACCCTGCAGGACCACATGGTCCATGACGGGCTCTGGGATGTTGTAAACGATTTTCACATGGGGATGTCAAACGAACTTTGCTCCCGGAAATACGGGGTCAGCAGAGAAGACCAGGACAGGTACGCAGCCCTCTCCTATGAGAGGGCCCTGGCATCGCTGGAAAACGGCAGGTTCGACCCTGAAATCGTACCTGTCAAAATGAAGAAAAAAAAGGCAGAAACCCTGTTTTCCAGGGACGAATGCCCCAGACCGACCTCCTATGATACCCTGGCTGCCATGAAACCGGCATTTACGAAAGACGGTGTGGGCACCGCCGGAAACGCATCGATAATAAGCGACGGCGCAGCTGCCGTCGTGGTGATGTCTTTGCGCAAGGCAAAAGAACTCGGTTGCAAAATACTAGCATATATAGGGGCCCAGGCCTCTGCCGGCCTCGACATGAAATATGTCTTGATGGCGCCCATACTCGCCATACCAAAGTGTCTGGAAAAGGAAGGCAAACAAATAGAGGATATCGATCTTTTCGAGATCAACGAGGCATTTTCCGGCTCCACTGTTGCTGTACTAAAGGAACTCAGACTCTCCACAGACAAGGTCAATGTATGCGGAGGAAGCGTGGCGCTCGGGCATCCCATCGGCGCAAGCGGGTGCAGGATACTGGTCACCCTTCTGTACGAGATGGAAAGAAGGGATGCAAAAACCGGCCTGGCATCACTCTGCCTGGGCGGTGGAGAGGCTGTTGCCATGGTGGTTTCAAGAAGCTGAATCAGCAGACATTCGCCCGCACACCAGATAAGCGCCGGCAACTGTTCGATAATATATCGGGCGGTTGCCGGCAAAGCAGGCGGCGTGCGGCCAAACGCTCACTAATTCAGCCAATATGCCGGCCTGAAATCACCAAGACCGGTTTTACAGGGAATAAACCCTTGCACCCAAGGGGCTGATTACCATCCGATACCCGGCGGAATAGTACAAACAAGGAGATAACCGTCAAACACCTGCCCGACCACGAGTATCCTGCCAACGCCGACAGCTGTGGATGCTGCTGAAAAAAATTTCCCTGGATCCGCGAAGACCGGCGTTTTATCGTAATATTCCGGCCTGATGAAAAAGACGACCGAGGGGGATTGTTCTGCCGGATCCTTTGCATGCCGCATGAAAGCCAGGTCATCGAAATGAGCGGCCACAAAGAAACCGTCTGCATAGGGCATAATGTTGTCCACCCCCTTGATCCTTGCTATCTCCTTGGGTTCTCCAAGGCTTCCATCATTGTTTCGCGGAAACTCCAGGATCCTGTTTCCCAGGGTTTCAGCCACGTATACCCTGTCAGGGCGGGCAAGTATACCGTTTGCAAAGCAGAGCCCTTGGGCTACAAAGGTCCAGGTTTTTTTGAGCGGATCATACCTGCTTACCTGGGATCTGCTCCTTTTCAGGTAAAGGTCCCAGTTGCTCTTGAAATCGTTTGTCAGGTAGATCTCGCCGTTGTCAAGCACGGAAAGATCATTGGGCGACCATAAACATACCTTGTCTTCGAGGAGGTCCATAAACACAAGGGAGTTGTTTTCCACCTTGTATATGCCGACGGCATTTTCACTTCGCTCGTTGTGATCATAGGGATCATGAAGTATTACATACAAGAGTATATCGCCGGTTTCAGCCTTCCTTATGTCGATGCCGTGAGGCCGGAAGGCCTTGAGGCGCTGCGGCTCGTTATGTCTTTCAAAAATACCGGTTTCCCCTGTGGAGACCACGTAATAGCGTATATCCCCGCAGGCACCTGGAATGCACCTTTCCAAGCACGAGAGAATTATCCTCTCGGGTGTATGCCACCTGTCCACTGCGAGATCCTCAGGACCCGGCCCTATCTCCACCCTGCGGCAGGCAAGCGGCTCGGCTGTAAGCGGGAGCCTTTCCCGAAGACCGCAACCAGATTGAATCAAAATCAGAAATATCAAGAATAGAATGGATATAGCGGTTCCCAGTGCCGTTTGTCTATTATCCATACGCCCTCCCCTGGATGTTTATGCTGGTTATACTCGTAAACTTCTATCCATTCTCCTTGCCCGGCCGCATGATGCCGTATTTTTTCATCCGCTTCCATATGGTGACCCTGCTTACGCCCAGGCGTTTGGCAGCCTTTGTCTGATTCCATCCCACGGATTCAAGGACACCCAAAAGCTCCTCTTTTTCATCAATCCGGTTGCCGGATACAGGAAAAGCCGTTAAAGTGGCTTTTACCCGTTTTTTATCCCTGCCCCCCAGCTTTGGGGGAAGATGCGCTGTATCTATACTTCCGCCAGGACAAAGAACAAATGCATATTCGATAACGTTTCTTAGCTCCCGGATGTTTCCCGGCCACGGGTATTCTATCAAAAGATCCATGGCGGCCGGGGTTACGCCCAGAATCTTCTTGCCGGTGTTCCTGGAGCCCTGCTTGATGAAATGCTGAACCAGAAGTGGGATATCCTCTTTACGGTCAGCCAGCCTTGGAAGAAGTAACGGGAAAACATTTATCCTGAAATAAAGATCCTCCCGGAACTTTCCCTCGCTGACAAGCGCCTCAATGTCCCGGTTGGTCGCGGAAACAATCCTGACATCAATGGGAATGGGGCGGTGATCGCCTACCCTTTCGATGATCTTGTCCTCCAGGACCCTCAACAGCTTGACTTGCGTGCCGGGAGGGATATCGCCTATCTCGTCTAAAAAAATCGTCCCCTCGTTAGCCGCCTCAAACCTGCCTATTCTTGTTCGATCCGCGCCAGTGAAGGCTCCTTTAACATGGCCGAAAAGTTCACTTTCAAGCAGATTTTCATTCAGTGCGGCGCAGTTTACCTTAATGAAAGGCTTATCCTTCCTGGGACCTGCTTCATGTATTGCTCTTGCCGCCATCTCCTTGCCGGTCCCGCTCTCTCCAAGTATCATAACAGGAGCATCGGACTGGGCGACATTGGTGATCAGCTCGAACAGCTGTTGCATCACCGGGGTTTTCCCAACAATCCCATGGAAACCCTCATCAAGGAAATAGGATTGTCTCAACTCTTGTATCAATCTCTGCTGGCGGACAACCTGCGAGATATCCGTAAGGATCTCAACAGCCCCAATAATCTCGCCCCGACTGTTCTTCAGCACTCTCGAGGTTTTGAGTATATGCACTGTCTTACGATCTTTGGTGGTTATGAGACATCTTTTATCCTTTACATAACCTACTGAAAACATCTTACACCACTTTTCACCTGAAGACTCCCCGAAAAATTTACAGCCTGTGCAGTTGAGAATACGACATGTTCTGCCCACGAGTTCCTCCTGGCTATAGCCAGTGAGCGCCTCGGCCGCCGGGTTTGCCGCAACGATTCTGCCAGAAGTGTTAACAACGATAAGGCCGTCGTGCAATGTATCTAAGATAGCCTTCCAGTGCTTTGAAATCTCCATAAACAAACATGCTCCCTCTTTTTACTTCTTGTCCGGGTTGCTTACATCCTGAATCTGTAACGGTATTTTATTGTCGCGATGGTGGACTTGAAAAAAGTTCATAGTGCTTAGCACCCAGCTATTTAATTAATACCCCTAAATTAATACCCCGGGTACTGTTAACACTTTATGTCAAAGTTAACAAACTGTTTACATTGTTTGCGCAAGCAAAGCAAGCCCAAGATTGCATAAACATTAAACGCACCATAATGATGACGGCTCCGTAAAAAGTCCGTCTGCTGCGTTGCGCTTCGCCGGAAAGCGGCTCAACGTACTTTTAGTACGCCTCGCCTTTTCCGGCTCGCGACGCCTTGCATACAGAGCTTTTTACGAAGCCGTCGCATGAATTTTTGATAGGGTTGAATCTTTTTCTCAGTATCAAAATTTCGACTTTTTACGAGACGGGGGAGGGCTCCCCCTCCCCCGCCATTTGAAATGAATTCAAATGGTTCCACCCCCACACCCGGCCGGGGCTGAACCGGCCCAAAAATGGTAAGACGCCAGTGAATCATCGACACCGATGGCATGATCTTTGCTATCGAATATTAAAACAAAATTTCCTGAGTCGGAATTCAGTTTTTTTCGATTGACAATACAAGATGTTGTTTTCGCAGGCGGCCATACTGAGGGAACAAGGCCGTTTGAAATGATCATCAACTAACACAAGGGAGGCTGGAATGAATTTTTTAAAAAAATTTTTTCTATGGGGCTTATGCGCCCTGGTGCTTTCATGGCCCGCGGGAAAATCGATGGCAGCAGATGACATCGACGCCCTTAAGGAACAGATCCGTATTCTACAAAAAAAAGTGGAAAAACTGGAAAAGAATAACTCATGGAACACGGATGACATAGAGGATCTGTCAGGTAGGCTGGACAAGGCCGAGATGCATACGGCCACTGACAAGATTTCATTCGGGCTTGACTTCCGCACCAGAGCGGACTCGATTCATTACAACGATATCCGCATAGCGCCACAGACTTTCACGGCCGCATTCTTTACTCCGTCCGCCATGGGCGGATTCAATGGCGCAACCCTGCCGGACATACAGGCCGCCATAGGGGCGATGGTGGCGGGTGGAATGGTGCCGGATGCTGAAAAATATGATGCTGATAACGACATAATATTCACCAATAAGCTTCGTCTCGAAATGTATGCAAGACTGAACTCACAGTTGAATTTCCAGGGACGCCTTGCCGCGTACAAGGTCTTCGGAGACAGCACCACTGTCAAGTTCAACCAGGGAAGCCTTGGGGATGTCACTTTCGACGGCACAACCTCGAGCCTCCCGCACGGAGACACGATCCACCTGGAACGCGCATACTTTGTCTACAAGTCCCAGATAGGCGATGTTCCTTATCATATATCTGTGGGCCGCAGGCCAGCAACAGACGGCCCCCCTCTTGAATACAGGGAATACAGCCTTGTGGGCGGTTCACCCCTTGCAACGATCATCAACTGGCAGTTCGACGGCGCATCACTGGGATTCAACCTGGAAGACGTAACCGGCATCCCGGGCGCGAGTTTCAAGCTCTGCTACGGGGTCGGCTATGAAAACGACTGGGGCAACTACACGTCTTTGGATTACGGCGGCGCTAACATAAAAGATGTCCATCTGTTCGGGTTTATAACAAAATTATACGATGATGGTGAATCCACCAGCATAATGCTGAATTATGCACATGCATGGGATATCACCGATGGCTTCACAGGCGAGACAGTGATGCCTTTCATCGTGTCAAAACAGGATACAAACGGTGACGGCATTGACGAATATTATTTCGAGGCCAACACCGGTTCTTTTGTTTCGAGGATCGAGCCTACAGAAAATATCGGAGACTGGGACGCCGCATCACTTTTGATCCGGTCGAAAATCTCGACATCCACTGAGCCTGTTGACTGGTTCATTGCCGGATCCTGGACTCATACCAACCCATCCAATATTTCAAAAAATCCCTTCTATGAAATTATGGGAATGGGCCTGCTCTCATCCAATGGAGAGCTGGAAGACCACGACGGCTACAGTGTTTATGCGGGCGTGATCCTTCCCATGCCGGCATCTGGCCGTCTCGGCCTTGAATACAACTGGGGGTCCAAGTACTGGTTCAATTTCACAGGCGCAGAGGATTCACTTATCGCGAGCAAGCTCGCTGTAAGGGGTCAGGTATACGAGGCATACTATATACAGCCTGTGTTCGGCCGCAATTTTTTTGTAAAGGCGGGAACCCAGTTTTATGATTACAAGTACACCGGAAGTGGTAATCCCCTGGGAGAACCTGTCAAGATTTCCGATGTAACGGCGCTAGACTCCATCAACCCGGTTATAGATGAAGTCTGGAACTATTATCTTTCCGCAACCATGCGGTTCTAACACTGACCGCTGGATTATATATAAGGGGCAGGGATTTTTCTCCTGCCCCTCACTCTGACAGGGAACAAAAATAATCATAATTAAATTGAAGAAACGATTATGAAGGCATTACAAACCATAACTGAAGCCATAAAGACGGAACTGAAAAAGGCTTATGATACAGCCTTCGGGCGCACTTGGCCGGTGGTGACCGCAGGAATCCTGATCTCTGTCGTGGCTATATTCATGTTTTTATGGAACAGCCCGTGGGGTATAGCAGGAGGTTACAGAAGCTGGGGAGATTGGTTACTGTATCTTTCAGGGCTATCAGATAGCAAACCGCTATTCAAGCCATGGCAGCACCCCCTTTCAGTCTCCAACTTCGGCATCATACTCGGTGCCTTGTCATCAGCTCTTATTGCCAGAGAATTTGCCATAAGAAAAGCACCTGCATGGGAATATGCCAAGGGAGCGGCCGGAGGAATCCTGATGGGTATCGGGGCGGTTCTGGCTTCAGGCTGCAATGTGGGAGGTTTTTATTCGGCGATCGGGGTATTCTCGGCAGGAGGTTACGCCATGATGATCGGCCTGGGGGCTGGTGCATACCTGGGCCTGAAGTATCTTTTATGGGAAATGGAACACATTCCACAAAAAGCAATGAATGCCCCTGAGAAAAAAGGAAAATTGATGCAGGTTATGACCCGGATCGAACCATATTTCGGGGCGGTAATTATTTTTGCCGTTGTCATGGCTTTTTATGCATCGAGTTCCGATGAAAACTCGAAAACAGGGGGGCTATTGTTTTTTGGACTCCTTATCGGTCTTGTTATGCACAGAAGCAGGTTCTGCTTTGCCAGGGCTTTCCGCGAACCGCTCATGACAGGTGAATCAGACATGGTAAAGGCTGTCGCCGCAAGCCTCCTTATCTACGGTGCCGGCTCAGCCGTTATCAAGTGGAACTGGATGCAACCGCCTGAAATGGGAGTCTATCATCCTTTCTGGGCCGGAAGCCTGTTTGGCGGACTGATATTCGGATTCGGTATGCTCCTGGCAGGAGGCTGCGCTTCGAGCACCTTGTGGCGGGCTGCTGAAGGACAGACCAAGCTCATGCTGACCCTGGCCTGCTTTGCAATAACAGACTCTGTTACACACAGGTTCATTACGGCTTATAACCTGAAAGAAAAACTCGGAACCCCGTATTTTCTCCCCGATATTTTGGGGTGGAGTATCGCCGTGCCACTTCTTGTAGCAGTTATTTCTCTCTGGGTCATATGGGCTGACTGGAACGAGGAAACAGAACGCTTTGTGCTCTTTTAACATAAAATTAAATTAACGAAAGGAAGAAACAATGACAATCAAAGCAGATGAAACTCTTGACTTGAGAGGATTGAGCTGTCCCATGCCCATGCTCAAGACAAAAAAGAAGTTAAAGGGCATGGCAAAAGGGCAGATTCTGGAAGTATGGGGCACCGATCCTGGTTCAAAAAACGACATACCAAACTTTGTGAAAAAATCCGGGGATGAACTCCTTGCTATGGAAGATCATCCAGACGGGTACACGCGCTACCTGATCAAGAAAGGATGATGTTTTTAAACCATAGGTGACAATACATAAAAAACCATCTGCAGGGTGCAAGGATCATGAAAAAAATCGCAGTTGTTATAAGAGATCCGCAACAACAGTACGAAGGCCTGAGGGTCAGTCTCGGAGCTTTACTTGACGAGGTTGAAGTGGAGATGTTCGTCCTCAATCATGAAATAGCTAATATGGACGAAGCATACAGGGACAACATGGAATTTCTTGATGAAATGGAGGGCAAACGTTTTTCAAACAATCCTGTAAATGTTGAAAAATATGGATTCACCTGGGCATCTGTCGGGGATATCGGTAAAAGGCTGGCCCGGGCTGATATAGTCATACCTTTCTGATGAGTGAGGTGGATAATGAAAGTTTTGCATCTGCTAAGATCTAAACCTGATGAGACAGTTGAGCGTCTCATAGAGGCCATGTCCGATGAGACGACTGAGACAACTGTTCTCCCACTTTTCGAAGGTGAGATCGACTGGTTGCGCCTCGTGGACGATATTTTTGCACACGACAAGGTAGTGTGCTGGTGGTGAAAGGAGATTCAAATGGAAAAAACCCTGGGTATTTTAGTAGGGACAGACAAATTTCTAGACTGGGTTATCGCGGTTACCGATGCAGCTTTCCAAAAAGGTATAAAGGTTGAGATTTTTTTCACCGGCGCCGGGGTTAAGCTGACCCAGGATGCGGCCTTCGTGAATCTTGTCGGCAAGGCAAAGCTTTCAGTATGCGATGTCAGCTTCAGGGCTTATGGATTTTCCGGCGATGTTCCCGGGGTTGGTTTCAAGGACTTTGCAACGCAGGCGAGAAACGCGGAGATGATAAACAGGTGCGACAGATACCTTGTTTTCTGAATACGCATTTAACCTTGATGTTACGTGAGTCCGGCTAATTATAGCTAATTATAATAGAATATTTCTTATGGGGATATATCATTATCCTTCATGGATTCCAGGAGAATTAAAATTGTAACAAATTGTTATGGAGGGAAACATAATGAAAAAGACATTGGTATTGCTGCTGTCTCTGACTTTAATGGTAGTTTTTGTAGGAACTGGTATCGCCTTTGATAAGAAAGGAAACGAAAAAAAAGGTAAATACTACTTCAGGAAAAACTGCAGGGTATGCCACCAGGCAGGCAAAAGCGCTCCCCCATTGAGTCCCAACAGCAAGACCCAGGCCCAGTGGGAACGCGCTTTTGAGAAGCATGAACGCCTCGAGTGCGCGGATGAATGGAAAAAACTTTCCGAAGACAAGTTAAACGATATCCTTACCTACCTGTATAACCATGCTTTCGATTCTCCATCGCCGGCCACCTGCGGGTAAATAACAATAATAATATCATGCATCTTTCCGAAAACAGGATCCATCATGCTTTTCGGAAAGATGCATCCAGATGTTTAAACTTAAACAGCAACCATAACATTGCAATATATATCGTCGATAGGGGGACAAGGAGGAAAAGCTGTTGGCACTAAAAAAGATCAAACCAATTGAATTGTTATGCCTTGTTATTGCCGGTTGTATTATCTTTTTGGGGTCATTTAGGTCCAGCATGGCAGAAGAAAAGACTCCTCCCGGCAAAACAATGGCAGACCAATCGCAACTGTATGCTACAAAATGGAATACTGTGGATCACACCAAACTGGAAGCCCTGAAAGGCCCTTTTAACAGTGGCGAGGACATCACAAAAGCATGCCTGTCATGCCACACAAAGGCCCAACACCAGTTTTTGCATGCTATCCACTGGACATGGCAATCGCCGTTCAAGAACTCAAAGGACTATGGCAAGGCCGGATATTCCATAAATAATTTTTGTATCTCATCTAATAAAATGCATGACCAAGAATGCAACACCTGTCACATCGGGTGGGACGCGAAAAAAGATGGAATAAACTGCCTGAAATGCCACAGCCAGGCCGATATTGATTGGTACGCCCAGCTCAAGGATTACAAGGAATTCATGGAGATGGGCGAAACAGAGCTGGCAGATGAAATCATGGCAGATATCTTAAAAAATGTGGGCAAAATCGGCCTGCCGGAAAGACGCAATTGTGGTGAATGTCATTTCAACGGCGGCGGTGGAGAGGGTGTCAAGCATGGTGATCTCGATGCATCCCTTATCAACCCAAAAAGAACATTGGATGTTCATATGGGGGTTGACGGCCAGAATTTCAGATGCACCCGCTGCCATACCACGGTTGAGCACATGATTGCAGGCCGTGTATATTCAACGCCCGCCACGAAAAAGCACCTGAGCCTGGTTCAAAACGATCTGGCCCCCAAGATAACATGCGAGGCTTGTCATACGGCAACCCCGCACAACGACGTTAAACTAAACGATCATACCGACAAGGTTGCGTGCCAGAGCTGTCACATACCGACATTCGCCCGCGCACATGCGACCCAGATGTGGTGGGACTGGTCCACAGCCGGAAAAACCAGGGATGGAAAGAAATACCAGGAAAAGGGAGCTTTCGGCAGGCCTGTCTACAAATCAATCAAGGGTGACTTCAGGTGGGAAAAGAATGTCGTGCCCGAGTATTTCTGGTATAATGGCTCTATAGAGTCGATAACCGCAAAGGAAATCATCGACCCATCCAGGCAGCCTATCTGGATCAGCCGCCCCGTAGGAAGCCGTGATGACCCAGAGTCCCGGATCTATCCATTCAAGATTCATTACGCAAAACAGCCCTATGACATGGAGAATAATATATTTGTCACACCGCTTCTTTCCGAGGAAAACAACGGCTTCTGGGAAACACTCGACTGGCAGGATTCTGTTTCCAGGGGCATGGAAATCATGGGGCTTCCCTACTCTGGCAAGATAGGATTCGTGGAAACCAACTATGTATTTCCCATCACGCACATGGTCGCACCCAAGGAAGACGCTCTGTCTTGCAATGCATGCCACTCAAGAGAGCATGGCAGGCTTTCGAAGCTGACAGGCTTTTATATGCCTCGCAGGGACCGCTTTCTTTTTCTGGACAGAGCTGGATGGGGGCTTGCAGCCGGAGCGCTTCTTGTTGTGCTCCTGCACGCCTTGGGAAGGATCTTTTCCTCGGCCATGAGGAAAAGCAAGGAGGATTGATCATGGCAGAAAACAACAACACTAAACTGATATATCTATATACACGTTACGAGCGCCTGTGGCACTGGCTTCAGATGGTTCTGATAGCCGTGTTGATGCTCACCGGCCTTGAAATACACGGTGTATTCGAATTTTTCGGATACCAAAAAGCTGTCAGTCTACATAATACAGTGGGAATTACATGGCTAATCGCCTTTTTCTTCTTTGTATTCTGGCTTTTTACCACCGGGGAATGGAAGCAGTATATCCCGACCACGAAAAGGCTCTTTTCCATGATCCGATATTATTCCTACGGAATATTCCGCGGTGAACCGCATCCGTTTCCGAAGCGGAAAGAAGCGAAGCACAATCCGCTGCAAAGGCTTACGTATCTTGCCGTGGCCGCAGCGCTTCTCCCCTTGCAGATGATAACCGGCTTCTTGTACTGGGGATACAACAGCTGGGATGCGTGGGGAATAAAATCACTAACACTGGGCATGGTAGCTTTTGCCCATACCGCGCTTGCTTTTGCCATTCTGGTCTTTGTTATCATCCATGTCTACATGACAACAACTGGACACACTGTGTTCGCCCATATCAAATCCATGATCACCGGATACGAGGAGGTCGAGGCAAGCCATTATGCCCAGGAAATCTCCATCGTGAAACCCGAAGAATCACGTTGAATCTGATTAAAACCGGCTCTCCCCCCTGCGGGGGATTCCACTTCTGCATTACAAAACGGAATCCCCCGTTTTTTTTATCACCGGACTCAATAACTGCCGAGGATCTTGAAATATTCGGTGTTCTTTTTCAGTTCATCGATGACCGGGGCGAATTCCCTGGAGGTCACATCCCCCTCGAGGTCGACATAAAACATGTATTCCCATGGTTTGCCGTGGATGGGCCTGGATTCCAGTTTCACCAGGTTTATGCCGTGCTTCGCAAATATCTGAAGCGTCGCAAAAAGCGCGCCCGGCCGGTTTCCGGTAGAGTATATCAATGAGGATTTTCGTTTCGTACAATCTTCTATTGGTTCTGTACCTATAACAACGAATCGGGTATAATTTCTGGGATTTGTCTCTATGCTGGCCTCTATGATCTGCATACCGTGGATATCGGCCGCATCTTTTCCAGCAATAGCTGCTGCTGATTTATCACCTGCCTCCTTTACATGCAATACCGCCCTTGCTGTATCCGGCATGAAATGGAGCTCCCATTCACTATGAGAGTCTAGAAATCTCCTGCACTGGGAAAAAACCTGCGGATGCGAGTAAACATGGCGGATATCGCCGACCTTGGCACCCGGCAGGCCGATGAGATTATGCTCCACCCTCAAAAGTATTTCACCCACAATCTTGAGATCGAATTCGAGCAGGAGATCATAGTTTTCGTGGACGCTCCCTGCAAGCGAGTTCTCCAAGGGGACAATGCCGAAATCCACCGCTCCGCCAGCCACAGCATCAAACAGATCCCTGAACGTCTCCACCGGGTAAGGCTCGACCTGATCACCGAAAAACTGGCGGCACGCCTTGTAACTGAAACTTCCAACCTCGCCGAGGAAAGCGGCCTGGCGCGCCTTGCCTCCCGCCGCTTTCGCCATCTTACCCACAGCCTTTGCTTTATCTAAGTATCCGAAATCGAGCTGCTTTTCCACGACAGGGGCGATCACGTAAATATCGCGCATCAGCCGGCCGAACTGCTCGGGATAAAGGCTTTGGGCCCCGTCTGACAAGGCGTGATCCGGGTCGTGATGCACTTCGATCATGAGGCCGTCCGCACCTGCGGCTACAGCAGCTCTTGCCATCGGACTGACCTTTTCCCTGATGCCTGTTGCATGACTTGGGTCAATGATCACCGGCAAATGAGTAAGATTCTTGATAACAGGAATCGCGGACAGATCGAGTGTGTTTCTTGTATATGGTTCAAAGGTCCGGATGCCGCGTTCACACAGAATCACCTGGTCGTTGCCCTCGGATAGTATGTATTCAGCGGACATGAGCCATTCCTCGATGGTGGCGGACAGGCCGCGCTTGAGTATCACCGGTTTTCCGAGCCGGCCCACGCACTTTAGAAGCTCGAAGTTCTGCATGTTGCGCGCGCCGACCTGGAGGATATCGACATATTTCATGACGAGATCGGCCTGGGACGGTGACGTTATCTCTGTAACAACGGGCATGCCATAAGTTTCCCTGACCTCGGCCAGTAGCTTGAGGCCCTCTTCCCCAAGACCCTGGAAGGAATATGGAGATGTCCTGGGCTTGAAAGCCCCTCCCCTGAAAATGACGGCACCGTAACGCCTCACCTCCCTTGCTATAGCCATGACCTGTTCGCGGTTTTCAACTGCGCAAGGGCCGGCGATCACAACCAACCTGTCACCCCCCACGACCACGTCACCCACATTCACCCTGGTTCCATCGGGATGCATCTGCCTGCTGGCCAGCTTGTAGGCGGTTTTCAAAGGGACGATCTTTGCAACCCCAGGAAGTGAAGCAAAAAATGATTCAGGCTTTCCAGCATTACTTGTTGTCCCTATCACATGCTGCCCGGCATCATATAACTCCCTGAATATGCACCCTGCCTCCCTCAGAATTGACAGGATCTTGTTTTTCTGCTGAGGGGTTGCGTCCGGTTCCAATACGATCAACATGGCCTTCTCCTTTGATTCGTTTTCTTTTTTTTAACGACTACAGCACAAACAAAAAAACCCCGGGTCCCCGGGGCCTTAAAAAAAGAAACCCCGGGAGACCTTTTTCTGTCCACCCGGGGTTATTCTTTGTCAGAAAATTTGCGGGAACTACGCCACCGGATGGACGCCCCTAAAAAAGAAGCGCCCAAAAAACCAGAAAAAACCGGTCCGGTGATCAATTATATTCATTCGCCATTCCTTTGGTAATAAATATCTCAGCAATAAGCAGCAAGATATTTTGGTATTCTATTTTGGTATTCTATATCGATTCTTCAAATACTTTATTAAGCCAGATATTGCTTATTTCCAGATTTATTTGTTTACATAAGACTAGGCCTTTGTCAAGTCGGATTCTAAAAAAATCATATTGTCTGGCGGCAACCGCCCTTATCAGGCGGCTAAATCATCTGCGATCCCGCCGCCTGTCAAGGTATCAACCGGCTTAGTGCGGAAGCAAGCATTTTGCTCTACTTGCATTATGAATTCTTTTGCGTTAGCAATGATATATTCCTGCTGAAATGATTGGGGAAACAGGTCTAAAAAAATTCTTTCAGGGGGTTTTCCGCATGAAAAACAAGTTGATATCAGTAGCTTGGTTTGCTTTTGTCGGAACGACTTCTGTCTTGTTTTTTCTTATCGCCCTGCTCATCAGGGTAACGACATGGCCGTTTGATCCCAGGCTGGTCATTTTACAGCAATTTACATGTTTCTGGGCGTCACTCTATACCTGGATAGTACCTGCATGGAAAATCAGAATCGAAGGAAAAGAAAAGTACAGGCGTGATGCGACCTATGTCATTGTGTCGAATCATCAGTCGCTTCTCGACATACTCGTTCTTTTCAATCTCTTTTTTCATTACAAGATAGTTTCAAAAATCGAAATCTTCAAGGTACCCCTCATCGGATGGAACATGACTCTGAACCACTATATAAAACTGATCAGGGGCGACAAGCAGAGCATAAAACAGATGATGAAAGACTGCATGGAGGCCCTTGCCCAGGGGAACTCGATCTTGATTTTTCCTGAAGGAACAAGGTCAAAAGACGGCCGGATCAAGAAGTTCAAACCAGGCGCTTTTATTCTTGCAAAAGATATGAAAGTCCCCATCCTGCCCATAGTAATCTCCGGCACAAACAAAGCCTTGCCAAAACACAGCCTTCAGTTCCAGGGATCCCATGAAATAAAGGTAAAAATCCTGGACGAAATCCCTTATGAAAAATTCAGGGACCTGTCAGTGGACGAGACTTCTGAAATGGTCAGGTCGATAATGATCAAAACCTTGGCCGAGCTAGATCCTGAACTTTATTCGAATCAAAACGACGAGCCGGACAAAGAAAAAGAGGCCGCAGCATAAACAAGCTGCGGCCCTTGGCCGGCCTGTCTATATCTCCAGCTGCTTCAACTCGCCTGCATCCACTCCGTATAATCCGGCGAGTCTTTCTATCTGCCCGGGGGTCGGAACCCTTATCCCCTTTTCAAGTTCAGAATAACGCGACTGAGGAATACCAACCTTTTTGGCCACATCCTTGGTGCTAAGACTCTTTGCTGTCCTAAGTTCCCTTAATCTTTCACCGAAACGAACCATGTTCCATGCCTCCAGTCTTTATCGAAATCAGCGTCAACTCTTTATAACCAACCTGAAAATCAGAGATGCCAATATATCAATACGATGATTTTTGCAATCTAGCAAAAATAAACCTCGCAGCCGACAGCACCCCTTGCCTGCTGCATGGCGAAACCTGCCGCAGCCAAAAGGCATCGATTCAAAGCATGCGATTCAATCTTCCTGTCTGGTAACCTTCCAGATCGAGGGTGACAAAGAGAAAGCCAAGTTCGCGTATCTTTTGAACTACCATCATTCTTGTGGATTCATTCATTATGTCATTAAATCGATCCCGGGATATCTCGATTTTGGCTGTTTCCCCGAAGTGACGCACCCTGCAAACATGAAATCCCAGCTCGTGAAGATAATCTTCAGCCATGGCGACCTGTTGCAGTCTCGTGGGTGAGATGATTGTACCGTATGGTATCCGAGACGCAAGGCATGCGTCGGACGGTCTGTCCCAGAACGGATATCCCATGCGTCTTGATAGTTCCCTTATATCATTTTTACAAAAACCTGCGTCTGCAAGAGGAGCGCTGACACCAAGCTCCTGTGCCGCCAGTATCCCCGGCCTGTAATCACTTGTATCATCGAGGTTTACAGCATGGACAAGCCGCATGAAACCGGCCTTGCGCACGGCATCAATCAGGGCGGAAAAAACTATTTTCTTGCAGTGATAACACCTCGTGGAACTATTTTCAGCGAACCTTTCGTCAGAAAGTGGATCGACCTCAACCACCACATGGGAAACACCTAATAATTCCGCTGTCCTGCAGGCATACTCGGTTTCAGAGGATTTGAATATCGCTCCTGATGCTGTGACTGCCAGCACATTACCTTTCAGGGCCTCATTGACGGCGGCAAGGAGAAAAGAACTGTCCGTGCCCCCGGAAAAAGCAACTGCACAAGGTCCGTCTCTACGCAACCTGTCATGGAGAGTATTATATTTCTTCAATAGCGGATCCATAATTATAACATTACTTGACCATTGTTGATGGACTTTACCGTGAAAACACCTCAGAGGCCGGGGAGAAATAAAGACCTCTTTTCATGCCCGGGGGCGATTGCCACTAATCATGAAAGTTTACGAGTCCATCATTGTTATTGATATTTACAACCACAAAACCGATTCATCTATATTCATACTCAGCCAGAAAAAACGGCTTATCCAGCCCTGCCCCGCCGATTAAAACTGATTCAAATATTTCCATCCACCTCATTATTGATATACTCGTAAAAAATCGAAATTTTGATACTAAGAAAAAGATTCAACCCTATCAAAAATTCATGCGACGGCTTCGTAAAAAGCTCTG
>CAYVIE010000035.1:0-22435 GCA_964451355.1 uncultured Desulfobacteraceae bacterium
TTTTGCGTTACAAAACCACCCGCTCTGAAGGACGATGGCGGTCCCTTGATAATTACATATCTGATATGCCAGAAGATCAGAAGCATATTTACTATCTCAGCGGAGAATCGCTTCAGGTGCTTAAAAACAACCCCAGGCTCGAATCCCTGAAAAAGAAGGGATTCGAGGTGCTGCTTATGACTGACCCAGTGGATGAATGGGTGGTAAACACATTGTCCGAATACAATGGAAAGTCTTTCAAAAGCGCTGAGACAGGTGATCTCGACATAGGAGAAAAAGACAAGGAAAAAGAGGAGGAATATAGCGGCCTTTTAAAAAGGATAAGGATACACCTTCAAGACAAGGTGAAAGAGGTCAAGGCTTCATCACACCTTGTCGATTCCGTAGCATGCTTCAGTGGTGAAGACGGCAAGATGAGCGCATTTATGGAACGGATCCTTAAGGCCGCCGGACAAAAAATCGAAGAAGAAAAGCCTATATTAGAAGTAAACCTGAATCATCCATTCTTGAAAAAGATGCAGGAATGCTTCCATAAAGATGAAAACAATCCTGAACTCCCCGAATACAGCAAAATTCTTTATGATCTTGCCATTATCAGCGACGGTGGCAAGTTGGAAAACCCCGCGGCCTTCAACAAGAAGGCGGCCGAATTGATGGCAAGAGGAATTTCCGCATGATAGGGGCGGTCCCCCGCCCCTTTTATATAGCTTCTTTCCCACTGCCAAGCGTATCTTCCATATATATCCGATATCCTACCGCCATCATGCCCTGCCAGTCCTGTTTTCATAGGAATTCATGGTAAATTTATTTGATTATCCAGAAACCTCCTGTTATCAATTAAACTATAATCAGTTAAAGCAGAAATTAAAATAATGCAGGATCCATGAAAGTTTTCCCGTATGAAGTTGCCGGCGGCACATATGGCGTGCGGGAAAACGCCCCGAAGGGCGGCTTTTTTATTTAATAAAAAAATTTGTTAATCTTTTTGGTGTAATTCGTTTAATGATGCGATCGTATAAAATAAATGTTTTCTATGAAATCCATCTTCATAATAATCAACCCGCTGAAGAAAAATGGCACAATCCCGAAAAATACGCGTAATGATCGCTGACGACGAAGATCATGTACGCCAGTATATGCGTGCGGTTATGGAAAGGATGAACGCAGACGTTATCGCAGAGGCGGCTGATGGAATCTCTGCTGTCAAAGGGTTTCTAAAACAACGGCCCCACATGTTGTTACTCGACATCAACATGCCGAAAATGTCGGGGAGAGACGCCCTAAAAGAAATAATAACACGCAAACCCAATGCCTTTGTAATAATGCTCACATCCCTTGCCGACAAGGAGACTATTGAAGAATGCCTCGACCTTGGAGCATCCGGGTATATCCGCAAGGACATTTCACCAGAGGCGATGAGGGATGTCATCAAAACAGCATGGCGTGCTTACAAGGCCAGGCGGGCCGCCCAGAAAAAGGGGGGAGCTGCCGCTTGATTTTACATTGATTAATATGCTTGCCTTCTCCCGGCCATGAAAAAAAAATACAGCATAAAAACATTGCTTGAAGAAATCAAAGAGGATGAACTCTTTGAAGAAAAGGACCTGAGCCAGGAAACCGATATTGACCAAAAGGTCATCAATAAAATAGCATGGCAGAAGATTGCCAGGATAAAGCCTGACATGGATAATCCAGATTAAACAGAAGAATTCCTACCCTATGGACAGACCTGCAATATCGAACCCGAAATTTATTCGCCTGCTGAAACAAAAGAGCCTTCTTCCTGAAAATTATATAGACGACCTTTTGCTGGAGTTTAGAGGGAATACCCTCGACCTTCTTGCTACTCTCATTCATACAGGCGTGGCCTCAAAAAGGTTTCTTTGCCAGCTATGGTCCGATTCCATCGGGGTGGCTCATGTTGACCTTGAAAAATCCCTTTTCCAGCCGCACGTGGTAAGGAGACTACCCGAAAAAATCGCAAGACGTGTTTACGCCATTCCCGTGTACAAGATGGGAGAGATCACCACGGTCGCCACTGCAACCCCCAAAGACCCCGAGCTGAAAAAAAACCTGGAACTGATCATAGGGGGGCCTGTAAGTCTGGTCTTCGCCCTGCCATCTGATATCGAAAAGTCGATAGAAAAAGAGTACAAGACCCAAAGTGCCCTGCTTGACTTCTTTGTCAAGATCGGGGCCAGCCGCCTTTTTTTAGAGCACGAACCCATAACCAGTGAAAAGCTTACCGAAACTGCCGGCGAAGAGGCCATAAATCAACTTCACGTATGCATGATCCTCTATGGAATCACGAGGAATGCGTCCGAGATACATGTTATTCCCGGTTCGGAAAACGGCCGGATTGAGTATGTAATTTACAAAGAAAAAATTCCTCCCATAGAAATATCTTTGGATGTATACGAACAGCTCTCTATGAGGCTCAAATCCATAGCCGGGGTCAACCTTACCCTGACCGAACGCCCGCAAAAAGGAAGAATCCTGTTTGCGACACCGGGCAAAAAGATAGATCTTCGTTTTACAACTCACCCTACGGAACACGGAGAGAGCCTTTTTTTGAAAATCCAATCATTGAAGCCTTATAGCTCCATGCCGGCATTGACAAGCCTGCATGTTGCCAAGCGAATAAACGATCAGATAATCCAACGAATTGCAAAACCTCACGGCCTGCTGCTCATAGCGGGGCCATCCGGTTCGGGAAGGACGGCTCTTGCTTATTCTATTCTTTCAATGCTATCCGGCAAATCAGGCAAAGCCATGTCAGTCGAGGAATCAATCAAATATCTGATTCCGGGTATCGACCAGCTCCAGGTAAACCCGGAGGCAGATTTTGATGCTGCCGCGGCGATCGAAGCGTGCATGAGAAGGCAGGCCAACATCTTATACCTCCAGTACCTGGAGAAGGATGAAAAGAGGGTCGAGATCGCTGTAAACGCCGCGCTTTCCGGCCGCCTGGTCATTTCAGGGATTGAGGCCGATAACAGCCGGGGAGCATTAAAAAAAGCCATTGATCTTGGAACAGCCCACGCCGTCACCGGCATACTCTCAACCCGTCTGGTGGCAAGGTTGTGTGACCATTGCAAAGAAGCATACCATCTCAGCAAAAACCAGGCTTCGATCATCTTTTCAGATTCAGAATCACACAACCTGATATTCTTCAAACCCAAAGGGTGCCCCTATTGTAGCCAGACAGGTTTTTCAGGTAGAGTGGGGCTGCACGAACTAGTCTGGATAAACAGCAAAGCGAGGAAAAAAATAATTGATAACGCTCCCTTTGATGACATATGGACAACCATAGAAGAGGATGAAATCTATCCATTTTTCCTCGACGGTATCAAGAAAACAATAAGAGGCCTTACCACGTTCGATGAAATACTTAGAATCGCTCCCATCTGATTTTTTCATATGGCCATTGAATTCTTGCAATAATACAAATAATTCGTAAAACCATAGATAATGATCTCGTAAACTTTCATGATTAGCTGCACCCCTGAGCATGAAAACAAGTCTGTTTTTCACCATGGCTATATAGGAATTTTCATGGTAAGCAAAAAATGCTTTTCTCCGAGATTATCATAGATGCATAAACCATTCACTTATGCCATTGACAATAAACACTGTTTGTTCGTATGATCACTTCATTAGGTTAATGTTTTAAGGGGTTCGGAATGAAACAGGCCTGATCTATCCCGCAGTGGATGGCACTTGCTGCTGCATGAAAAAGTCTCTCCCGGTTGTCGTATTTGACATGGAGCCTGCGATGTGCCAGGGAAATGTATTGTGATTCATCAATATATTTGATGGACTTTTTACGAGTCCATTATATTTGAGTCCTTATGACATTGACTGATGGGGTCTGCTGTATAGAGTTCTTTTCACCCACCAACGGATCAACTAGTGATATGAAAGAAACCGTTGCATATTCAATTGCTGACCGCCGCCCACCTTCACAAGCCCTACCCCTCAAAGTCCTCGTGGCGGAGGATGATCCTGCCACAAGAGGAATGGTCAGCCAGTATTTAAGAAAAAAGGGGCTTGAGGTCATAGAGGCTACAGACGGAGACGAGGCTCTTGAGGCCATTGCCGGCGAACCTGTTGGAATCGCAATCATAGACTGGGTAATGCCCGGGGTTAACGGAATAGAAGTCTGCAAAAAAATCAGGGAGAGGAAAAAATCGAATTACATTTATATCATCATGCTCACCGCAAAAGAGAGCAATGAGGATATTCTTGCAGGCTTTGAGGCGGGTGTGGACGAATACGTATACAAGCCCACCAACCTGAAAGAGCTGTATGCACGGGTAAAAGTCGGAATCAGAATAGTCCATCTCGAACAGTCATTGAAAAAACAGCAGGAACAACTATCAGAATTGATCAAGATAAAAAACAAGTTCATAAGCATAGCAGCACACGATCTAAGAAATCCTGTCATATCGATCAGAGGGTTCAGTGAACTTCTGCTCAAGGGGAAAAACAATCTAACAGAAGAACAACGTGAATTCATATCAATCATACATACCACCAGCGAAAATATGCTGGCACTTCTGAACGATCTCCTTGATTTATCACAGATCGAGATGGGACATCTCGAAATAAAACCACAACCGGACTCGTTAAAAGATCTCATCGAAGAAAGGCTGCGCATGCACCGCGTGCAGGCCGAACAGAAACGTATTTCAATAAATACACGGCTAAACGATATACCAAGCTTCCCATTCGACCGGCAGCGCATTTCCCAGGCGGTAGACAACCTGGTGACTAACGCCATAAAATTTTCTCCACCCGGGGCAAAGATATACATGGTTTTGGAAGAACAAAACGGCAATGCCTTCTTTTGTGTCCGGGACGAAGGGCCTGGAATTCCACCCGAAGAACAGCCATTGCTTTTTTCAGAATTCCAGCGCCTTTCAATCAGGCCGACAGGAGGGGAATCGAGTACAGGGCTCGGACTTGCCATCACCAAAAAAATCATAGACGCCCACGGCGGGAAAATAGACTACGAAAGCAGAGTGGGAAGGGGATCATCATTCTATTTTCTCCTGCCCATGGAGCCCGACAAGGAAATACAATCTGAGCATCGTAAAAAAACCATTTAGCTCTCGCCGCGCTTGTTTCATCCGCCATGGATGATGATCTTGTAAAAAGCGAAAACGCTTTTTTACGAGACGGGGGAGGGCTCCCCATCCTCCGCCATTTGAAATGAATTCAAATGGTTCCACCCCCACCCCCGGCCGGGGCTAAACCGCTCTCGGCCGGATGATGGACTTTTTACAAGTCCATCTTTTAATGCTCATCAACAAAAAGGGGTTAAGCATGTTAGCAAGATTTATCTTCTTCTATGATTTCATGGACCTGCCAGTTATCATCAACCCATAACCCTACTATTTCCATGTTTCTATATATTTGGCGAAGAACCCTGATCGCCTTTTTTATTTGCATAATTTGAATATCCCGGGGGGCGGGATTGCCGGCGCAATCATGATGCCCGACAATGGCAATTCCCATTGAATTATGATTCTCGATTGAAATTCTAAGCTTTTCAAAAATCGATTTACTTGAAGCACTATTTTTCTTTTCTGATAGAATCAAATTCGGACCGGCTTCAGTAATGGAATCCACATGATCAGCATTGAATCGTTTCAATAAATAACTGATTACAGGCAATTGGACCCGCCCGTCTATGCAGTTGATTACTGTACAGAATCGCATGTTGCTCCCTTTAATAATCAATTAATCTTAATGATGACGGCTTCGTAAACTTTCCTGGTCAGGGGTAATCACCCCCGGTATGATAAGAAGTCTGACTTTGTTTCCCCTCCCGGTCCCGGAGGTGTTTTCACCATAAAATGGACAGGAGCCTTGCCCGCCCTTACTTGCAATCAAGCGCTCCCTGGCAGGACGAACCAGCTCCGGCCGTGCACGAATAGCAGTGATTGGCAATGACAATGGGCCTGTGGGCAAGGCGATCCATGTCAAACTCGAATATCGTCTGGGGCATGCCTGAAGCAAGGGGAAGCCCGAGTACCTGGTTGAAATCGCAATCATATAATCTTCCATCCCAGGATACCGAAAGCGTGGTCCTGCACATGACCCGTTTGGCAGTCTCAGGGTTATACGATTTCACGAGGGTCAACATGTAATCCTCTATGTTTTCAGTCGCTACCAGGAAATCGAGCCAGCGACCTATCGGGCAGTTGACCAGCGAGAAAAGCCTGTCAAAAAAAACTCCGTGCTCGGTTTGCAGCCTTGTTTTGTATTCCTTTTCCAGGACATGCTGGGGGCCAGGAAGAAATGCGCCGACCGGGTTATGTACCAGGTCGAGCACAAGACCGGTACCGGGTTTTGCATACCCCTTCGAGTTCAGGCGCCTTATGGCCTCGATTATTTTCAAAAAGGTTTCTTTGCCACGCTGGCGTTCAGCCAGGTAAGGGTTATAAGCAGGGAGGGAGCCCACGACTTCGACGCCCAGTTCGGCATACAGGTCCAGGTACCCGGAATACGTATCCTCAAGAAGAATCACCAGATTGGATCTGACAAGAATCCTTTGCTGGATTTCAGACGCCTTGCGTAAAAACCATTCCAGGCGTGGGTTCATTTCAGGAGAACCACCCGTTATATCGAGTACTGGAATAGAGTTACGGGCAAGAACATCAAGGCATGCCTCCATCACCTCTTTACCCATCACTTCTTTACGGTCCGGTCCGGCATCAACATGGCAATGCCTGCACGAAAGATTACAGCGCCTCCCCACGTTCAACTGGAGGATTTCGATCCCACAGGCCACAAGCCTTTCGTCAAGCAGAGAATGAAAGGGTTTGGGAGTTTTATTATCGAGTACGCGCAACTGATCATGCGGGCTCATGTCCACTACACCCCCATTTTCCTGATTATCTTTCTCATCTGGGTGGCATGTGCGAGAACATCGCCCGCGCACATAGCCGCCCCCACATGAACGGCCTCCATCATCTCTCCGGGTGAAACGCCTATGGACAAACACTTGTTCGTATAAGCGTCTATGCAATACGGGCAATGCCTCACCGTTGCAACAGCAAGGGCAATAAGCGCTTTTTCCCGCTCCGTAAGATTACCCTCACCCGTCGCCCTGTTATAATAATTAAAAAAGGCATCACCCAGTTCAGGCGAATCCTCGGTAATCCTGGTAAAATCATCAAGGTCTTTCGGATCGTAATAGGAATTTTTCATGTCTCGCTCCTTTACATAAAAACTCTATGTATCGATTAGCTACTCAAACAGTCCCAGACTGTTTAGGATTAATATTCGAGGCAATACCTCAATTCAACAGCTTTGTTGCAATAGTTGATAAAAGATTGTACATCACACTTGACCTGAATACAGGTTGCCCGGACCACTACAATGTGGTAGGAAAAAATGATCACTTCTATCAGCACTAACAACAAGCAAGTGGATACGAAAAATGAAAACAACAGAACAAAAAAACGCAATCGAGCAGGTGCGAAAGGTCAAGGCAAAACTAGGAGACAGCCTTTTGATCCTGACCCATCATTACCAGAATTCTGATATTGTTCTTTTAGGTGATGCAAAAGGAGATTCTTTTGATTTGTCTAAAAAAGCGGCCGAGAATGAATCTGCAAGGACAATCATCTTCTGCGGTGTCCACTTTATGGCGGAAAGCGCGGCTATACTTGCACGGCCTGACCAGGAAGTAAGGATTCCCGACCCGGAGGCTGGATGCCTGATGGCGGACATGGCTGATATCATCCAGGTAACAGACGCGTGGGGGCAGCTATGTTCCATAACAGGACAAGAATCCTTCATTCCGGTAGTATATATGAACTCTGACGCCCAGATAAAGGCCTTCTGCGGGGAACACCGCGGCACTGTTTGCACCTCTTCCAATGCCCACAGGGCTTTTTCTTGGGTGTTTTCCCAGGGCTGCCGGGTATTTTTCCTGCCGGACAGGCACCTGGGATACAATACAGCGAGAAAGCTGGGCATAGACGATGAAAAGATCATTGTATGGGATCCCGGCAAACCACTGGGCGGAAACACGCGGGAACAGATAATGGAATCCAGGGCGGTCCTGTGGAAAGGCCATTGCTATGTGCATACCAAGTTTACCAAAGAAGATGTCTCGGGATTCCGTGAAAAACATCCAGGCTCACTCGTGGTCGTGCACCCGGAATGCCCTGCTGATGTGGTTGATGCCGCAGATGCCGCTGGCTCCACCAACTTCATTGTGGAATTTGTAAAAAAGGCGCCCAGAAACAGCATTATCGGAATAGGGACTGAGATCAACCTTGTAACCAGGCTGGCTGACGGGTTCCCAGATAAAACCGTATTGCCTGTGGCCAGATCAGGGTGTGTAAACATGCACAAGATAACCCCTGAAAAATTGTTAGAATGCATAGCAGATCCAAAGCCCCACCATACCGTGACAGTCGAACAGGAAATCAAGTCCGGGGCAAAAAAAGCACTGGATAGAATGCTCTCGCTTCCCGGCTAAGAGTGTTATTAATGTTTAAATATCCTTTCAGCCGGAATCTGAAAATTCTACGTAACCATACTGCATTATTATTTTTAAATGGTCCTGCCTCACTCCCGGCCGGGGCTAAACCGCCCTCGGCCGGATGATGGACTTTTTACAAGTCCATCAGAAAATGTCAATCAACAAAGCGAAACTCGATGGGCACAGTTACCTCAAACGGGCAGGAGAGTGTTCCTTCAGGCGGTGTAGGAAAAGGTGCGGCCCTGACAACCGCGTTTTGGGCAGCCCTTTCCAGGATCCGGGAAGAAGTAGATCTGGAATCGACAGCGACCCCGGAAACCGAGCCGTCGTCCCTTATAGTGAACTTGATCATGATGATTCCCTCAAGCTTTCTCAGCTTCGCGGCCCTGGGATAACGTTTGGCAGCCTCTATCTTTTTTTTAAGCTCTGCCAAATATGCCTTAAATACATCAGTCGCAGCAGGGTGGGGATTTGAAACCGCGCTTCTGCCAGACCCTTGCTGTTGCACGGATGACGCGATCTTTTTCCCCGGCGCTGCTGGCATCACCATGGCATCGTTATCAGGCGCAACTTCATGATCTGGTTCGCCGACTTGGATATCTTTCCGGGAAGGATCAGGCTCTCCATCGCTTGTTTCGGGCGGAATTGCGCTGGCCTGCA
Organism: uncultured Desulfobacteraceae bacterium; assembly: GCA_964451355.1. Lineage (GTDB taxonomy): Bacteria > Desulfobacterota > Desulfobacteria > Desulfobacterales > Desulfosalsimonadaceae > CAYVIE01. The sequence continues at coordinate 9,164 of CAYVIE010000035.1, forward strand.
AATGTTTCAACACCCGCGGCGACTTCACCGGCAAGGCGGTTTCCCTGGCCGCATGTATATCATCCTGCTCTTTTGCTTGTACAACATCCCTTTGGTCTGCCGGGGGTTCATGCTCCTGTTGAACTGCGGGTGTATCACGCATTTGAGGCTGCGTCTCTGTGGCTTTTTCATCCTCAACAGCACGGGCGGGCATAGATGCAGATTCCTGAAATGAAGGCATAAAAAGCTCCACGGGAATATACTCGTCCGCTGCTTGCCCCTGATAATGCCCGAAAAAAAACACTGCAAAGATATGAAGCAGCACGGAACCAGCAACAAAAAAAGGCAATAAACGGCCTTGTATCAGTCTTTTTGCCACTCTTGTCATGGTATTGACCCGGCAGGATCCTTTTTTTCCGCTGCCAGTAAGATTCTATCAGCACCAGCAGACCTTGCCGCATCCATAACCGGTACAGCAAGCCCCAAGGTGACAGACTTGTCAGCCCTGATCACGACCCCGATGCCCGGCTCATCGGCGATCCTTTTTTTTATTATATTTTCCACACCATCTAGCAACACGGGCTTTCCTTCAACATGAATATCACCGCTGGCATCTATGGTGACGGTAATGTTCGCTCTTGTCTGGGGTGTGGCAGATGAAGCCTCGGGCAGGTTGACGTCAATCTTGTTTGCTGTGATAAAATTGGACGTCAGCAAAAAAAAGACCAGAAGCAGAAAAACGATATCGATCAATGATGTAAGCGGGACCTGGACCTGGTATGAGATGCTTTTATTCGTCTGAAAACGCATTGCTTCCTACCTCCCGCGAGCCTGCGCCAGGCTCTTTACGAATACGACCATCCCGTCTTTGAGCCTCGCCTCGTATGCTTCCACCCTTGCTACCAGGTAACTGTGGGCAAGCATGGCAGGAAGGGCCACGGCAAGGCCGAGCGCCGTTGTCAGCATGGCCTCCCAGATACCACCTGCCAGCACAGTAGCGTTAACCCTGCCTCCCATCTCCTGGATGACCATGAACGCCTTGATCATGCCGATAACAGTACCGAGTAAGCCTAACAGCGGGGAAATGTTCGCTATTGTGGCAAGGACCTGAAGGTGCCTTGCAAGCCCCCTGACCTCCTTGTCCAAAGCGTTGACCAGTACGGTTTCCATGGTCTCGCTATCCTGGCCTGCCACGTCAAGGCCCTGGGCAAGAATCCGTCCCATGGGAGAACGGCTGGTTGCAGCGGCCTTCCGGGCCTCATCAATCCGACCTGACTCTATCAGGCTGGAAACCCGGCCGGCTATCTTTTTTCCCCTTCGTGAAAGCATGTAAAAGACCACTAGGCGCTCTGCAAAAACAGCTACAGCAAGGACGGAACAAGCCAGGATAGGAACAACCAAAAACCCGCCCTTTGACAACAATTCCAACATGTCTACCTCCCTGCAAATAAAAAAACCACGAACGCGGACCTTGTTACCGGTACCCGCCTTCGTGGCGCTGATTAACTATAAGTAAGGATCCCTGCATGACCGGCCGTAAAAGTATGCGAAAAATACCGCCGGAAAACAAGAACTCTATTTACTGTTCCCTGCCCGCCAGGTATCAGGGAAATAAACCGCTGGTCTACTGACCATCAATTAAAGTCCATATAGTTAAAGTTTACATAGACGGATTCAGGCAGGTGTGTCAAGAGATCCCGGTTCCCGGTCCATGCATGAACATCAAAAGCCGGTGCCCGCATTTGAAAATTCATTTTTTGCCAGGTATCATTTCCCGGGCGACCTGAACTATGGGACGGCCGTCAACATATAAATCATCTATTACAGCCCGCCCGTCCTTGACCTTTACAACGATCCAGATCCTGTTCTTTTCAGCAGCAGAAGCCTGAATGAAAATTTTTTCAGCAACAGGAGCTATGGTTTCATTGATATAAAACCGGTCAAACGGGTTTTCTATCCATACCATGTTCTTTGTCGAATTATAGCGCGCTATTTCCGAGATAACGTAATCACCTTCCATCGGCTTATGGGATAAAACAGGGCCCAACTTTGCGAAGCCTTCATCATCTTTTGTGACCAGGACATAGACCTTCTTTCCCCACTCCCAGGTAAAGCCGGGAGGGACCTTGATCGCCCTGCCGACATCGATGGCGAGATACCTGCCGCGGAAAGGATCATAGGGATCATAAGACCGCACGTGAAACCTGTATGCCTTACCGTTTTTCTGGATATCCGCATAACGGTAAAACTTGGCACCTATCGCTGTGGAATGAAGTATAAAAAGAGCAAAAAGCATGATCTTGAACACCGCGGTCTGTCTCATATAAGACACCCCTGCTTGCTGCTGACCGGAAAAACCCGGCTATTATTATCACCTGAATCCCTGAGCTTTTGTCTCTGCACCGGATAAGCGAAGGCAACCGTTCGATAGTAGTGTGTAGTCTCGAACTATTGCCAGCAAAACAATATGGCGCGCGGCAGGTATCAACCGGATCCGGCACCTGCCCGGCGCCCATAAAACAGCCTGTTTATGCTGAAAAACACCACACCGACAATGATAAAAACGATCCCCTTGGACACAAGGCTGAATTCCGTATCAAAAAAACGCATAAAAATCAAAATGGCAAGATACTTCATCCCAAAATTCACAAAGCGCTTCCTTCCCGCTCCGGCACCCTGGTAAATGAGAAATATCCCGGTAAAAAGGGCTGATATGTTGAAAACAACGGCCGGGACAACTACATCCATACCACCCATGACAGAGACCACCCCTATCAGGCAGAGAAAAGGGAAGCTTCCGGCAAGTATTCCAAAACCATTCTTTGTCCGAACAGACCGGACAAAGAAATAAACAACCAGAAAGAATAACAACAAGCACAAGGTAAGATTACCCCATGATGACGCCGTAAATGATGGATGCCTCAGGATATTATCCCATACATCGGTGCAAGCCAGGACGAGGGATAACACGGCAAGCCCGATAACCCCGATATCACGCAATGGGCGCACAGGAATTTGGAGAACTCCGTTTTTTTCCTCCACAATCCAGAGATAGACATAAACAGAAAAAAGCGAGGTAAACGCAACATATCCCATCGCGGCCGTTTCGTTTTGCATGGAGACAAGCATTGCAATTGGTATCCACAAACAGACAACCCAGGCATAGAGCGACCTTCTGGCGTTCCTGTCCCTGTCCCGGAAAACAGTGACAATATGCCAGACAACAAGGGAAAACCATAGCCAGATCCATAGCGGACTCCATCCACTATCAACAGCAAGGCCGGTCCACCACAGGAGCATACCAAGCCACAGGATAAAAAGGCCGGCCGCGTCGAAAAGATATATTACAGGAAGGCTCAAAGCCAGCCACGTAAATAGGAAATCCTTCAGATCTCCGCCCAGGTGATAGATCTGGGAAATAAGCGCTATTGCCGCCCCAAGGGCAAGCGGGATAAATAAGCCCAACCCCTCATCCCATGCAATGTCACGGTCCTGACGGAGGGAATAGAAAAAGGCAGCCGCGTAACCCATAAGAAACGGAACCAGGGCAAAGAAGGTACGCCAGGGGCGGGACATGAAATCCCAGTTATGGGCCACAAGAAGGATAGCTCCAGCACCAACCATGATACCGCCCAAGGCTGCAAAGAGTATCCTTCCCAATGCCCTGAGTTCATTGCTATGTGCAAGACCGTAATGATCCCGGATACGCCGGGCGCAATCTTCGCTGATGACGTTTTGCGAAACCAGCTTTTGAAGCTCTGATGAAAGTCGCTGTTTAAAGCCGAAATAAATCATTATAAAACCTTTCTGATAGCTAACGGATAATCAATGACCTCCAATAGACGCGCTGGGCGCGATTAATATCATTAACACATTGCATGCTACTCTTTTGTTATTCAGGGTGCGAGATATCTATATGAGCTGGCTACTTTCGCACATCTTCTAATAACGATGCAATCATAAAGAATCGGAATTCTGATCCAAAAACAAATGGTTCCACCCCCACCCCCGGCCGGGGCCAAACCGCCATAGACCGGATGATGGAGGTTTTACGAATCCATCAAAAATGAACCAATTTATTGAACCCGCTCCAGTATACCCTTTTGGTAGGGAATGGTTATGGTGAAGCAAACCCCCTCTCCCGGCGCTGTATCACACTTGATCCGGCCTCCCATGGTCTCGGTCACAATCTTGTATACAAGACTCATGCCTATACCGGTGCCGCCCTGGGCACGCTTGGTGGTAAAGAAAGGCTCGAATATCCGTTTGGCCACGGCTTCCTCCATGCCTTTCCCATTATCACTGTACTTCAAAACCAGACTGTCATCAGTTTCAGAAACCTCTATCCTTATCTCACCGTTTTTCATGTCCTCCAACCCGTGAATCAGGGAATTCATCACAAGGTTCGTTATGATCTGGGAAAACAGGCCGGGATATCCATAGACTTCCAGATTCTCCGGACAATCGACCTCGATCTTATGACCGGTTCTCTTGTACTGGAACCTGAGACTCAACAAAACGCCGTCTATATATTCCCTGAAATTGAACCTGCGATACAGGTTGCTTGACTGATCAACCGCAACCTGTTTGAAGTTCCTTATCATATCCGAGGCCCTTTGCAAATTGGCCATTATTGTGGCGACAGCTTCGGAGATACCATCGACAAACGCCTTCAATTCCCCTGGCGCAAGGCTTTCTGTGATGTTCCTTGAGAATTCCCTGGTCTTTTCTTCAAGGAACGATGCGGCTGTAACCGCCACACCTAGCGGTGTGCTTACCTCATGGGCGACTCCCGCCACTATTCCGCCGAGAGCAGCCATCTTTTCTGCGGAAAGAAGCTGCTCCTGGGTTTCCTGGAGTCTTTCCAGGGATTCCTGCAGTATTGTGTTGCGCTCTCTCAGGGCATTTACAGCCTTGTCTATAGCCTCGCGGGATTTTTCCAGCTCCTCGTTTCTTTTTTTCAAAGCCGCCCTGGTGCTCTTAAGAATGTCTGCCGAATACGATATGGTGAAAATCAGGACAAACAGCGATGCTGCGAAACAAAAAAGGGCCAGAATCACCTCTGAAGTTGTATAATCATAAACACGCCATGCAAGATTCTGGTGGGCAAGGATTCCCATGTGCTCGAGCAGCACCATTGCTGAAAATGAGACCACACACACAATACCTATGATCACTATGTAACGCCTGGGAGCTGCTATTCCAAGATATGCAAGAAGGCATGCGAATATGAAAATGAGATACATGCCCCGCAATCCGCCCAGAAAATATATAATGACGGCGTCGGCAACGGCTTCAAGGACATTTATGGAGATGTTGTAATATTCAAACAGGATCCTGTGCCTGATCCTTTTTAACCCCCACAAAAAAGGGATATTGGCCAGAATCACCAATAAACCGGTCACCGTGACACCGGTAAAGGCCTTGGCGTCCAGGACATTGAACATGAAGGATACAAAAAGGACAAACCACAAGAAAAATATTGCACCCGTGCGCATGTATGCGCCCTGGACATGGCGCTGGTAAATGCGCTGGTGCAGTTCAGCAGGAAGGAGATCTTTCCGGCTCAAAGGGGTGTCGCCCATGATCATTCCTCCATTAAGCGGTGCGGTTTTACAGCGGTTAAGCTGGAAAACCGGCAGGAAAGCCAGGACTCCCGTAATACTTGAGTGCTTTTCGGGTTCATTGGATATTTAACAATATTTTTTTAAACAAGTTCAATCAATAATCCAATATAAAAATTATACGGTGCATCCTTATGGCAGTAAATCATGATGGATGAAAACATCTTGATATTATGCTTTATTCCCTGCTATTTTTTGCTTGTATCGATTAAAGGGTCTTTTTGGCGTGATGCAAACGACCAAATAAAGAAGAAGGACATATCGGTTTTCCAACAGCTTGCATACCCGGAGGAATCATGAAGTTCAAAACGGAAACGGTCAAGGACGCGCTGATCATAAAGATCCCCGTAAGCGCCCTGGATGCTGCAAACGTCATGGAATTCAAGGCTGACATAGCTCCGTATCTGCAAAATACCAAGCATGTCATATTGAACATGTCTAAAATCAGGTTCATAGACAGCTCAGGAATAGGCGCGCTCCTTTCATGCATGAGGACCATGCACTCATCGGGCGGAACTCTTTCCATATTCGGTGTAAACAAGCAGCTCATGCCTGTTTTACGCCTGGTCAGGCTTGACAGGATCATCGATATCTACGATACACGTTCAGCCGCAATAAAAAATATTTCCGGCTGAATGGTTGCTCAACTCTATTGAGCATATCCGCATAACATTTTTTACAGTTCCTTCACTCATATTTTTGGAAAAGATATGGATAAGGGATGGAAAAAATTCGAACCAGGAATCTATGACAAATCTTCAGGAGACGATACATCCAGTAATCCCTACGATGATCTGAGTGGAAATGCCCAGCAAACCCGCCTTCTCTACCTGCCTCTTGCCAAAATAACAGACGAAGCCGACTATCTTGTAACTGAACTATCTGATATCTCGGGTATGAGCAAAGCTGATATCCGTTATAAATTGACAGGTTATGGCCTGTGTGAATTCACCCCTGCAGTAACAGATGAAGTTAAAGAGGCAATGGCTGACGCTATGAGAGCGGCCGGGATACCCGCCGCCTGCATCCCTGTTTCACAGATCGATACTCCTGTAGAGTTCAAACAAGCACGCAGTGTCGAAATTACAAGCTCACATATAAGCTTTTTCGATGAAAACCAGAATAAAATACTAAGGGTTGAAAAATCCACGCGGTTATTGCTGATAGTAACCGGCCTGTCCAGTGTGGCTGATCCATACAAAATCTTTACCGCCACTTTTGTAAAAGAGCTCAAGGAACGCAGCTTTGAAGATATTTTGAAAAAAATCTCTGTAAACCATCCGTTTCTGATACTTTGCGATATAAACGTCGATCCCCCCAGATGCGTCTTCATTGACTTTTTACGATTTTCCTTTACGAGCATGGGCCAATATATGGAGCCCAGCGCAGCGGTCAACTTCCGGAAGCTCGTAACAGAAACCATCAAAAGGGCAAGATCCTGTATAACAGACCACCGCTTCGGTATAGGAAGGTTATGCAAACCCGAAGAGGAGGATCAAGACAATCCTTTCAAAGTCAGAAGGCTGTTATTTGAATACACCCGTTATCTGATAGCCGCGTCCAGGGCTGGCATAATAAAACCCGGCAAATCTTTTCATGCGCAGGCCAAGGAGTCAGGACGGCAGGCAGAAAAGGATTCAGCAGAGCCGGATCTAACAAATACGGCCCATGAATCCCTGCCCCCTCCACCGGAAGTCAGCAGGAGTTCCCTCCGGCACCTGATACCCGGAACTGTCGAAGAGTGGATATACCTTGTGGCAGGGCTTTTTCCCGTATTATTCCAGTTTTTCGCCCCAACTTATCTTGCAAAAGGCGGGTTGGGATCAGCCGCTCTCTGGAAAGGAATTTCAGGGATCGGCATGATAATAGTCGGTATAGGAATGATACCCTATGCCCTGTTCACGCTCTATGCGAAACGGATGATCGAAACAACACCGACATCCAGGATTCGTTCCATGTCAATGGGTCTGGTGGAGCTCAAGGGGCGGGCACGCAGATGTTATAATCTCTTGAGCGGATACTCGCAGACACCATGCATTTATTACCGGACTAAGCATTACAAGGTATTTTACAGTGACAACAGCAGGCAATGGCGGCTTGTACGCACCACGACATCCGGCTGGATACCTTTCTTTCTGGAAGACGAAACAGGCCGGGTCCTGATCCGCCCGAAGGGAGCAAAAATACTTGCCACTCTCAGGAGACAAGAATTCTGGGGAGGCGAAAACATCTGGTTATCTCCTGAGCTCCAGGACAGATCCGTCAAAGTTGTCGAAGAACTTATACCAGAGGGGGCACAAATATTTGTGCTTGGCTCAGCAAAGCCGGAAAGAATCCGTGCCGGCATAAAGGAAAGGCTGGTGGAAAAACTACGGCTTTTGAAATCTGATCCTGATAAGATGGCTGCCTTTGATACCAACAATGATGGCCGGATTGATGCTGATGAATGGGACAAGGCAAGAAAGGCCGTGGAGATGGAGCTCTACAGGGAGCGCCTCATGAAAGACGCCTCTCCAGGAGAACAGACAGTCGTGGAGCGTCCAAAATCAGGACTTTTCCCGTTCCTTATAGCTGATACTGAAAAAAGCATACTCTTTAGACTAACATTAAGGGCATGGGCCTTTATGATCGGCGGAATCTGCTTGACATGCTGGGGAATTTCACTCTCCTGGAACGCGTTTTAACAGGAGCTTGTGTTTTTTTACCCCCTTGTCAACTGTATTTTTAATTGAGCCGAACAATTGTTTTTGGGATCAGGGTTTTGATTTTCTGCGATTGCATCAACCATTACACCAACTAAAGGAGAACCAATGATCGGATACATTCTTCTTGCGGTTATCCTGCTGGTCTTGATCGCGCTGGCAGGCTATGTGATTATCATTTACAACAACCTCGTGCGTTTGAAACATGACATAGACAGGGCCTGGAGCAATATAGACGTCCTTTTAAAACAGCGCTATGACGAGCTGCCCAAACTGGTTTCAGTCTGCGAAGGCTACATGAAACACGAACGAACAGTGCTGGAAAATGTAACAAAGGCAAGGGCCATGCTGGACTCGGCCAAGGATACACCCCAGGCTCTGGAGGCTCAAAACGCGATTTCCGCCGCAATAAGGTCACTTTTCGCCGTGGTGGAAAACTACCCGGAACTCAAGGCTGACAGGGCGTTTTCAAGGCTCCAGGCAAGGATCTCCCAGCTCGAAGACCAGATAGCGGACCGCCGCGAACTTTACAACGCATCTGTAAACATATTCAACATAAGAATCGAGCAATTCCCGGATGTCTTTGTGGCAAACCAGATGAGACTTACTCCAAGAGAGTTATGGAAGATCGAACCGGAACACAGAAAGGACGTGGAGATAAAATTCAACAACTAAGCCTGGTATAACCGGGAAGGGCAGAACAAAGACCGCCCTTCCCGGAATTTTCATAAGGTTCAAGTCTCGCTCTTTTTTTTACCCCTGGCAGTGCCGGTGCTGGCTTTTCTCTTCCTGGCGGTCTTCGGGGCAGAAGCTTTCTTGCCCGTTTCTCCTTTTTTTTCATCCTTTGCAGCAGCTTTTGCGGTCTTTTCCTTTTTAGCGCTTGAGGCCGCCCTTTTCCTTGAGGCACCACCCCTCTTTTTGCCACTGGTATCTATCCCTGCTTCCTTTGCAACATGATCCGGCAGGGGTATCCCCTTCTTGATCCTTTCGGCTATGGCGAGTTCCTTAACCTTCATTATATCCTCATCGGTATATACCCCCTTGTGACCGGAAATGGCGGCAAGCTTCATACCGTGTTTCAGGCCCATCTTGTAGATCTCCTTGACCTTTTCCCACTCTATTTCCCTTCCCACGGTAAATGTCTCGAACCTGCCTTCAAGGGCAAGGACTATGGTTTCCGCCAGGCATGCATACGCAACTCCCTTGGGGAGCCCGATGTCCTTCATCTTTACTTCTCCGGGCAACTCGATTTCACCCGACTCTATAACCAGTACATCGGGACGCTTTGCAACATCCTCAGGGGAAAGGTCCAGGGGCCGCGCAACATCGGTTATGACACATCCGGGTTTTACATTCGTGATGTCAAGGACCTTTTTTCCCGCGCCGGAAGTGGTTGTAACAATCATATCCATGTCCGGAAGGAACCGTTCAGGATCAGTCGCTATTGTCACGTTGCATCCGGTAAACTCATCTTGTATGGATTCCTTCAACGCCAAAAGCTTGGCCATGTTGCGGCCCACAAGGTAGAGGTCGTTCACCACCAGGGCCAAAAGCCTCGAGCAGACCGCTCCTATGGAGCCTGTAGCCCCAACGACCATTGCCTTTGCGTCTATGAGCTTGCCCTTCTCGATCTTTATCAGGCCCATACGCCGCACAGCATCAGCAGCCGCCCACAAGGCAGCCGACGCACTGTAACTGTTTCCTGTTGTGATAGGAATTTCAGCCTGTCGCGACACGGTCACCCCTGCATCGCCCACCACTTTTGTAAACGCACCGAGCCCCATTATCTGCGCCCCTAGACGTTTTGCCATTCGGGCCGCCAGAAGAAGGCGCTTGTATGTAAATTCCGGGGTATGGGCGAGCATCTGCTTGGGAGTTCCCCCTACGGTTATGAGCCATCCTTCGGCCTCCACCCCCAGCGGAGACTTTACGCCCGTAACTTTCGAATAAACAAAGGGAGGGGAATACGCCATTATCTTTTCCAGCGCATCTACGAACCCGGGCACGTTTGCAAGGAGACCTACTGTCTTTTCCTTTCTGAAGTCCTCCTGGGAGAGAGGATGAATCACAAACGCGAACCTGTTTACCCTCCGCTTTTCTCCCTGAGGATAGATTATCCTGGGTTCAAGATATTGCTCGCTTACTATCTCCAGAAGCTCATCGTTTGATATCCGGTCTGCTGGTTTTTCTAGCGCGGCTGAAATCATGGCCTCAAGGACATTGACGCCAACAACACGTTCCAGGACCTTGGGAGTATTGTCGATGATCATATCAACACCGCGCTTCTTGAGAAATTCCACCCTGTCATCGTATACCGTGGAACTTATCACCACCTTGCGACCAAGCTCTTCCAGGCCGGCAACGTCAAGATAACGGTAGAATTCCTGGTACGGCACCATAATCATTGTGTTTTTCTGCATAGCCTTGCGCAGGATATAGCGGTTCCATACCTGCACCGGGACTGTAGAGGTAGCGATTCGCTTGCCTGGAACATAGTTCAAAACCTCGTGTACGCCCTTTGCATATAGCTCCAACTCCTTTATGGAATTCAAAAACTTGGGAATACCATGCTCGAGAATAGGATCTGCAAAGGTGAGATTATCTGTATATTCGGAAAGAATGCTTGCAAGGTTGTAATTAACCATGCCAGAGAGGATAAGAACCCTGGCATTGGTAAAGAAATCCTTCATCTTGTACTGTATATGCCTTATGGACCACTCAAAACAGACCTTTCGGAGGCGCTTCCCAGTCGTTACCGGCGTGTTCAATTTTGCTGCTAACCGCTTTATCGTCTTCAGCCTCGGATCATTTAACCGCTTGGGGCCTATGGCGTAAGGAAACCTTATGCTGCCGATGCCTATGGCATCTGCGCGTTCATCCCAATATTTTATCAGGGACTTGGCTTTTTCAAAATCACCATCTGTGCCTATCCGCTTAACCCAGAAATCCTGTCCAAGGAATTCAGTTTCAAACTCGTAGCTGTGCTTGCTGTCTCCGAGGCTGATACATACCACCTTCTTCATGAACACCTCCTTGATCGGGAATAACAAAGCAGTTTCAAAAACGCCGGATTGTTTTGCCCAGCATGGACATATCCAAAATATACCTACTGAATCCGTGAAAGACCACTAAACAACGTTTAACATCATGACCGCTTTTTTCAAAGTTAAATTTGACTGGTATGCACATAACCTGCACATATGCCAGGATGTTCCTGTTGGGCCGGGAATGGATGTGAAACCATTTGAATTCATTTCAAATGGCAGGAGAAGGGAATCCCTCCCCCGTCTTGTAAAAAAGCAATATTTGCTTTTTACCGTGAAAACATCTCCGGGACCGTGTAGAGGGACAGACCTCTTTTCATACCCGGGGGTGATTCCTGCTAATCATGAAAGTTTACGGAGCCGTGATCAGATTCAAGCATAATGAAGATGTGTCCGGAGGCTTTTTTTATAATGAAATCATCGGCGTGTATCTGGAGATTTCGCCCGTTTTTCACCAAGCGCAGCTGAAAGAAATGAATAGACAGCCCTGTAAATTCCTGGTGCTTTGCTTTCACGTGGACCGGCGACATTCAACACCCGTATGTCGTGTTCATCCATCCATGCTAACAATCTCTTTGCCGCCTCTTGTGGATCGGTTGCAGAAAGGTTTATGCAAAGACAGGGTTTATTGTACCTGGAACAAAGCCTCAATGTCAGGGCGGAGCCTCCATCAAGCCTTCCTGTACTTGCAATAAGCGTCCCGTCGGATTCCAGGATATTCTTCTCGGTCCTTGCCGGATAACTTTTTGTGTCAAGTTCAACAAGCCTGTAACTGTCTGGAATCTTTCCGTCCTCTGCCCTTCTTCCTGCAGGAACATATCCCCCGTGCGGTATGCCCGCGTCAACGGCAAAATCCAGGGCAGCCCTGTCAGCCCCGGTCTGCCCGCCTGATATTATCTTTGATATGCGATCTTTCATGCCGGTGCCTGAAAATCCGCTGATTCTGCTTTGTGGCTGTAAAAACAGATCCAAAAACCACAGGACTCAATTCTTTCTATCAACGGGGAATTCAATTATCCTGCTGTCATTTGCGAAATCTCCCGCCAATACAAAAAAATCCGCTTCTCAAAACCCCGCCCTTTCGGCCATCCATGAAACTATCCTGGGCCATACGATTCTCGGGGCCGCCTTTCCGCAAACAAGGTCGCAGTGACCGAAATGAAGACCCGGCTCCTCGTTTCCGAAAACCATCATTGCCTTGTCCCTGGAACCAGCCTTTTCATATGCCTCCCTTACCGCCTCGACCGGAACGGCCACGTCCCTGTTCCCACACACGAAAAGAATCGGCGCCCTGAGATCCGCCATCCGTTCTTCAAAATCCACATCACCATCCGTACTTTCGAACCTTCCTCGTGCTCCCCATTCGAAAAAGTACTTTATCACACCAAAACCGGTCCGATCGAATCCCCTGGTTATCCTCTCCTCCAATATTTCCTTTTCAATGCTCCCCGGGTACCATACCTGTAATGGAAGCTTGTACCATGGAGAATCGAGTATGCACAGGCCGTAACGAGCCACGAGTCCTATATAATCAATATAGAATACCTTGGGCTGCATTTTTCCGAAAGGATAAAGCCGCCCCAGGGCCACACCCAAATATGCGATGGCTTTCAGCAGAATATTCCCTTTTGCCATGTTGAACGGCCCAGCGATTGAAACGATACCGGCAAGATCATCGGTATACTCGGGCCCCATGCAATATGCTATTGATCCGCCAAGGCTGTGCCCCACGAGAAAATACTTTTTGCCGCCCACGATCCTTCTTATGGTCTCCATGAAAGCGGGCATATCGTAATATAGATATGTTTCGAATTTTTCAGGATGCCCGCTTCCGTTTGCCCGGGACAACCCATGGCCCCGCAACTCAACGTTGAAAGTGGAAAAACCCTTTGATACGAGGTAATTTTCGAAACTGCGCTTGGA
>CAYVIE010000036.1:0-22119 GCA_964451355.1 uncultured Desulfobacteraceae bacterium
GGCCGGGGGGGTTGTGGGCCCCGGGGGGGGGGGGGGCGATAACAATGAAAATATGTTAAAAGGGGGGGGGGAGGGGAAGCCCTCCCCCGTCTCGTAAAAAAGCGAAAACGCTTTTTTACGAGATTATCAATGATAAGCGGTAATAAACATACTGTTTCCAGTATGCAAACCCCGGGGACAATGGCGGCTGGCTGGCTGAAACCAGCAAGACAGTCGCCCCCATTAAACGAAAAAAAACACCGGTGCAAATTTATTGAACCCGAACATTGAAAAAGGAAAATGATTACTCTTCTCGACTATGGAGCCGGAAATGTAAGAAGCGTAATAAACGCTATCGAAAAAGTCGGCGAAAGCGTTCACATTGTAGCAGGGCCGCACGATATAGAATCAGCGGAAAAACTTGTTTTTCCCGGTGTGGGAAATTTCGGCCAGCTAATGGAGGTCTTGAACAACAAGGGATTTATCGGGCCCCTGAAAAGATACCTCGAATCGGGACGCCCTTTTCTGGGGATCTGCCTGGGACTCCAGGCCCTTTTCGAATCCAGCGAGGAAGCACCTGGAATACCTGGACTCGGGTTTATACCGGGCACGGTCAAAAGGTTCAGGATAGACTCATCGGTTCCCCACATAGGCTGGAACGGGATTTACCCCAAAAAGCCTTCTGTCCTTTTTTCAGGTCTCCGGGGGGATGAAAAATTCTATTTTGTCCATTCATATTACGCGGCCTGCCATGACCAGGAATCGGTTCTCACCGAGACGGATTACTGCCATCCGTTCACAAGCGGGATAGAAAAGGGATCGGTCCATGCCCTCCAGTTCCACCCGGAAAAAAGCGGGGATGCCGGGTTGAAGATCCTTGAAAACTTCGTTTCCGCCGGAGACCATGCCCCTTGTATGCCGGAAATTATCAGCAGACCCACAAGGCTTGCCAAGAGAATCATAGCATGTCTTGATGTCAGGACGAATGACGACGGGGATCTGGTTGTCACCAAGGGCGACCAGTACGATGTCCGGGAAAAGGGGAAGGTGAGAAACCTGGGCAAGCCTGTAGAACTGGCCCGTCGTTATTATGAGGAAGGGGCGGACGAAATCACCTTTTTAAACATCACTGGTTTCAGGGATTTCCCTTTACACGATCTTCCCATGATCGAAGTCCTTGAACATACGTCAAGGCATGTTTTCGTCCCCCTCACCATCGGAGGGGGAATAAGGGACTACACCGATTCATCGGGAAGGCGGTATACCGCTCTCGAGGTTGCTGATGCGTATTTCCGTGCAGGAGCCGACAAGATCTCCATCGGAAGCGATGCGGTCAAGATCGTGGAAGAACACCTGGCCGGCCGCCTTGAAAAGGGCTCGAGTTCCATCGAGCAGATATCCGCCGTATACGGCCGCCAGGCCGTGGTAATATCCATCGATCCAAGAAGAGTTTATGTGAAGCATCCCGGTGATATGCCGCATCACGTTATTGAAACAAGCATACCGGGTCCCAACGGGGAGAATTACTGCTGGTTCGAGTGCACCATAAAGGGCGGAAGAGAGGGGAGGCCTGTTGACGCCGTCACCCTCGCCAGGATCTGTGAAGAACTGGGGGCGGGCGAAATTCTTCTCAACTCCATCGACAAAGACGGCACGAATTCAGGTTTTGACATCGAGCTGGTAAGGGCTGTTTCAGACGCCACAGGCATCCCGGTAATCGCTTCATCCGGCGCGGGTTCGCCACAACACTTCCTCGAGGTATTCACAGCCACCGGAGCAGAGGCTGCCCTGGCAGCGGGAATATTCCACAGGAACGAGGTCCCGATAGCCTCGGTCAAGTCCTTTCTTGACGGGAAGGTCGAAATCAGAAGATAGGAGAACAACTCCATGAAACGCTTTGTTTTTTTTGTATGCCTGTTTTTCAGTCTTTTTTTCCCGGCCCATATTTTTACGGGTATGGCCCTGGCGTTAGAGGTGAATGCGCCGGTGGTAAAGGCGGTTCTTTTTCCAGACAGGACCCTTGTCACCCGGGGCGCAAACATTGCGGTAGGCCCGGGCGAAGTGGTCCTTTCCGTCAGTTGCCAGCCCTTTGAAATTCTGGAAGGATCGGCAAGCGCCACTCTCCGCGGAGACGGAAAGATCATCTCTGTTGAGACGGTTCGTGTTCCCGGGACACGTCCGGCCCAGGAAAAAATAGCATCGATAAAGGAAGAGATGCAAAGGCTCAGGCGGGCAAAAAGGATTGTCAAAGACCAGATGGGCGTGGAGCAGAAAAAGATCGACTTTCTCGATTCATTATCCAGGCCAGGGCAAAAACCCGAAAATAATATTTTACCGGATCCGGCATCTGTTTCGAGCCTTATCGCCACACTCGGTAAGGCCTATTCCGAAGCCTTTTCAAAGATCCGGGACGCGGATGCAAAACTGGCTGAAATCGAAAAGGAGTTGAAACGCCTTTCAGAGGAGCTCGACCAGCTCACTTCAGCAGGCACACAAATGAAAACACAGATAAACATTCTTTTTGATTCCGGGAAAAAGCAGGAGATAGATCTGCAAGTCTCCTACCTGACCGGTTTTGCAGGGTGGAAACCGGAATACAGGGCGGACGTGGACACAGAAGACGGATCCGTGACCCTTTCCATGAGGGGCAGAATTGTCCAGAAAACCGGTGAAGACTGGAAAGATATAGAACTTACGCTTTCCACGGCTCAACCCGCTGCTGCAGGCCGCCTCCCAGAGATCGGGCCCTGGTGGATCGACACTCCTGCCATGACCAGGGACCGGAAAATGCGCGCCAAGGCAATGCGCAAAGAAAGCCAGGATACGCTTTCACTCTTTGCCATGTCAAAGGCCGCACCCATGGCAACGGCAAAGAGGATGGAAACGGCCTCTTCCTTTGAGTACCGGGTCAAAAAGAAGGTTTCGGTCCCGTCCCGCGAAAAAGAGACAACCATAGGGATATTCCAGAAAAGATATCCTGCCAGGCTTTATCACTGGGCGGTCCCTGCGGTAAGCCGGAATGTTTTCCTGGCGTGTGAAATCGAGCCGGACCCGGAACTCCTTGCAGGGCCGGTAAAAGTATTCCACCAGGGAAGCTACATAGCAGAAATGTTTCTCGATCCATCCGGGCCTGAAAAAAGGATCACCTTCGGCCTGGGTATAGACAGATCCGTGCTTGTGGAAAAAAAGAAGGTCAAGGACCAAAGGATTGAAACCTTTTTCGGAAGGTTTGAAAAAAGCAGGGTGACACGTGAGATCAGATACGAAACCAGCATTTCAAACAGAAAAGACCGGGATATCCTCGTCTACCTGCAAGACCGTATCCCTGTGTCAAAGACCGACAAAATCGAGGTTACAGAAGTGGTCCTCGATCCAGTGCCCGCAAAAAAAGACGTGGACTCGAAACCTGGAGTCATGCAGTGGGAACTCCGTATCAAGCCGAAAAGCACGCAGAAACTCAACATAGGCTTTACAGTGACATATCCGCGTAATGCCCCGCCCAGGCTTTGAACATGCCCGGCATATGAGGCAATCCCTTAATCCGTCCTTTGCCTTCGTGCATCCGGCATACGGACGACCACTCACGGTTTCAGGACCAATATATCAAGGGGAAAGGATTACATGGAATCGATACTGGAAAGAATGGCAAGGGCCCAACACCAGGGAAAACCGTCCGGCCTTTTTTCGGTCTGCTCGAGCCACGAAACAGCGATTTCAGTCTGCATGGATATTGCTTTGCAATACAATATCCCCCTGCTTTGCGAATCCACATGCAACCAGGTAAACCAATATGGTGGATACAGCAGAATGCTTCCCGGCGAGTTTGTTTCCAGCATCACATCCATGGCGGAAGCAAAGGGTTTTCCCAGGGCCGGCCTGATGATCGGGGGAGACCACCTTGGGCCGTTCCCGTGGCGCGGGCAACCAGCGGATATCGCCATGCAAAAAGCCGTGGAACTTGTTGTTGCCTACGTCAAGGCGGGATACGAAAAGATCCACATAGACGCGGGCATGCCCCTGGCAGGAGACCCTGATCCGCTGCCCATGGAGGTCTCGGCCGAAAGGACGGCATTGCTTTGCCGTGCCGCTGAATCAGCGCGAAGCCCAACGCAGAAAAAAAAGGGACTCCCTGTTTATGTGATCGGGGCCGAAGCACCACGCCCCGGCGGTTCCCTTGCCTCCTCCGAATCCGCGGTGGTTACAGACCCAAAATCCCTGGCCGAGTTTCTCGACCGATGCGAAAAGGCCTTTGCCGGGGCCGGGATCAAAGACGCCTGGCGCCGCGTATGTGCTGTTGTTGTCCAGCCCGGCATCGAATTCGGAGACGACTGGATCGTCTTTTACAACAGAGAAAGGGCGGCAACCCTTGCGGGGAGTTTCTCCCTGCTTCCCGAGCATATGGCCTTTGAAATCCATGCCACGGATTTCCAGCCTGAAAGCTCACTGAGAATGATGGTGTGCGACCACTTCTCCCTTTTAAAGACCGGACCCTGCCTGACGCATGCATTCCGGGAAGCTGTCTTCGCCCTGGGGAGGATCGAGGATGCCCTTTACGCCCGGAATCCCTCGGTGAAAAGGTCACGCATCCTTTCAGTCATATCACGGGTGATCATAGCGGATCCGTACTTCGTGGACCATCCCGCCGTGCTCCAAACCCCTGAGGGCAGAATACGGGTCTTTTACGGCTTCAGGGACAGGGTGCGTTACTACTGGAACCGCACACCCATAAAGCGCGCCATGGACAGGCTCATGAGAAACCTTGAGGCCGGAATCCCGCTTCCCCTCGTATCGCAGTACTTTCCCGAGCTTTTTTCAAAAGTTGCGGCAGGAGAGATCAAACCCGAACCGGCCAGCCTGCTGCGGGCTAAGATAATGCTCGCCGCAACTCCCTACGCCAGGGCATGCGCGGGATAGCACGGAAAAATTCGGTTGACAGAACCTGACATTTACGTAAACGTTAAAGCCGACGGCTTCGAAAAATCCGTCTGCTGCGTTGCGCTTCGCCGTAAAGCGGCTTGCCGTGCTTTTAGTACGCCCTCGCCCCTTCCGGGCTCGCGACGTCTTGCACATACCGGGCTTTACCGTGAAAAAACCTCAAGGGCCGGGGAGAAAGACAGACCTCTTTTCATGCCCTGGGGTGATTGCTGCTGATCATGAAAATTTACGAAGCCGTCGCACGTAGTTTTAATTCAGATTTTCAGGCTTTGTTGCAAAAAAACAGCGTGGGCCGGTTTAAAACCTGCCGGTTTTTCCCCATCGGGGTGGTTTTGCAGGCAACCATGATGGTTTTTCAGGTTTACAAACAGGAGCCATATAAAAAATGACAAAAAATATAATTCAAATACGCTGGCACGGGCGGGGAGGCCAGGGCGCAATCACCGCGGCAAAGATCGTCGCCCATGCAGCCTTTGACTCAGGTTACGGCGGCGTTGTCATGGCGCCGACCTTCGGGACCGAACGCAGGGGCGCACCTGTCCTGACATCCTTGAAAATTTCCCGGGAAAAAATATATGATCTTTCGCCCATAACCGAGCCTGATATAGTCATCGTGCTGGACCATCTACTTGTCGAGGAGAGCAACGCCGCATCAGGACTCAAGCCGGACGGCTTGATGATAATAAACACACCGCTTTCCCCGGAGTCGTTTAACATTCCAGGAGCACGTGTCGCAACGGCGGACGTGACGGCCATAGCAGCGGAAGCCAGGCTACCCGCAGGCATTGTAAACACGGGAATCATCGGGGCTTTTGCCAGGGCGAGCGGTCTTGTCCCGATGGAGAGGCTGGTTAAAGCTATTGAAGATGAATTCGGTAAAAAAGCCTCGAAAAATATTGCAGCTGCAAAGATGACCTATGAAAAAACACGCCTGCTGGAGGCAGCAAAATGAATGAAAAAAAAGGTTTTGCAAAATTTACATCCACCAGCGAACCCGGCCCCGGTGATGGAGGCCGGACAGGCTCATGGAGAGTGGCAAGGCCTGTTATCGATCACGATAAATGCATCCCCGCCAAGACCGGAAAGGAGTCATGCTTTACATGCTGGCTTTTCTGTCCTGACGGAGTCATTTCACGCACTATTCCGCCTGAAATAGACTATGAATACTGCAAGGGTTGCGAAATATGCGTGGAGGAATGCCCTGCAGGAGCCATTACCATGGTGGAAGAACGGATCTTGATAAAGGAAGGATGATCTTGACATGCATGCCATTGAATCAGGGAATACCGCCGCAGCCTTAGGAGTTCGGCTTTCAAGGGCCCAGGTAATAGCCGCCTACCCCATAACCCCTCAAACCCCATTGACCGAGAAGCTTTCCGAGTTCGTTGACTCAGGGGATATGAAGGCCGAATACATACCCGTTGAAAGCGAACACAGTGCCCTTGGGGTATGCATTGCTGCATCCAGCACAGGGGCAAGGGCATTCACCGCCACAAGCGCAAACGGGCTTCTCTACATGGCAGAACAGCTGCACTGGGCGGCAGGGGCAAGGCTTCCCATAGTCATGTGCGTTGTAAACCGTGGAATCGGAGCGCCGTGGACGGTCTGGAACGACCACCAGGACGCCATCTCCCAGAGGGATACAGGCTGGATACAGCTGCATTGCAGTGATCACCAGCAGATCATAGACACGGTAATTAAAGCCTTCAAGATCGCCGAGATCTCCAGAATACCCGTGATGGTATGTTATGACGGCTACATCCTGTCCCACACCTACATGCCCTTCGAGATCCCTGATCAAGGGGATGTGGATTCATTTCTCCCCGGTCCTGATCCAGGGCGCATTCTCGATCCAGCCCGGCCGGTAAACCTCAACACCGTTACACTCCCCGATCCAAGGCCCGATATACACGGGGAGACAGCTCCGGGTTACATGGAGATTCGCTGCAATCTTCACGATGACTTGAGGCGATCCTTGGAAGTGATAAAAGAGACAGACACAGAATTCGCCAGGATTTCCGGGCGCGGGGGCCATCCCTTCCTGGAGCCGTACAGACTCGACGACGCCGAGTATGCGGTTGTGTGCATGGGGTCTCTTGCTTATCGTTTCCGCGACATCGCAGACATGCTCAGGAACGAAGGTATCCCTGTGGGCGTGGCCGGCCTGAGGGTCTACCGGCCCTTCCCGGACGAAGCGGTGGCAGCTGCCCTGGGCGGCATGAAACGGATAGTGGTTTTTGAAAAGGGACTCTCGTATGGATACCGGGGCCCACTTTTCACTGACTTGCAGGGAGCCCTTTACAGCGCCGGAACCCGGCCCCTGATCCTGGGGTATGTCTGCGGCCTCGGCGGAAGAAACATAGAAACAGAAATGCTTGCCCAGGTACTTCGCAAAGCATGCACAGACCCGGAGGCTTCCACCCCTGAGGCGGAATTTCTAGGCCTGCGCCTGTAGCAAAACAGGCCGTAAACCTACGAGATCATCAGGTTATGATCAAAGGCTTGTTCCCGGCGCTTTATCTTTATCGATACCGCAGCCGGAATTCATGATTCATCAGGAGCGACGATATGGCAAAGACAACAACACTTAGTATGCCGGTAGAGGAGCTGGTTCATCCAGGCAACAGGGCTTGTGCAGGATGCGGGCTTTCTCTCGCATACAGGACAGGATTGAAGGCGCTTGGCAGAAACACCATACTGACCGTACCTCCGAGCTGTCTTACGGTTCTACAGGGTCTCTACCCGATAGCAGCCACGCAGCTGCCGTGCGTGAATGTCACCTTTGCATCAGCGGCAGCAGCGGCCACGGGCGTGCTCGCGGCGCTGAGGGCCCAGGGACGAACGGATATAACAGTCGCGGCCTGGGCGGGTGACGGAGGCACAAGCGATATAGGCATACAGGCCCTTTCCGGGGCATGCGAAAGGCAGGAAAACCTGATCTACATATGTTACGACAACGAGGCTTACATGAACACAGGGGTGCAAAGATCCGGAACCACCCCCAGGTTCTGCATCACCACAACGACCCCTGTCAGGGGCAAGCTCCAGAAAAACAAGGATATCCCGTCGATCATAGCGGCCCACGGAATCCCTTATGTCGCCACTGCCTCGGCGGCATACCCTGCAGACCTTTTTGACAAGATACAAAAAGCGAAAAATATCCAGGGCCCCAAGTACATTCACATCCATACACCCTGCCCTGCCGGCTGGGGTTTCCCTGCCCGGTACACCGTGAAAATCGGCCGCCTTGCAATCGAAACAGGCATGTTTGTCCTCTACGAGATTGAAAACGGCCGATTCAGCCTGTCTGCGCCATCGGCCCGCATGGCGGCAAAGAAGAGAAAGCCTGTGTCAGACTATCTTTCAATGCAGGCAAGGTTCAGAAGGATCACACCCGAACAGATGGACATGATCCAAAAAGAGGTGGATGCTGACTGGGCCAAATATGAAAACTTTCATGATTGAGAGCAACCACCCCGGACATGAAAACATGGATGTTTTTCACCTGCGCCCCGGATGTGCTTTCACGATAAACAGGGAATAACCCCCGGGCCTCAAAAGTCCCGGGGGAAGTATCACTCCTCGTAAATAACAGCGAGTATCCTTGCTCCTTCCCCCTTTGCAGCGATCATGTGAGGGGTTGTAGACAGGTAATAAATCCTGTCTCCGGGGGCCAGGACGTATGTCTCTTCCCCTATGTGGGCCACGACCTCGCCGGAAACCACGTATATGAACTCCTCGCCCTCGTGCACGGACAGGTCCTTTTCAGCAGCGGGTTCAAGATCGACAATAAGGGGCTCCATATGGCGGCCCTTCACTTCCGGTGCAAGACTCTTGTAAGTATATGCAACCTTTTTACCGGTGGCCGATGTTGTCCGGATGACGGGCTTGCCCTCGTCCTTCCTGGTTACGGCAAAAAGCCTGTCGCCGTCACCCGATACCAGCCTTGAAAAAGCGCTTTCCAGCGCCTTTGAAAGGCGGGCAAGTACACCGAGCTGGGGCTGAACCTCTCCGGTTTCGATCTTTTCGAGCAGTTCCACGTCAAAACCGGTCAGGCTTGAAAGCTCCTTGTGGGTCAACCCCTTTTGCTCGCGGATGATACGTATCCTATCTCCTATGCTCTGGCGGGGCGCCGGGCCTTCCTGCTCGATCTTGCCCGTCAGGACTTCAAAGCGATCCATGCTCTTCTCCTTGGTTGCGATTTTTTGCTTTCCTGGATCAGTGCCGGAAATCCTGCGCACAGACGAATGCCCACGGATCCAGGGCGTTATCAATCAAGGCTGACCACCCAGCCGTCAGGTCCTTTTTCCTTTCCGTACTGGATACCTGTAAGAGAATCGAAAAACCGCCTGGCCCAAGGCCCGACCCCGCCATCACCAATAACCATCACCTTGTCTTTGTACCTGATCTCGCCCACCGGCGAAATCACGGCCGCGGTCCCGGTTCCGAAGACCTCGGAAAGCCTTCCGGCTGAATGTGCCTCAACAAGTTCGTCTATGGATATACGCCTTTGCGTGACATCCTTGCCCCATGACCTTGCAAGCTGGATGACCGAATCTCTTGTTATGCCCGGGAGAATGGAGCCGCTCAAGGCTGGGGTTACTATTTCGTCGTCTATGACGAAAAAGATATTCATGGAGCCGACTTCCTCGACATAGCGGAGTTCTACACCATCAAGCCACATCACCTGGGTGTATCCAAGCTTCTTGGCCTCTTCTCCTGCATACAGGCTTGCTGCATAGTTGCCGGCTGTCTTCACTTCGCCGGTTCCCCCGCGAACCGCCCTGACATACTTTTCAGAGACCCAGATCTTGACGGGATTGAACCCCTCCTTGTAATAAGCCCCCACAGGCGAGAGTATGATAAAAAAACGGTACTTCAAGGAAGCCCTGAGTCCTATGAAAGGATCCATGGCTATTATGGTAGGCCGGATGTAAAGGGATGTGCCGTGAACAGACGGCACCCACCGCTCGTCTATGCGTAGCAGTTCTTTCAAGGCATCCAATGCGAAGTCGGGATCTATCTTTGGTATACACATCCTTTCAGCCGACTGATTGAAACGCTTGAAGTTCTCCTGGGGCCTGAACAAAAGAACCGACCCGTCCGGCGCCCGGTATGCCTTCAAACCCTCGAAAATAGACTGGCCGTAATGGAGCACCATTGTCGATGGGTCCATCAGAAGGGATGAATACGGCTCTATCCTTGGATTATGCCATCCTTTTTCAGGGTCATAGTCCATATTAAACATGTGATCCGTGAAAATAGTACCAAAAGTAAGATTGTGCGCATCAGGCAGCGGCTTGAGTTCCGCCGACCTCGTGATTGAAATATTCATGGTTCCCACTCCTGCTGGTATTGTATATAAATCTTCATGCCCGATACCCGGAATAAATTTAGATCATTGCATACACAAAGCTCTCAAATCAAGTCCATGGATTTTTTAATCTTTTTCCATATTGCTCCGCCAAGTGTGTTCTGGATAAAATGCTTTCCAGGCGCCTGGAGGCAACTTTCACTTTCAGAAATATGGTCCGTGAATTCAAAGGGACTTGTTAACTTGTCTGGACAGCCGCAATCACCACCAGGCATGAAAGCACGGCAGTTTTTCGCCCCGGCCCGGGAGATGTTTTCACGGTAAAAGTTCATAAGTTATATCTTATGAAGGAAAATTGACGTTTACGTCAAGTTTTAATAGTCTTTTTCAGGCAAATAGCTTTCTTCGTGGCGGCTCATATGCTAATTTTATTAAAAACAAATAGTTATTACATCACATAATAAAGGAGCCAAAAATGGATACAAACGAAATCAAAAGATGGCTGGGAGAATCCGCGGCGAAACAGACCGTGGCCAACCTGCAAAAGCACGGATTTGACGCGATATTTGCGCCTGATGCCCAGATCGCCAGGGATTCCATAATCGAAAAGGTAGCCAAATGGGAGACCTTCGGATTCGGTGGTTCTGCCACAACACGCGCCCTGGGACTTCCACAGGCCCTGAAGGGCATGGGCAAGGTGGTCTATGACCACTGGAACCCTGAGGCCGGCATGACGGCAGATGAAGCCAGGCTATCACAGGGACGTTGCGACTGCCATATATGCAGCGCAAACGCAATCTCCATGACAGGCGAAATAATTAATGCAGACGGCATAGGAAACCGGGTGGCCGCCACCTGCTTCGGCTGCAGGCACGTGGTGATAGTCTGCGGAACAAATAAGATAAGACCGGATCTCGCTTCAGCCCTCGAAAGGATCAAGCAGACAGCAGCCCCCATGAGGGCGAAAAGCCTCAACCTCGAAACACCGTGTGCAATCACCGGGAAATGCGCGGATTGCAACCATCCCCAAAGGATATGCAGAATTACAGCTATCATTCACAGGAAACCGATGTTGACAGACATGACCGTGGTGATTGTAAACGAGGAGCTTGGGTACTGACAAGAAAAGGATCTCTGTTTTGCCGGATCAATCGTTTCCGGACACCCTTAGACCCTTAAACACAGACTTGGAATACCCCTGGGTACGTTGACAGCGGTTTATTCAGGATAATAGGGGCGGGGATGAACCCCGCCCTGCTTTCAATAATATCCCTGGATCAGTAAACCGTCAGTCCTACCAGCTGAAAAGTTTGACCGTGCCGTCCGTGCTGCCCGATCCCATGTAATATCCGTCCGCCGACAGGTCAACACTGTCGGTATCATCGCTATTTGCACGAACAGACTCAAATCCGACCAGCTTGATTACAGGATTGGCAGTGTAGTACCAGGTTACAAAGGGATAATCATCGTATGAACCCACAACAAACATGTGGGAATTTGAAGAGGCTGCTATGCTGCAATATCCAAGAATCGGAGGAATCTCGTCTTCAGGCCATTTCCCGGTCGCCAGGAGTTCCCCGCTTACCGGATCCCATACGCATACCCTTGTATCACTACCCGATGAGACCAAAAGCCCGTCATAGAAAAAATCAACACCTGTGACATCCGACTCATGCTTCTCAAGCGTATGCAACAGTTCAAAACCGGGACCGGTTTCTTTTTCTTTCCAAATCTTTATAACGTAATCTGCTCCGCCCGAGGCTATGATTCCGCCGTCAGGTGACCAGGCGACAGACAAAACCCTGTCGTGGTGTCCCTCTATTCCGGACAACAAAGCCACGGGAACAATCTCTTCGGAAACCGCCAGAACCACTACAGACCAGTCCTGCATTGCCGCTGCCAGGAACAGGCCGTCTGGTGACCATGCAAGGCTGTTTATGGGTGAATTCATTTCCCTTTCAACTATCACCCTGTAGTTTTCCGTATTGATGATTTTAATTACCGAATCCTCCCCTCCTGCTGCCAGCATGGTACCATCGGGAGAGTATGCGATTGAATTTATTGTATGTTCAAAAAGATGAAGAGGATGGTAAAGCCTTCTCGAGCCTGTGTTCCATACTTTTACAGTGCCGTCCCTGCCGGCCGAGGCCAGAAAGCGATTATCAGGAGAAAAGCAGACTGAACGCACGCCGCCGATGTGACGTCCAAGGATATTTCCCCTGAGGCCGCTTGGGAGATGAACCTTTAATTCCAACCCCTTTCCATTTCCAATGGCCACGGTGGATGTTCCAAAAAAGGTTATAACCAGATCGAAATCCCCTATGGACAGAGTCACCTGGCCGGTCGGGTAACGCTCGTCCCTGTTTATGATAAACTCATTAAACGTAATGGTGATAGTTTTGCCATCGACTGTAACATCCATACTTCCTTCAGTGGAAACAGTCTCGGCCGTCTCCGTGTCAATATAGACCATTTCGATATTCGTGATATCCAACAACAGGGTCTTTTTCTTAGTCTCCCAGATAACCTCCAGGTCTTGAGTCGTAACCGAATACCCTCCCCCCCCGCCGAGTTTTGTGAATGTGGCCTGACCTGAAAACTCCTTGTTTCCGACTTTCATATGATCGAAATCGAACAAAAGAGTATCCCCATCGTCTAAAACCGTTATTTCCATGTAACCATTTACGGTATTGCCACGCGCAGTGACGACCTGATCAAAGGTGACTCCAAGCACAACAGGATCGTCGCTGATTTTTTCGATACTGACGCCGGGTCCGTATTGGGACAGGCTGTTTATTATCTCATCTATGAGGGTAGTATCGCTCTGGTCATACAAGTCATATGAGAGCATATATGCTGCTGAATCATTAAAGGCTGTATCACAGGCCGGGGAGACCAGATTGTCCATATCGGCAAGCGCCCATGCTGCAACGGCTGACTCACTGGCCTGTTCCTCACCCTCTTCAGACAGCAATGTCTGATCCCCGGATGAATCATTCTCAAATACAGACCAACATCCCGGAAGAAACAATGCCAGGACGCACATGATACAACAAAATGATTTGATCTTTTTCATCGGTCCCCCTCCTGCTATTGGTGTTTGAGATAATATAGTTGCAATAATCGGCCGGCACCGACAATTGCCGCAACCAATGAAAACAATAGGATTGAGTCCTTATTTCGGATCAAATATTCGTTTTTACCGTGAAAATTCCTCCCGGAGCCGGGGTGAACAGCCTTGTTTTCATGCCCGGGGTGATTGCTGCTGATCATGAAAGTTTACGGGTTCATCATACTGCTTAGCGCTGTAATGCGTCAGACGGGGGTGGGGGTGGAACAATTTGAATTTATGTCAAACAGAGGGGGATGGGAATCCTCCCCCATCTCGTAGAAAAGCATTTTTTGCTTTACCGTGAAAAACACCTCCGGGACCGGGGTGAAAAACAGCCTTGTTTTCGTACGCGGGGATGATTGGTGCCAATCATGAAAGTTTATATCATCCTGAATCCGTATAGCCAAGTATCATTTATTCGGTTAAATATTGGGGGAAATACCGGGGTAAAACATAATAAAAAAAGAGCCGGCAACCTTATAATTCAAGGTTTGCTAAACGAACTTGCCGGCCAAGGCTTTCTTGACTTTTTTATGCTCCATGTGGCACGATTTTCATATGCTGAAACAAACTGATCTTCACGGGCCCCTGGACCTAGGATCTGCTTCGCCGGCTACCACTGATAATACTATATCTTACTCAGGTGAATGCCTTATCATTTCCGGCGCACAGGCGAAGGCTCGGGACTATAGCAGTAATAACAGTGAATGAGTATTTTTTCACATTAATCAATAAACCGGCCTTCCGGGTCTTTTCCCGCACGCCTGATGCTTTCCCGGCGACCAGCCGATATAATTTATCGGCCGGTCGCCTTAGCGCATCCGGCATGCGGGATGGTAGGGATGGTATCCTGAATCAACAGATCTGCCCGCTGTAAAGAGACCTCAGGTCCGGGGCGGTCCGGTCGCGGCTGGGAAAAGGTTACAGGAACCGATTATTAGCTTTCCATTTCAGCAGGATGGAATCATAAAAATGCGCCTGGAATATTCACGCCGGCCAGGCCGGTTGAACTTTGGTGATGATCTTAACAAATGGCTCTGGCCACGAAGGCTCAAGGAGTTTCTCGATCCTGACGACGGCGTGGCGTTTGTGGGAATCGGGACGTTACTGTCGGAAGAAACAGCAAAAAAACATTTTGCAGACGCAAAAACCATTGTTATCTTCTCGTCCGGCGCAGGAGAAAAATCCGTGCCCACAATTGATGACCGCTGGAAGATATACTGTGTAAGAGGCCCGCTTACAGCGAGGCGGTTAGGCCTTACCGGTTCTGTCACTCTAGGTGATGGTGCATACCTGCTGCGAAATGAGAATCTGCTTCCCGTTGAAAAAATTCATTCAACCGGATTCATTCCCCACCATGCAAGTGAACTGTTTGCGGACTGGGAGGAAATCTGCCGGAATGCAGGCCTGCACTACATCTCTCCGGCACAGCCCGTTGAATCTTTTCTCAAAAATCTTGCAAGCTGCAAAAAAGTAGTTGCAGAGGCCATGCACGGGGCCATTACGGCTGACGCCCTGCGCATTCCGTGGATCCCCGTCAGGTTCGGCCCCAGATTCTGTGAACCCAAATGGCTGGACTTTTTTGGCTCCATACACCTGTCTGTAACGATACAACGGCTTCCCTTTGTCTTTCAAAAAAAGGCTCCAATTGCAAAAAATCTGGCCAATATATTCAAATATGCCGCTTTTAAAACAGGGCTCGGCCGTGAAAAATGGGGGAAAATACCTGTAAAGCTACGGCCCGCCAGTAAAAAAGAAATAGATGAACTCACAAACTCCCTGATCAAAATATCTAAGGCGGATGGTTTTTTAAGCGACGACCCGACCGTTGACTCTATTACCCAAAGGCTGGAAGACAGGCTGGAACAATTGAAAAAGGACTATAATTCCCGAAAGCTCTTTTCCTGAGGATGCTGATCTCACCCGGCCATCCGGCCTGTAAAATAAACCTGACCCCGTAATTAAAAAAAGAGGGATGTCATGAAATTTACCATCACCCACTCATACCCGAAAGACACAGAAACCGTTTTCTCCGTACTTTGCAATCCTGAATACCTCAAAAAGAAATTCGAGTACACAGGGGCACGAAACATAGAGATCATTGAATGCAGGGAAAAAGACGGGCTGTTCGTAATCAAGAATTCCCGTGAAATTCCCTCCACCCCACCGGGGTTTGCCAAAAAATTCGTAAAACCCTGGAACCGGGTTGTTGGAACCGATACTTGGCACAATTTCATGTCTCCGGAAAAACATGGTACTTTTGTTGTCGATATTCAGGGGGTTCCGGTAAACTTTTCCGGCAGCCTGGAACTTGTGCCGACTGATTCCGGCTGTGATTATGTTATAAATTTCAATGTTACGGTCAAAATTCCTCTTATCGGCTCAAAACTGGAAAAACTCGCCCAGCAGGACACCAGTGAAAACCAGAAGCTTGACTACGAGTTTACACTGCGCTACCTGGAAGCCCTGTAATAATAATAAATTCTTTTCACACCCATTCCGGATAACGCTTTGCCTTGCTCGAAAACAGGACATACAGAACTCCTTGAAAATGCTGCAAGCCCATCTGACGGCCGGCTGCTTCTTTTTGCCCTTATCATTTCATTTTCCATAGCCACGGCTTTCCAGGGAACAAGGGGTATATTCGATTCAACAGAGGGCCGGTACGCCCAATGCGCTGCTGAAATGGTCAAAAGCGGTGATTACATCGTTCCTACCTTGGATGGCCACCCCCACTGGTCAAAGCCGCCCCTGACCTACTGGGCCATAGCCGCAGGGCTCCGGCTTTTTGGGAAAAATCCCTGGGGCGCAAGGGCGTATCTGATTGCAGCCTTTGTCCTGACCGTCTTTTTCGTCTACCTACTTGGCCTCGGCATGTATGATAAAAGGACTGGAGAAATTGCCGCCCTTGTCTATGCAAGCCTTGCAGGTCCTGTTGCCGCATCGAACACTGTAAACACGGACTCCCTCCTGACCATGTTCATTGCGGCATACATTGCGTTCTGGTGGCTGGCTGTTTCAGGGAAAAAACAGAAAATACATGTCACAGCCATGTGGACAGCCCTGGGATTCGCCTTTCTGACAAAAGGCCCTCCATCGCTCCTCTTCCTCCTGCCATTGATTGTTACAGGCATATGGATGAAGCGAAAAGGAATACCCAGACCTTCATTTTTCTCCACGGCAGGTTCTCTTATCTTTGTTACCGTGGGTCTGGGATGGTATATATACTGCGTCGCGACCTTCCCCGGACTCCTTGACTACTGGGTAAAAGATGAAATAATAGGCAGGGTGGCCACCAACGAATTCCACAGGAACCCTGAATGGTACAAGGCATTCAGGGTGTACCTGCCTTATCTCTTGTTCGGATCACTACCCTGGATCGGGCTTGCCATCTTTATCTACAGGGACAAGCTTTTAACCATCCCGAAGCGGCATGATCTGGCCAGACTCTGGAAAGCCATTAACGGGGCATCTGCTCAATCTTTTTTTTTGGGGACATCCATATTGATTCCCTTAATCATCTTCTCCATTTCCGCATCAAAGCTTTCCCTCTATGTTCTCCCCATTTTCGTCCCCATTGCGGTGTTTCTGGCAAGGGTCATCCTCCAATCACTCCATACAAAACGCCTCAGCCGAAAGGCACTCCTGATGACAGCAATCGGCGTGGCAGCCGTCTTCATCACGGCCAAGGGTATTTTCGCACACATACCTGTAAAAAGGGATGCCACCGCCATAGCTCAAAAGATCCTCACACACCTGCCAGGCGATAAGGATAAAATCGTATTGCTGATCGTGGATTCAAAACCAAAATACGGAATCCAGTTCTCGCTTCCCATTAAAAGCCATTGGATCTCGACGAAACCCGATCCTTTCCATAACCCGCCGCTTGTCTCACAACTACCCCTGTGGATTACCCGAAATATCCCCAAAGGCTACCGGCCGGTCCTGCTGGTGGAAAAAGAGCATGTATTCCTTGTACGCCAGGTATTTGGCATCTATAAAACAGGTTTCAGCCTGACCCCGATAATCGGAAAATGGTTTCTAATGAGCATCCCCGTGTATGCAGATCCACAAAACTCAGCTTTGTCCCCAGCTTGAGACGGAATGAGAACATAAGCTTCTATTTCCCGGGCAACCGGGACTGATTTCATCAAACCTTACCACAGCTTTACCACGGTTTTTTCATTGATAAAAATTACCTGATGAGGCATATAAATTAATTTCCAGCTTTTGATGGATATCCGGACCAACAATACGTAAATTTTCATGATTAGCAGCAATCACCCCCGGGCATGAAAAGAGGTCTGTTCTTCTTCCCGGCCCCGGAGGTGTTTTCACGGTAAATATAAACCTCAGCCAGGGCATGCTGGTTTGACCGAACCGGCTGTACCGAACAATGAATCACGGAGAACGGCTAATGAGTATATCCAGGCGGGAAGCTGCCCCTCGCATACCAAGAATACCAGGCAGTGACACTGATCTTTGTGCAGCTGCCAGATTGATAGAAAAGACCCAGAAAGACGATGGCGAAATCCCCTGGCATCAGAGTGGAAAAACAGATCCATGGGACCATGTTGAAGCCGCCATGGGCCTGTCTGTCGCCGGCAATCAAAAGGCCGCACGCAGGGCATTCGAATGGCTTGCGCAAAGACAGCATGAAGACGGAAGCTGGTATGCGGCATACCAGGACGGGCAGCCCATAGATAAAACAAGGGATACCAACCTTTCCACATATATTGCTGTAGGGGTCTATCACTATTACCTGGTTTACGATGACAAAGCCTTCGTGGAAGAGATGTTCGATACAGTAGCCCTGGCTATCGACTTCGCATTGAGTCTCCAGGCGAAAACAGGCGAAATTTACTGGGCAAAAAGCCCGGACCTGAAAACAGATCCCATGGCCCTGCTCACTGGTTCGAGTTCCATATACATGAGCATAAAATGCGCCATTGCCTGTGGGAGGATACTAGGCATTGAACGGCCCGACTGGCACGAATCCCTCGTGCGGCTGGGTGCTGCCATCAGACAGGGCTACCGGCTTTTCAACATGGCCAAATCCCATTATTCCATGGACTGGTTTTATCCTGTTCTCTGCGGTGCGGTCACAGGCAAAGAGGCCAAAAAAAGGATAGAGCAGCAATGGAAAAAATTTATCGTTGAAGGGATGGGGGTGTTGTGTGTCTCCCACCAGCCATGGATCACCATTGCGGAAACCTGCGAACTTGTCTGCGCCCTGGCGGCCTGCGGTGAAACCGATACCGCAAAGATTGTCTTTGACTGGATAAGTGAGCGGCGCTTTGACGACGGATCATTCTGGTGCGGCTTTACCCATCCTGACATGGTTATCTGGCCTGAAGAAAAGATCACATGGACAAATGCCGTCGTGCTTTTGGCTGCGGACGCCTTGTATAAACTTACGCCCGGAGCTTCCCTTTTTTCACATGATCACTGGAAGGGCAAGAACATCCCGTCATGAAATCACGGTACGGCAGACCGGCCGGGCATCTTACGAAAAAAAAACATTATATGATGGACTCGTAAAAAATCCATCTGCTGCGTTGCGCTCCCACGGAAAGCGGCTCAACGTACTGGCAGTAGGCCGCTGCATCTTCCCGGTTAGAGACGCTTTGTATCCAGAGATTTACCGCGGAAACACCTCCGTCGCGGTGAGAGAAAAACAGTCCTGTTCCAGCGCATGGGGCTGATCGCTGCTAATCATGAAAATTAAAAAAGCTGTCACACGTATTTTCAACAGGGTTGAATCACTTAGTATCAAAAATTCGATCCTTATTTAAAAATTAATTGCAACTAAAATCTATTTATTCGTATCTTGGCAGGATAGAAAAAATTGCGCAGGGATCACAGGCCATACATCGTCAAAAAGCTTTTCATGCGCTTCCAGCATGCATACACGGAGCGCTACATCCGCCCCAAGCTCGATTCCCTGGGCCGGGGGCATACATTTATACATCCATGGAACATAGAAATCTTTGGCCCCAGAATAACTATAGGTGATTTTGCAAACATCATAACCACTGCTGACAACAGGGTGAGACTTACAGTATGGCCGCAGGATCCGGATAAGGGAAGGATAAGTATCGGCAACTCATGCCTGATATGTCCGGGAGTGAGAATCTCTTCTGCCGACTCAATCGAAATAAATGACAACGTAATGCTTGCAAGCCAGGTTTTTATCACCGATGCAGACTGGCACGGCACATACGACCGGGTCAATACCGTGGGAGAGACTAAACCTGTCTTGATCAAGGAGAATGCCTGGATAGGCGACAGGGCCACCATATGCAAAGGGGTCATCATTGGAGAAAACAGCATAGTGGGAGCAGGTGCGGTTGTGGTCAAGCCCGTGCCGGACAACGTGGTGGTTGCAGGAAATCCGGCAAAGATCGTCCGGGAATTGGATCCAGAGGCTGAATATTTCAAAAGGTCCGACTGGTTCGCAGATCCTGGCCTCGATGACGCCATTGATGCTCTTGACCGCAAAAACCTTGGAAAAAATACCCTGTTGCATTGGCTAAGGGCGCTCCTTTTCCCCATAAAAGGGGACTGATCCCGGATCTTTTTTGCCGAACAGCAGCCGGTCCGGGTAAAAGATTATTCTGCAGCCGTCAGGCAAGCACCCGCACGAAAAACAAATACGCAACAGCCAATACAACCCGTTTTTCCCAGGTAAAACGCCTGGAAAAATACGAGCAGGAATGAAGCAAAATGGAAACAGGTATAAATGACATAGTACTGGTTTATTTCGAGGATACTCCCCTTGTTTTCGCCCGGGTCGAGGCCATTGAGCCCGATATCAAGAAAGACTGGTATCATGTCACATTGTTGCTCCTCAAGATACCCGTGGAGACAGTGACATGGATCCTCAGATACGCTTACATCAACGGAGAACCGTTTACCATGGGTGGCAAAAAGATGAGGATCGAAAAAGTCGTTGCGCCGAAACCGGTCCGGCAAAGCATCGACACCGGGTCAAACATGGAGGATGACAAGAGCAAGGATGACAGTGCAGACAAGCGTGTATCTCCAAGGGTAATTCCGTTCTCCATTGCAAAGAAGGCTAAAAACGAAAAAAACGATGAAACCACATGAAGTACGTTACCACCTGATTTGCCCATGAATACGAGAAAAATCATCATCTCTGCGTCCAGGAGGACCGACATACCCGCCTTTTATATGGAGGAATTCATAGCCGGGCTTGATTCCGGAGAGTTCAGGGTGGAAAACCCATACAACAAGAAGGAATTCACGGTTGAGGCAAAAAGGGAAAACGTATGCTGCATAGTATTCTGGTCCAAGGACTTTGGCATATTTTTAGACAGATACGCGATAGAGATAAAAAAACGAGGTTTTTGCTGTGCTTTTCTTTTTACCGTGAATTCCGAATCTGAAATCCTCGAACCCAATCTTCCTTCCTTGAAAGACAGGCTTTATCAGGCAAAAATGCTTGCCGAAGAATTCGGTCCCCGGGCAGTGACATGGCGATTTGATCCCATATGTTTTTACAGAATAAATGGGGGCAGGATTGAAAACAACTTGCATCAGTTCGAACAGATCGCCCGTTTCATGGCCGGAATCAAAGTCAAGCGTTGTATTACAAGCTTTTGCGATCTCTATCCCAAGGTCATGAAACGCGCGGAATCAATACCAGGCTTCTCCTTTGTTGATCCTTCCCTGAGCCGGAAAAAAGAAGTCATTGAATCAATGGCGAGGATTACCATTCCCCTCGGCATTAAGTTCGAGCTATGTTGTGAACCGGAACTTGCGAAAGCCTTTACGGTGAAAACACCTCTGAGGCCGGAAAGAAAGACAGACCTCTTTTCATGTCCGGAGGAGATTGGTGCTAATCATGAAATTTTTAAACATGATATGATCGGGCCTGCAAGCTGTATCAATGCAGCATATCTGACAGAGTTGTCCGGCGAAAAGGCGTCCCTTGCACGGGACACAGGACAGAGAAAAGACAAGGGATGCGGGTGCCACGCTTCAAAGGACATCGGATCCTACAGCAGGCAGCCATGCATGCATTCATGCCTGTATTGCTATGCGAATCCTGTTAAAAAGCAGAACCGGGAGCCGCAATGGATCAGCAACAGATAAAACCGCTTGTAATCGGCGACATCGAGATTTCACCGCCGCTTGTCCTTGCTCCGCTTGCAGGGATCACCAACATTGTATTCCGGCGCATGGTGAAGATGATAGGGGGCTGCGGGCTTGTCTGTTCAGAGATGATAAGCATGGCGGGGCTTTACCACGAAGCAAGGCAAACCATGGATATGCTTGAAACCTCGGCTGACGAGCATCCCGTGTCCATACAACTCTTCGGGGCGGACCCGGCGATAGCCGGAAAGGCGGCAAGACTTGCAGCCGGTTCCGGGGCGGATATCATAGATATCAATTTCGGCTGTGCTGTGAAAAAGATCGTAAGAAACGGGGCTGGAGCCGCCTTGATGCGGAATCCCGCAATGGCCAGGGAACTTATCCTGGCTGTGCTGGAAGGAGCCGGAGGGGTTCCTGTAACCATCAAAATGAGGGCGGGCTGGGACAAAAACGGAGACCAGGCCTTGAAGCTGCTTGAAATAGCCCAGAACTGCGGCGTTACTGCCGTGGCGCTGCACCCGAGAACAGCCGGCCAGAAATTCTCGGGCCAGGCTGACTGGTCACTTATCGCAAGGATCAAGAAAGAGGCCGATATCCCTGTCATAGCTCACTTTCAACACCCTTTTTCTATGGTTTCAGATGAATTTATTTTTCCGTAAGA
>CAYVIE010000037.1:0-21440 GCA_964451355.1 uncultured Desulfobacteraceae bacterium
ATACTCGCCAGAATAAGTATGCCGGATATGCCGAAGCATATGAACCGCTTCCCTATAAAATCTATATTAGTGCCGGGCTTGATGAATTCCATGATTCGTGTCCCCTGTTGTTAGTAACAATATATAATTGCATCTCTATATTTTCAGCTCTTTCCAACCTGCCACACCGTATAAATAATCAAACATAAGGCGGCAGACAAAAAGCGCCGTGAACAGGCTCGCAAGGACTCCAAGGCTCAGGGTTACGGCGAATCCCTTAACAGGGCCTGTACCGAACTGGTACAAAACAAGAGCCGCTATGAGGGTTGTCACATTAGCATCCATAACCGTAACCGTACTGCGGGCAAATCCTGCATCTATCGCAGCGACCGGGGTCTTGCCTTTCCTTTTCTCCTCCCGGATGCGTTCAAACACAATGACATTGGCATCCACGGCCATACCTATGGTAAGGATAATACCTGCTATACCCGGAAGAGTCAGGGTTGCGCCAAAGGCCGCAAGCCCCGCGCCTATCAGGAGTATGTTCAATATAAGCGCCACATCGGCAAGAAGTCCGGCAACGCTGTAGTACACAGCCATGAAAAGCACTACGACAATACCGCCAACCGCCATGGAAAAAAGACCCTTTTGTATGGAATCCTTTCCCAGGGAAGGTCCAACTGTCCTTTCCTCCACGATCTTGACGGGTGCAGGCAGCGCGCCAGCCCTTAGCACTATGGCAAGATCATGGGCCTCTTCAACCGTGAAATCACCAGTGATTCTTGCTGAACCACCTGCTATCCGCTCCTGGATCACCGGAGCGGAATATACCTTGTTGTCAAGAACTATGGCAAGGCGCTTGCGGACATTAGCGCCGGTAATCTCCTCGAATATCCTCGCGCCTTTTCTGTCGAATTCTATAGCCACATAAGGCTCGTTGAACCTGTCAAAGGCTACACGGGCATCCTTTAGATGTGCGCCCGTAAGAAGCGTCTCCTTCTTTACCAGGTATGCCTTGCTAGCGGTACGCCTTTTTGCCTCATCGCTTGCGTAAAGAATCTCACTCCCAGGGGGAACATCACCCCGCAGGGCTGCTGCAAGATCGTGCTCCTCGTCGAGGAGCTTGAATTCGAGCTGGGCGGTTTTTCCAATCAACTCCTTTGCCCTGCGGATATCCCTGATACCGGGAAGTTGCACCAGGATGCGGTCGGTGCCCTGCAGGCGTATATCAGGTTCGCTTACTCCGAATTGATCAATACGGTTCCGGATCGTTTCAAGAGCCTGCTCCACCGCTTGCTTTTCAATGGAGGCAACCCGCTGAGGCTTCATGTCCAGGTACAGAACGTCATAGTCATCATGCCTTGCGCGATCTTTAACAATAAGGTCGGGGTACTCTTTTTCAATAATCTTTTCAACACGATCAGCGTCATCAGGATCCGGAACCTGCAGTATAATTGACGACGGACCTTCTTGCTTCATGCTGGAATAACGGATTTTTTCTTTACGCAGGTCAGACTTCAACTGTGAAATGTAATTCGCGCATACACTCGCAACTGCCTTGTCCAGTTGCACCTGCAAGGCAAGATGCATGCCGCCCTGGAGATCAAGTCCCAGATTGATCTTTCTATGGGGCCACAGCTTGGGGTTAAAGGTCGGGGCGACCATGACAACCGATCCGATCACCACCACAAGAACAACAATAACACGCCAAAGATATCCCTTCAATTTGCCACCTCTTTAAAAGAAATGTTTCATGTTACTGTTATCGACTCTCTTTGACGATAGCCTGAACCCGTGACGGGAAATAGCGGTTTCATTATAAATGACCATCAAATATTGCAGAATTATGAAACCAATCCCGCCGGGCATTTTTTCACTTGCAACATCACCCGCCCTTCGGGAAATTTTCCACACGTATCCAGGGATAACTTTTAAACAGCTCCAATTACCCTCACGGGGAGACTTCACAACATTCAAGCCCCTTTGCCAGAACGTTTACTCCCTGAAGCCGCCTGTCCTCCCTTGGGAACAAGGGCGGCTATGCTCCCCCTTGTAACCTTTATCCGTACGTTATCAGCCACCTCAAGGGTCACAGTGCTGTCATCAAGCGCGGTTATCACCCCATAGATTCCCCCGCCAGTAATAACTCTGTCACCTTTCCTCAGGTTATTCACCATCTCCTGGTGTTCTTTCTGCTTCTTTTGCTGGGGGCGAATGAGAAGAATGTAAAAGATGGCAAACATTATAATTATCGGAATAAACGCTCCGAATCCCCCTCCCGCTCCAGCTTCACCAGCAGGGGCCTGCCCCATTGCATACGCACAACTAATCAGGTTCACAATTACCTCTCCTTGATCTTGCGATCTGTTTTATCAAGTTAAAAACATCAAACCAAAACAGATGGATACTGGGTTACACTCCTGTAGTATCTCATCCCATTCAACAATACTATATGCTCTTTTGCCGAGGCCGGTATTTTTGCGTCAGAATTTAGCTATTCCCGAACCACAGTTATCCTGCTTTCATCGGGCAAAAGTGTTTGATCTATATTCACTGAGACCTCAATATTTCTCCTTTTCTCAAGCTCCAGCAGGTCTGGTTTCTTATGATTCAATACGTAAAGCGCGACATCAGGCGGAAGCGCGCATTCGACACGGCGAATCCCCTCTTTCAAGGTCTCTATTCTGAGCTTCCTCATGAAAGCAAGGCTGAGGGATTCGACCGACTGTATGACACCCTTGCCCTTGCAGTGGGAACATACAACAGAATTAATGGACTGGACCGATGGCCTTATCCGTTGCCTGGACATCTCAAGCAGCCCGAAGACACTTATCCGTCCCACCTTTGTACGTGCACGGTCATCCTTCAAATGCTTCTTTAATTCCTGCTCCACTTTTTTCTTGTTCCTGGAGTCCCGCATATCTATGAAATCAATAACAATCAGACCGCCCATGTCCCTCAATCTGAGCTGGCGCGCTATTTCGGCCGCGGCCTCCATGTTGGTAGACAGCGCAGTCGCCTCCATGCTCTTTTTCTGGGTCGCTTTTCCCGAGTTCACGTCGATCGACACAAGAGCCTCTGTCTGCTCTATGACAATTGATCCACCCGATGCAAGGGCCACCCTGCTGTCAAAGACGGACGCTATCTGTTCTTCTATATTATACTGGGCAAATATGGGACGGTCACCGGTATACAGCTTGACAATACGTTGCTGCTGCGGCGCTATCATGCGGATAAACTTCCTGACCTCGTTGAATACTCCCTCGTCGTCAATGAGTATCTCTTTTACGTCGGGGGTAAAGGAATCCCTGACCGCCCTGATTGCAAGGCTTCTTTCACGGTGCAGGAGCGCTGGACCCTTTTCCTGCATCGCTGCCTTCTTGATACTTTTCCACAGGCGCATGAGGTAGCGTATATCCTTGCCAATGACTGTCTTTGTAGCATGATTGCCGGCAGTACGTACAATTACGCCATAATCCTCCGGAATATTTAAACTCCCTATGATCTCCTTTAACCTGTTTCGCTCTTTTTCATCGGTTATTTTACGGGATATCCCCCTGGTCTTGCTACCGGGCATGAGTATCGTGTAGCGGCCGGGCAAAGAAATGTAAGTGGTAAGCATGGCGCCTTTTTTCCCGGCTGGATCGTTTGTGACCTGTACTATGAGCTCCTGCCCCCGTTTCATGATCTTATTTAAAGTCTGATTGCCGCTGGGATCGTCGATAAAATAATCAGGATGAATATCTGACTTCTGCAAAAAACCGTTCTTAGGGGCCCCATAATCCACGAAAACCGCCTGAAGACTCGGCTCAACGCGGCTTACAATCCCCTTGTAGATGTTTCCCATGGTAATTTCATGGGATGCGGTCTCTATGTTGAACTCGGAAAGGCGGTTATCAGTGAGTTTCGCTATCCTGCACTCCTCTGAATCAACCGCATTTATCAAGATCTTGCTAGGCATCAAGTCTCCGCCTGTATAAATATTCTAACACCTTGAAATTGACACAACATGGCATAACAGCAAAACAAAGGCATACCGGAACTCTTATTAACTCCTGATTGACGCATTAGTAAAAAGTCCATCAACAGGCCAAAGGCGGGTTGGCCCTGGCCGGCAGTGGAATAGAACCGTTTGAATTTATTTCAAACAGCAAGGGAGAGCGAATCCTCCCTCATCTCGTAACAAGGCATTTTTCTTACCTTGAAAACAACTCCGGCACCGGGATGAAAAACTGTCCTGTTTTCATCCCCGGGGTGATTGCCGCTGATCATAAAAGTCTAGGAGATCATCCTTATTGTTTCCGGGAACCTGTAAAAAAACAGTCAATTTCTTAAATTGTGTCAATTCATAGGGAAACGATGTTCGCAAGTCAAATGATTTCTGTTTTTTCAAGCCATGCCGCATTAGCCCGGATCTTGATCTTTAGCTGCGAGTATGCAAATAGAAAAAGATTCGTTTACGTTCTTCAGCATAAAATATGGGTGCAACAGCTCTGTTGGTCCGCATATACATAAACATTGCGTCCGAAACAGGCAGGGGGATGGCATGGCGGTCAGAGCTTCTGACTGTTGATAAAGGCCTGTTCCGGGATCAAGTACTTATGAGCATTTCTTGACGATAACATAATCGCCAATAAAAAGGGGTCATGTTCATGGAAAACCGCTACGATCCGAAACAAATCGAATCCAAATGGCAAGAAATCTGGGAAAAAAACAAAACGTTTGCCACACGCAGGGAGCCTGAAAAGAAAAAATATTACGTGATGGAAATGTTTCCGTATCCATCGGGTAAGATTCATATGGGCCATGTACGCAACTATACCATAGGTGATGTTATAGCCCGCTATAAGATGATGCGAGGCTTTGCGGTTCTGCACCCCATGGGATGGGACGCTTTCGGAATGCCGGCGGAGAATGCAGCAATAGCCAACAATACCCATCCGGCCAAATGGACATATGAAAATATCTCGGTTATGCGGAAACAATTAAAGCGTCTGGGTTACAGCTATGACTGGGACCGTGAAATCGCCACATGCAGGCCGGAATATTACAAGTGGGAGCAATGGCTCTTTTTGAAAATGCTTGAAAAGAAAATGGTCTACCGAAAGGAGTCATTCGTGAACTGGTGCGGGGATTGCAAAACGGTCCTCGCAAATGAACAGGTGGAAAACGGTTGCTGCTGGCGTTGCGGTTCTGTTGTTGTTCAGAAAAAAATGTGGGGGTGGTTTTTCAAGATAACAGATTATGCAGAAGACCTTCTCGATTACTGTGACAAGCTGCCAGGGTGGCCCGAATATGTCCTTACCATGCAGAAAAACTGGATCGGCAAGAGCCGCGGCGCTCTCATAGACTTCGCTGTAAAAGATAAAGATGAAAAGATCACCGTTTTCACGACAAGACCTGACACCCTTTTCGGTGCGACCTTCATGTGCCTTGCCCCGGAGCATCCTCTTGTCCTCACCCTTTCCAAGGGAACTCCCCAGGAAAAAGAAGTCGCGGACTTTGTTGAAAGAATGAGCAGAACAGACCGTTCCAGGGGGGCCGTGGAAAACTATGAAAAAGAAGGGGTCTTTACGGGTGCATACTGCATCAACCCGGCAAACAACCGTCTTATGCCAGTGTATACAGCAAACTTCGCCCTGATGGAATACGGCACCGGCGCGGTCATGTCAGTACCGGCCCATGATCAAAGGGACTTCGAGTTCGCAAAAAAATACGGCCTCGATATTATAGTGGTTATAACCCCGCCAGGAAAGGATCCGGCGGACGTTGCCATAGATGAAGCATACGTCCAGGACGGTATAATGGTCGATTCAGGCCATTTTTCCGGCATGAACAACCGCGAAGCCATGAAAAAAATGATTGAATGGTTTGAAAAAGAAGGTTTCGGCAAGGCTGCGGTAAGCTACAGGCTCCGTGACTGGGGCATATCGAGGCAAAGATACTGGGGCGCGCCCATTCCTGTAATTTACTGTGATACTTGCGGTATTGTTGGTGTACCCGAAAAAGATCTTCCCGTAGTTCTCCCCGAGGATGCTCAATTACTTGACGGCGGCAGGTCTCCCCTTCCTTTCCTCGATTCATTTGTTAACACCACGTGCCCGAAATGCGGTAATAGCGCTCGCAGAGAAACCGACACCATGGATACATTCGTGGAGTCCTCATGGTACTTCGAGCGTTACTGCAGCCCTAGATGTGACCAGGCCATTTTCGACAAGGATGAAGTAAAATACTGGATGCCAGTGGATCAGTATATTGGGGGAGTGGAACACGCGGTTCTCCACCTGCTCTATTCGCGCTACTTTACAAGGGTTCTTCACGATCTAGGCCTTATCCCTTACAAAGAACCGTTTTCAAGGCTCCTTACACAGGGGATGGTATGCAAGGAAACAGTCTTCTGCCCTGAACATGGTTTCCTTTATCCGGAAGAGACCGGCTGGAGCAAAGACAAGGTAACTTGCAAAAAATGCGGTAAGGAGGCAAAACTCGGGCGCGTGGAAAAGATGTCCAAATCAAAGAAAAACGTAGTTGACCCCAACAGCCTCATTGAAAAATACGGGGCTGACACGGTAAGGCTCTTCTGCCTTTTTGCCGCTCCACCAGAAAGGGATCTGGAATGGAGCGAACAGGGGGTTGAAGGCGCACACAGGTTTTTAAACAGGATCTGGCGTCTCTTTTTTCAATGGAAGGATAAAATAAACGGGATCAATTCCTATACCGGCCCCTCATCAGCGCTCGACCAGGAAAACCGTAAGCTCTTTGCAAAAATTCATTATACAATCAAGAAGGTTACAAATGATATTGAAGAGAGGTTTCATTTCAACACTGCAATCAGCGCGGTCATGGAACTCGCCAACATGATGTCTGGTATTGACGCTGAAAAGAGCAGTGATGAAACAAGAGCAGTGATGAAACTGGGCTTTGAAAAGATGATCCTACTGTTGTCCCCCATAGTTCCCCATATTGCGGAAGAACTATGGGCCGGGCTCGGGAACCAGACAGGCCTTACAGAAGCGCAATGGCCGGAATACGACAAGGATGCGCTTATTGCCGAAACAATACTTGTGGTTGTCCAGGTAAACGGCAAGCTCAGGGGAAGATTCGAGATAGAGGCGGATGCGGATGAGGATGCAATAAAACAACGAGCATTGAACGATGAAAACGTGGCTAGGTTTATTGCACAAAAAAAGATCAAAAAGGTGATCGTAGTTAAAAACAAGCTTGTCAATATAGTTGTATGAGCCAGGAATGATGAACTATTTACGAACGGCCATTCTCCCGGCCTTCATGCTCGGTCTTCTTTTGAGCATTATTTGTTCAGCATGCGGCTATAAATTCGGGCCACGGCTATCGATCCCGGGAAACCCTGAAAGCATAGCAGTGCTTCCATTCAAGAACATCGCAAGGGAGCCCGGCCTTGATACCCTTATCACAAACAGTCTTATCACCGAATTCAGTCGCAGCGGAATCCGCATTACAGCAGACCCCTCTGTCGCGGATGAAATAATAACCGGAGTTATACGAAGGGTCACCAGCAGGCCCGTCGCCCGTACCGATATCATTACCACCAGACTGAAACGTATAACTGTGACAATCGACGTATCGATCAGGGACAGGGACGGAAACGTCATTTGGGCGCGGACAGGGATAACAGACACCCAAGACTATGTTTCCGACCCCGACAGGGTGATATGCGATGAAATGCGGAAAAACGCCTTGAAACGTATTGCCCGCCGCACCGCACAAAAGCTTTTTCAGCTCATGGCGCGGCGGTTCTGATACATTTTTTACCTGTATACTAATAACTACTCTGGCATCAAAAATGACTTCAAGACGACGCTGAAACTTTCCTGTAGAGGCGGGAAACCTTCCTTGCAGCGGCACGCCTGTGAAGCACTCCTTTTTGTGCGGCCTTGTCTATGACCGCCTGCGCCTCCTTGACAGCTGCTTCCAGGTCACGGCCTTTCCGTGCTGCTTCCAAAGCCTTTTTAATGGCGTTCTTGACACGAGTTTTAACCATTTTGTTGCGAAGCCTGCGCTTGCGGTTCTGGCGTACCCTTTTTAAAGCCGAAAGATTCTTTTTCTTTTTTTCTTCTGTTCCGGTTGCTGCCACTTCCTTTATTCTCCTTGTTTATGCCGTGTTATGGTTAAGACTAAACAGGTTGTCAAACTTTTCAAAAAAGTTTAGGTGTTGCACCATAAACAAAAAAATGCGTTTTATGTCAAGATGTTTCTAACAAAAATTCAGGATTTTTCCCGTAAGCGCAATATCAAGTCATCCATACTGGGAAATAACGCTCTATTTTTATATAGAACCTGAACCAATGCTTCAAGCAAAACCGGCATTTTCTTCTCATGGACTTGGACATGACCAGAAAACGATCCATAGACATAAACAAGCATATTGAAAACAGGCGTGTCACCCTGGCCGCCGGAATAATGGGGCAGGCCACACTTGTCAGCCGTATTCTGGGATTCATCCGTGACATGGTTATGGCATGGTTCTTCGGCGCTGGCATGGTTTCTGATTCATTCCTTGTGGCCTTCAGGATCCCAAACCTGCTGAGACGGCTTTTTGCAGAAGGGACATTGAGCCTGGCCTTTGTTCCTGTTTTCACTGACACCATAGCGGATAAAGGAAAAGAAGAAGCCTTTGTCATGGCCCGCTGCGCCATGCGTATACTTGCCATTATCCTGGTGGTGTTGACCATAGCGGGAATAGCAGCCGCTCCCTGGCTTGTCAGGCTCATGGCGCCCGGTTTTACAGGAGGAAAGTATGAGCTAACCGTTCTCCTCACACGCATCATGTTTCCCTATGTATTCTTTGTCTGCATGGTGGCTCTTTGCATGGGCATATTGAACGTCCTTGGGCATTTTGCCGCACCGGCCATCTCTCCCGCTCTTTTGAACATCGGAATGATTTCAGGAATGCTCATTATTGCCCCGCGCCTGTCTGTTCCCGTGCTCGGACTTGCCATTGGAGTTCTTGCAGGAGGT
The DNA here is from genome assembly GCA_964451355.1 of uncultured Desulfobacteraceae bacterium. Lineage (GTDB taxonomy): Bacteria > Desulfobacterota > Desulfobacteria > Desulfobacterales > Desulfosalsimonadaceae > CAYVIE01. The sequence goes on from CAYVIE010000037.1 coordinate 8,977, forward strand.
GCGGCTCAGCTAGCATTACAGATCCCATTTCTTATAAAAAAAGGGGTGAAGATTTTCGGGGCAGCTCCCTGGATGCATCCGGGCCTGAAACGAATCGCCGTATTGATGGGACCTGCTGTTTACGGGGCAGCAGTATACCAGGTCAACATCTTCATATCTACCCTGCTTGCTTCCCTACTGCCCGAGGGAAGTGTCTCGTACCTATACTATGCAGACCGCCTGGTACAGTTCCCCCTGGGAATAGCTGGAGTTTCCCTGGCCATAGCGGTTCTGCCCAGCTTGTCAAGGCAAGCCACCGCGAATGACACAAAAGGATTTTCAGAAACTTTCGCCCACTCCATGGTACTGATGTCGTTTATAATGCTCCCCGCAGCCATTGGTCTTATAATGCTAAGGGAACCGATAATACGATTGCTTTTTATGAGGGGTGCCTTCAGCCCGCAGGATGTAGAAAAAACAGCGTCAGCGCTTTTCTATTATTCCATTGGACTATGGGCGTTTGCCGCAGTCAGGGTGAACACGTCCGCATATTACGCATTAAAGGATACCAAAACACCAGTAAATGCAGCAACACTATCGATCGTGGCAAACATCCTGTGCTGCCTCGCGTTAATGGGCCCTCTCGGGCACAGCGGGCTTGCTCTGGCCACGACGATTTCATCCATTTTCAATCTCGGAATTCTTCTTTATCATATTCATCCCAAAATCAACTGGCAGGATTGGAAAAAGATCATTGAATCGGGTTTCCGCTCCATGATATGCAGTCTATTAATGGGCGCATTCATATTTACCTGGCATATCATATCGCCGTTCGATTACACTGCATCACAATTAAGCGCCCTGGCATATGTTGCATCGGCTGTGTCCGGTGCGATAGTTGTGTATATTTTCTTGGCATACGTGGTTCAAAAAACAGAGATGCACTACCTGTTCTCCCTGGTCAAAAGATCGTGACCCATACCAGTTTTTTAAAAAAATATTTCAAAGCAATCACACTGCTTGCAGTGATCCTGTTGATATTGTTTCTTTCATTGCTGGTCTTTGGTGAAAACGGCTGGCATAGCTATTCAAAGATGAGAAACGAACTCGCCTTGCTAAAAAAGAAAAACCACAAACTGGAGGTGGAAAACAAGAGGCTCTATCGCATTATCCATCGTTTAAAAACCGATCCCCAATTCCAGGAATATATCATAAGGAAAGAGCTCAAGATGATAAGGAAAGGGGAACTAATATTCAAGCTGCCCGAAGAAAATAAGTATGATAACCAAGAACCAAGATAAATCCGCGGCCCGAAACCAAACTTCGGCAGGAGGCCCGGCAACCCTAACCATGGCAAGGATTTACTCTTCCCAGGGATATTTCGATCAGGCCGCCAGGATATACAAAATCCTTTGTGAAAAAAATCCGGATAACCTTAGCCTCATAGACGAGGCAGCAGCCTTTGAACAAAAGGTGCGGGCCGAAAAGGAGGCAGGAGTAGAAAAGCTTGTCCCCCTTTTTTCGCGGCTATTGCGGTTGCTGGTAAGGTATAAATATATTTCAGCAGATAAACCTTCTCAAGGCGAGGCAGATGAATCTGCCCCGCCTTGATTATCCAATCACTCCACCATCTTATAACCCTTTGAGTCAGTCTCAATCCTGGCGCCGGAAACAAAAGGATCATGGGGAAAAACAACGATCCAGCCTTCAGCCACTGCCCTGTCAAGCAGCACCTTCTTTTCAGCCAGCAAGCGTACAGGTTCGTTGTCATAGGCCATATGCCAGGCCAGGGATAGATGGGCCGATGTGGGGACCAGATCTGCCGCAAAAAATACCGCCCCCTCTGTTCCATTGACAAGAAGCTGCAATTGCCCTTTTGTGTGTCCGTCGCTTTCCGTCAAAAAAGCGCCAGGAAAAAAAGTGGTATTACCATCACCGACAAGGTTCAACCTTCCTGCGTCCTTCAGGGGCAAATAGTTTTCCCCGGGGAAATTGTTGCGGTCTCTTAAGGGAGGAGCCTGCACATACTCCCAGTGTCTCTTGGAAACATGATATGTAGCGCGCGGAAAAGCACACCTGAGGCTGCCGTCCGGCGCCATTTCGACCGCACCGCCTGCATGATCGAAATGCAGGTGGGTCAGGACAACATCAGTCACATCACTCAGTTCAAGGCCCAGACTTCCTAGAGCTTTATCCCAAGGTTCAGCAGGAGTTATGCCATAAATCCGTATTTCCTTTTCAGAAATCTTGCAACCAATCCCGGTATCAACAATCATAACCCGCCCATTCGTCTCGGCCACAAGAACCCTGCATGCCATGCGAATCCTGTTTTGCGCATCAGCGGCAATTTTTCTCGACCATAAAACCCTGGGTATTATTCCAAACATTGCACCGCCATCCAGGAAAAAAACCTCTCTTTCCAGGACCGCACATCTCAAGTTCCCCAGGTCCACCCATTGACCGGCGGAAAAAAAATCTTTGGAATTCGACATATTACTTTCCACGCAAGGATCGCAGGATCTCACCTATGGACTCGGGCTGGTCCGCGGTGAGGCGCTTTACCATCCTGAGGGCCAGCTTTCCGAAAACAGGAACCCGCCAGATATAAGGAATGGTTATCTTAAGGTTGAAAAGGGGATTTTCTCCCGGCTTGACACCTTCCTCTTGTGCCAGCTCTGAATCCTTTTCCCCGATAAGGGCATCCAGGGCCACGTGAAACCTGATACCGGAAGATTTTACTTCATTCGCCCCGGAATCACGGCTCATTTTCTTTTCACTGGTTTCCCCGGCTTCCTTTTCCATCTTCTCGACAAGCGCCAATGCATCGTCCACCTTCTTGTTCCTGGTTTCCTTGAACTCATCTACGTGGGTCACCGTGGCAAGGCGCTTGCTTTTATCCGGAGCCCCCGCAGATCCGGAAGAAACCTGCTGCCCGTTACCTGTTTTTCTTTCCATCTATCCCCTCCCATGTTTTGTAAATGGTTTCAGCTATAGTTTCTATATCTTTTACAGCTTTAACCGCCTGGTGATATATCCGGCTGGTATTACGTGAGTATTTTGCGTATTCGTGAAGATTAAGTCCGCCCCGGTTGAAATTTTCGTACACCGACCGTGCGGGATAAACCGCTTTCAGACATTCCACGTGAGGCGGAAGTATTTTCCTGAAATACTTTTCAAACCGCTCGGGCTTGGCATTCGGATGTGTAAATGTCGGTAAAACAAAAAAACGTCCCTTCTTTTCCGGCACTGCATAAATTATATCCCTTATTATGGGATAAAGGTTTTCCGAAAATGCAGCCTCATCGTTTCCTGATGCGCGCATGGGAATCAGCACAAGATCGGCGAAGGCACAAGCAAAGCGTGTATGAAGCTTGCCTGTGCCTTCGCCTGGTATATCCATGATCATAAGGCCGTTATGCTGTGCTATTGATCGTATGCCTTCCTGGAATACTTCTTTTTGCGTACTGGTTATATGATGGAAAGAAACCACCCCGTTTTCGAGCCCGGCTTCTTCCCTATCCCTCCACCAGTTCCGCAGGGTTCCCTGCGGATCCAATTCGACCAAGGCAATACTTTCAAAAAGCTGCTGGTAGCATTTTGAAAAGGCTGTATTCATCGCAAGGGTGCTTTTTCCCGTGCCTCCCTTGGTCTGCACGAACCCTATGATCATCTATCCTCCATGCCGGTAAGATGTTTTCTGAAAGCATACACTTTGTTGTAATTCCAGGCGATATTCCCTGTCTCCGGGATTATCCGGCGGCATTGGCGAATTGCTGCTGCTCTTCCTCCAGTACCTTCAAGGGGTCCCTGCCCTCCCTGGCTGCCTTCGCAAGGCGGGCGACCCTTGCGATATCTGCATCGGAATAGACGCCCTTCGGCCCGGATATGGCGGCAAGACGCATACCATGCTTCAGGCCCAGCTTGTATATCTCCTTGACTTTCTGCCATTCTATGTTGCGGCCAATAGTATAGGTCTCGAAACGGCCTTCCAATGCGAGCACTATTGTCTCGGCAAGACATGCATAGGCCACCTTGGGAGGAAGACCTATATCCTTCATCTCCACATCACCTGGCAAAAGAATCTCGCCGGACTCGATCACCAGGACATCGGGACGCTTTGCCGCATCCTCGGGGGAGATATCAAGGGGCCTTGCTACGTCAGTAATGATGCAGCCGGGCTTTACCTTCATTATATCTATAACCTGCTTGCCCGCAGCTGATGTAGCTGTAACTATTACATCCATATCAGAAACAAACTTGTCAGCACGTGTTGATATCTCGATGTTCACGCCGGGGGTCTCCTCGAGAATAGACTCCTTCAGGGCAAGCAGCCTCGCATGCCTTACGTCGACCATGTAAATATCGGTAAACGCCATGGCAAGCAGTCTGCAGCAGACCGACCCGATGGCGCCTGTAGCCCCGACAACCATGGCTTTGGCCTTGAGGCGCTTTCCTTTCTGCACCTTTATCAGGCCCATGCGCCTTGCTGCGTCTGCCGCGGCCCATAAGGCCCCCGAGGCGCTGTAACTATTACCGGTTGTGATTGGAATATCGGCTTTTTTCGCCACGGTCACTCCAGCGTCTCCCACCACCTTCGTAAATGCGCCAAGCCCCATTATCTGGGCCCCCATCCTCTTTGCCATCCTGGCCGCCTGGAGGAGCCGCTTGTAGGTAAACTCCGGCGGGTGCGCAAGCATCTCCTTCGGGGTCCCCCCAACGGTAATCAGCCATCCTTCAGCCTCGACTCCGAGCGGCGACTTTACCCCTGTAACCTTTGAATAAACAAAAGGAGGAGAATAGGCTATGATCTTTTCAATGGTATCCAGAACCACCGGCGGGGTATACCTTGAGATAAGCTCTATGGTCGGATCCTTCTTCAACTGGGCCTGGGTCAATGGATGTATCACGAATGCAAAACGATTGATCCGCCTGAACTCTCCCTGGGGGTATATGACCCTGGGATCCATGTGCTGTTCACTTATGACTTCAAGTATGTCGTCATATGTCAATTGATCCAGCGGGATTTCAAGGGCGGCACTGATCATTGCCTCAAGTACGTTAAAGCCCACAACGTAGTCAAGGATCTTGGGAGTGCAGTCTATGATGACGTTGACCCCTCGTTCCTTGAGAAACTGTACGCGATCTTCATATACCGTCGCCGAGATGATCGTCTTGCCGCCAAGCTCCTCTATACCGCAATCCTTAACATAATCCATGAAATCGAAAGAAGGAACCACGATGACGTGATTACTCTGCATGGCCTTGCGGACGATAAATTCGTTCCATTTCTTTATGGGGATAAGCGAATCCGCAAACCTCTTGGTCGGAACCCATTCGAGGATGTCATGGATTCCCTTTGCATACATCTCGAGCTCATCTATGGAATATAGGAATTTGGGTATGCCGTTTTCAAAAATAGGATCAGCAAAGGTCATGTTGTCCGTGTATTCCGACAGCGCCTTTGCGATATGGTAGTTTATCAACCCCGAAAGGATAAGAACCTTGTTGTAGTCGAAGTAGTTGTTGCCGAACTTGAACTGTATATGCCGGATGGCCCATTCAAAAGAGACCTGCCTCAAGCTCTCCCCCGTGGTCAAAGGGGAATCGATCTGCTTTCTGAGCTTGTTTATGAGGCTCTTTTGCCTCTGCATGGCCTTGGAGGATCCAATGGCGTAAGCAAAATTAATCCCGCCCAGACCTATGGCATCAGCCTTGCCATCCCAATCCTTGAGGATCTCTGCAGCCACATTGGCATCCCCGTCTGTACCGATCCTCTTGATATTGAACTTCTTCCCCATGAACTCGGCTTCAAATTCATAATCATTGTCACTTGAGCCGAGGCTCACGCTGACGATTTGTTTTGTGCTCATTTACATCCCCTCCTTGAACTAAGATAGTGAAACGGTTTATGATAATATTAAGCTATAGAAATGGTTTATTTACAGCCTTTAAATACTATGCGCTGATAATTGCTGCATAGTCCGCATAGTCCCAAACACTCTAATGTTTCAGATCTTCTCATCCCGGCGGGCAAGGGTATTATCGTGTATAGCCCTTGCAGGACATAATTCCATGGCTTCCCTGCAAAGAAGCATTTCCTCCTCGGTCTCCGGCTGTTTGTAAATAAAGCAATGGTCGTAAGGAATATCTTCATCCAGATTTTCCTTGAAATTAGCAGGGGCTATTTCCGCACACAGAGTACAGCCGATACAGACCTTAGTAACGTAATACCTGCCTGGAATATTCTCCTTGTATGGTTCACTGCGATCAGTCATTTTTTCAACAAACCATTTTCAAGTTCAAACCTGATTTGCATGCCGGCTATAACATCACAGGATTGCCTGATGTCTTTGCAAACGCGGACTTATTCCATGATCAGATGGGAAAGCCCCTTTTTCTTGAGATACTCAGGATACAACTTGTATGCTGGATCCAGTATCGGCAGAAGCCTCAAGGTTTTGGGCACATTACCCTTTGCAACAACGAGCCTTCGGGTCAGGGCGGTCACAAGGTTGGCCTTGCCGTGCCAGAACTTGTGGGCGAAATCAGCATTCATGCTCATGGTGACTTCCGGCTTTCCATCGAACTCTCCGGTTATTATCTTTAAATCATCCCCGGTCGCGTCAATGGTTATAACCCCGTCGGGATTCTTGTACCTGAACTGGATCAACAGATTCGTCTTTTTCAGGGCCGGTCCGATTTCGGGATGTTTTTTCAACATCTCAAAGAACCCCACAAGAACATCATAGAGCATCCGGGTGTCTGAAAATACGTTTTTGGCATCCTTTTCCTTTGCTTTTTGCGCTGCTATCTTCAAATCCTTCTTGTTGACCGGCAAGGGTGTGGTCTTGGAATGATAAACCTTCCTAACAATATCCATTACCGCTTCCCTTGTGGGCTCAACCGGATTGTAAAGCATGGAACCATCTTCCATCGCAGTGGTCGCCACCTGTTCGAGCTTGGCCAGGTTGTCTTTTATGCCGGCATCCTTTAAATTCAACGGCATCCCGGTTAGATAAGCAAGCTGCCTGTTTATCATTCTAACCTTTTCAACAGCGGCCTTGGCCGCCCACTTTGCAAACCATCCGTCTATGAAATCAAGACTTGAAAGCGCTTTATTGGCAAGCCGCTTCGCCTTGTGGGATTGAGTTTCAAACCACGGTTTTATACTGGAAAGCATTCCTGAAACCTGATCCAGCAAGCTTATACTACTTGCCTCAACGAGACTCTGGCTTTCCGCAATTATACGAGGCAGTGTTATCCCCATGGCCGCAGCTATATCCGCGTAACGCTGCACGCATGCATCCATATTGTACTCCATGACCTCGGGGAGTACCAGCGCATTGGCAAGTCCATGCGGTATATGATAGACACCGCCAAGTGCATGAGATATTCCGTGGGCCATACCGACCATTGAATGAGAAAACGCGACACCAGCAAGGAAACTGCCCACAAGCATCCCACCCCTTGCCTCGAGGTTCTCCGGGTACGCGCATGCGAGAAGTATGTTACCTGAAATCAGCCGGATGGCGTGCAAGGCCATTGCATCAGATGCGGGTGACCATTCCTTGTCAACATAAGCCTCTATGGCGTGAGTAAGGGCATCCATCCCGGTTGCCGCAGTAAGTTTGCCAGGCATGGATGCTGTCACCTCGGGATCAAGAATCGCCAGGCTGGGCAGGAAATGCTCTTCTGCAAACGGCAGCTTCACATCATTCTCAGGATCCGCGATCACTGCAACCTTGGTCACTTCTGACCCTGTTCCAGCGGTGGTCGGAATAATGATCATCGGAAGCAGGGATTCTCCTGGATCAAGCAGATAAGCTCCCATGTGATCTTCGACCTTACCACCTTTCACAGCCACCACGTTTGCGACCTTGGCTGTATCAATGACACTACCACCGCCCACGGCTATAATCATGTCACATTTCTTTGAACGCGCCATGGAGGCACACTTTTCCACACTCTCAATGGTTGAGTTGGGGGGTACCTTGTCGAATATCGCCTTGATTTCTATGCTGGTGCGCGCAAAACCGTTTATCACCTTTTCTGCCGGACCTGTCTTGCGCAATATCTCGTCGGTAACCAGCAAGGCCTTACGTTTTCCGAAAGCTTTCACAGCAGGCTCGATATTCTTGAGGATTCCGATCCCGTAAACAACCCGGGTGGGAAGTGAAAATTCAAAATAATCAGGCAGCATCAATCCCCTCCTAAAATTTTAACGATACGATTAACCCATCAAAATTCTTATCAGGTTTACCTTAATTCCAAACTTTGACACATCAATTGTAACTTTTCTCAACCGCCTTGAGCCAGCCTGCAAAGAGCCTGTTTCTGGTATCCTGATCCATCATGGGATCCCAGCGTTTATCAATGGCCCAATGGCGCGCGAGTTCATCGGTATCGCGCCAGAAGCCGACTGCAAGCCCTGCGGCATATGCGGCGCCCAGCACAGAAGTCTCCTTGTTTTTCGGCCTGATCACAGGGATATCCAGGATATCGGCCTGAAACTGCATCAAAAGGTCGTTTCGCGTCATGCCGCCGTCAACCTTCAAGGATTTCAAAGGAACACCCGAATCATTCTCCATGGCTACAAAAATTTCCTTGGCCTGGTATGCGCATGACTCCAGAACGGCCCTGGCGAAATGACCCTTGTTTATGTAATGGGTAAGCCCGGTAATAACCCCCCTTGCCTCTGTTTTCCAGTGAGGCGCAAAAAGACCTGAAAAAGCCGGTACGAAATATATACCGCCGTTGTCATCAACGCTGCGGGCCAATGACTCTATTTCGTCTGAGGTCCTTATCATCCCAAGATTGTCCCTGAACCACTGGACCAGGGATCCGGCTATGGCGATAGAACCTTCAAGGGCATAAACCGGATCACCATCACCTATCTGGTATGCAACCGTTGTAAGCAATCCATGCCTTGAGGTAACCGGTTTACCGCCTGTGTTAAGAAGCATGAAGCACCCTGTTCCATAAGTATTCTTGGCCTCGCCGGGACTGAAACATGTCTGTCCGAAAAGAGCGGCCTGCTGGTCGCCCAGGTCACCGGATACCGGGATACTTGCTCCAAACACCCCGTCTTTTGGCGTATATCCATACACTTCGGATGACGAGCGGATAGCAGGCAACATCTTTTCCGGAATCTTGAACGTTTCCAGCATTTCAGGATCCCACGCAAGCGACTCAAGCCCCATGAGCATTGTCCTGCCCGCATTGGTGACGTCGGTCACATGAACACCATTACGCGGCCCGCCGGTCAACCACCAGATCAGCCATGTATCCATGGTACCGAAAAGCGCCCGGCCATTTATTGCGGCGTTCTTTACTCCCGGCACCTCATCCATAAGCCATTTTATCTTTGGGCCTGAAAAATAGGTCGCAAGGGGAAGCCCGACCTTGTTCCTGAACCTGTCTTTACCAGCATCCGCCGAAAGCGCAGCGCATATCTCAGAGGTCCTTGTATCTTGCCAAACGATTGCATTATGATAAGGCTTGCCCGTTTCCGGATCCCATACAACCGTGGTCTCACGCTGATTTGTCACACCCAGCGCGGCAATTCTGTCACCTGTTATACCGGCCTTGACCATGGCGTGACGTATCACCGATTCTGTCTTTTCCACTATCTCCATTGGATCGTGCTCCACCCAGCCGGGCTTGGGAAAAATCTGCCTGTGCTCGAGCTGATGCATGGAAACAATATTGCCGTTTGCGTCAAAAATGAAAAACCGCGTACTGGTGGTCCCCTGATCGATTGCGCCTATGTACTTGTCTTCCATATGAGGATTCTCCTTGCAGCCGTTACATCGTAAAGTTTATAGGCCGACTACACCATAACCACAGGAAATATTATTGTAACCGGCGGATGTCACACAAAGATTCCGAATCCGCGACAGAAACTAGTTGCTTTTTTACCACCTGTTATGATGAACTTGTAAATTTTAATGATTAGCAGCAATCACCCCCGGTGAAAACAAGGACGCCTTTCTCCCAGGCCATGGAGGTGTTTTCACGGTAAGTCCGTCATTCATAAAAATTAATGCATTTAAATAAATGATGTCAAGCGTTATGACACAATGCGTCAAAAACATTTTTCAATGTACGGTGATATGAAATAGAAAAATTACGATATTCATTATATTTTCTTTAAAAACAACCGCGTGTTATACTCTGTTCCCTATATAAATAAAGCTTTTTTTTCTGAACCGGATTTTTTCCTCCTCTTGTCTGTCCGTATCAGCACATGCTCTGAATTTTTGATCTTGCCTCCGGATTTATACTCATGTAGTTCATGGTTGATTTCAGGTGGCCTTCCTGATAATGAAGGCTTACGTAACAAGTAAAAATACTTGAAAATTTTATCTTTATTAAATTTTAAAACATTAAATAAAAATCAGGACATCGTGCATATATGAGAAGCAAAACAAAAAACAGCCCAAAAGAAAAAAACAGATATCCCTGCAAGGATTCAGGGTTGAAATCAGAAAAAGCCCATTTCCCGGCCACTACAATAAAAAACAAACTGATGAAGGTAAAGCCACAAAATATAAATGTTTCAGGGGTCCTGCAAAAAAGCAAAAGCGGAGCCCTGAGAATAGCTGAGAATATCAAATACTTACGAAAAAATACTATCAGATTTCTGACCAATGAACTGGTCGCAAAGATAATCAATGCAGCCTATGATTCTTACAGCCGCTTTTACGAAGGCCAATTGCGGCTTGGGCTTCCTGTTTCACCGGAACTTATAAAAACACAGCGGGAAATAAGGCATATAGCCGCCGGGAAACTTGCATTGACTCTTTATCATATCATATTGAGGGTAACCGGCATAAGGGTGCCCAGAAGCAAAATAAAAAATATTCTTATTGCAGACCTGGAATGCGGGAAAATAAGGCTTACTGAAAATGTCATAATCCTTACAAAAAAACAGTTGAAAGAACTTGTTTCACGCTTTGAAATTCCCGGAGTTTTTTTTGCCGAGATATACGAAGAAGCGGCCAGACGGCGTATCCTTAAAGAGACTCTACGTGAAAAACGCCTTCCCGCATACTTCGAGAGTATTATAGAGGAAAGCACTGAAAACGGACGTGGTGATTATGAAATCGTATTTTATCGTGATTATACGGAACAGGGAAAGGAAATAAAATTCAGGCGGCTTGTCAGCATAGAAGGAGTTACGTCCGGCGATACAAGACCCTCTGTAATTCTAGTGCCTGGATTTGCGAACAACAGCAACTGCTATGACCTGACAAACCAGCAGTCCCTGGCAAAGGACCTAGCGGATAAAAACTGCTGGGTCTATCTTTTTGATCCCAGGGGAATGGGAATAAACGAAGGCCATTTCGATCCTTTTTACACCGTCGACACCCTCATAGATTATGACCTTCCCACGGTGCTGCACCATACTTACAAAAGAAGCCGCGGAAAACCCGCTATTCTTATTGGCCACAGCATGGGAGGTATCATTTCCGAATTCATGGTTCTTTTATGGAACCTCAGGCTTCACATCAACGAAATACAGGATCTGACCCCGGAGCAAAGAGTTCTTTTGAACAGAGTGCTACCTTCTCCTCAAAAAGCCGCGGAATATTTAAAGGAGGTACGCGGGATCATAACACTTGGTTCTCCAAAGTTTTTCGACAAGGAATCACATTTGATATATCCATCGGTTCTTTGGCTGAACCACCTGTCTAGAATCCTGAGACTGAGAAACGTCCCGGTAAAGGACTTGTTGCTGTTTTTCATGCAGTTTCCCATCATATCTGACCTTATGCACAGAATAGTGATGACCAATATCGGCGACCTCAACTTCCTCATCTGTCCTGAAAACCAAAGCTTCAGCAAAGAATTTACACGCTGGTACATCGACAAGGTCGTTGAATCAGTACCGTTGGGCCTTGGATTCCAGTTTTTAAAAGCTATCTACAATGGACAGGGATTCAAAAGAATGGATGAGACACGCTTCAACTATTCAACCCATCTTGGAGTATTCCCTGACTCGATCCCTGTGGTCCACTTCTGGGGGAGCAAGGATCCGCTCGCACCGCCTGCCAACACGAAATATTCCGCCCTGTATCCGCATAGGATAAAGCGAATGTTTCACATTGAATCCCCTGGCGATATAGATAAAATAAAGATCACCGATGAACCAAGCCAGCTCATAGACATCGTAATTGAAGGAGCAAACCATCTGGACCTTCTATATGGAAGGCTTGCAGAAGAGATTGTAAATCCATTGCTGTTCAGGATTATAGAGGATTTCTGGGGAGACTGGAATTACAATGAAAACGGACAAAACAGGGGCCAGCAGACCGGGGCACAGGTCATCCCCCTTGATTCATCCAAGATCGGCACAAAAAAAAGCGGCAAGGATTAACTCTCCCCGCCCCCGGCCGGGGCCAAAACTCCCTAGGCCGTATGATGGACCCGTAAAAAGTTGAAATTTTGATACTAAGAAAAAGATTCAACCCTATCAAAAATTC
>CAYVIE010000038.1:0-21080 GCA_964451355.1 uncultured Desulfobacteraceae bacterium
CGCACTTTCTAAACCCATGACCAACTTTTGTCAAGAAGAAAAATTGACTTTTTTACATCCCTCACAAAAAAACTAAACTCAACAGAACTCCTATTCGCCAAGTCTCACCCTCTGGTACTTCTTCTTGCCCGCCCTGAGCATCAATCCCTGACCAGAAAGCTCCTCCGGGGTGACCAGATGATCAATCTCGGTTACACGAATACCCTCGATATATGCTCCCCCCTGCTTGATAAGACGCCTGGCCTCGCTCATTGATCGCACAAGCCCGCATTTACAAAAAAGCTGATATGCAGGAATGCCCGAACCGACCTCGTCTTTTCCTATCAAAAATTCAGGGACCGACTTGCCTTCGGTTGATCCAGCCTTGTGAATGGAAGAAGAAGGAAAGAGGTCAGCCGGAATATCACGTATGGAAAAAACAGCCCTTGCAGCGTTAAGTGCCTTTTCAGCCTCCTCTTTGCCATGAGCAAGCATAGTGGCCTCAAACGCAAGCACGGTTTTTGCCATATTATAATCAGCATCTTTGAAGTTGTCTATACAGTCCAACTCAGATTCAGGCAAAAATGTAAACAAAAGCAGAAACCTCTTGACGTCCCTGTCATCTGTATTCATCCAGTACTGGAAATAATCATATGGACTGGTCCTGTCAGGATCAAGCCAGACAGCGCCGGCCGCGGTCTTGCCCATTTTCGCACCACTGCTCGTAGTCACAAGGGGGAACGTAATCCCGAAGGCGGAGCCGTTTTTAACCCTTCTTATCAGATCTATACCAGCCACTATATTCCCCCACTGATCACTCCCCCCCATCTGTATCCTGCAGCCGTACATCTCGTATAATTTCAGGAAATCGTATGCCTGGAGCAACATGTAATTGAATTCAATGAAATTAAGACCTTCATCTGACTCCAGTCGTATCCGATAGCTTTCAGCCTTGATCATCCTGTTTACGGAAAAATGCCTCCCGATATCACGCAAGAAAGGAATGTATTTTAGTTCAACCAGCCAATCAGCATTGTTTACAAGCAAGGCCTTGTTGTCTGAAAAATCAATAAACCTAGCTAGTTGGGCCTTTATTCCAGCCGCATTAGTTTCAATCTCCTCCATGGTCAAAAGCGGGCGCATCTCTGTCTTCCCGCTGGGATCACCCACAAGCCCGGTTCCCCCGCCCACAAGGGCAATGGGGCGGTGCCCGGCCTTCTGCATGTGGGCTAGCGCCATTATGGGCACAAGACTCCCCACGTGGAGGGATGAGGCTGTTGGATCAAACCCTATGTAGCATGTAACTGGAGCATCATTGTCAATATGTTGCCTTAATTCTTTGTCATGAGTTGTGGCGTCAATGAAACCGCGTTTCTCAAGCAGGTCGATCACATTCATTTAAATCTTCCTCATTGTGTTGAAAAAATCTTCCTCATTGTGTTGAAAAAGATGATACAGAACAACCATCAGGCATCGATTTGCTGAAGCAGGTCACTTATTTGCATATTCAACCGCCCTGGTCTCTCTTATTACGGTTACCTTTATCTGGCCTGGAAAAGTCAGTGTTTCTTCTATTTTCTTTGCAATATCACGGCTCAGCAGTATAGCGTCATCGTCGGAAATCCTGTTGCTGTCCACAATGACCCGTATCTCACGGCCGGCCTGTATGGCATATGCATTTGCAACACCTTTGTGAAGTCTGGCAATCTTTTCCAGTTCTTCAAGGCGCCTGATATAATTTTCAAGAAGCTCCTTTCTGGCGCCAGGCCTTGCCCCTGAAAGGCTATCCGCTGCCTGGACGAGCAGATCATAAACTGATTCTGGAGGAACTTCTTCGTGATGTGCGGCAATTGCATGAACAACCTTTGGTGACTCACCGTATTTCTTGGCTAACCTTGCCCCTATCTCGGCATGGGAACCATCCATCTCCTGATCAACAGCCTTTCCTATATCGTGAAGCAGGCCCATCCGCTTGGCAAGCTTGACGTTCAACCCAAGTTCTCCGGCCATGGCACCACACAGGAATCCCACCTCAATGGAATGTTGCAAGACATTCTGGGCATAACTCGTACGGAACTTCAAACGGCCTAGGTACTTTATCAGCTCATTGCTTATACCATGTACACCCAAATCAAACGCGGCCTGGTCACCTGCCTCCTTGATGGCTGCCTCGACTTCCTGATCAACCTTTTTGACCACCTCCTCAATTCTTGCCGGGTGGATCCTTCCATCTTCAATGAGCCGAATAAGAGCAAGCCGCGCCACTTCTCTCCTGACCGGATTGAAACCTGAAAGCGTAACTGCCTCGGGTGTATCATCAATAAGAACATCGACACCGGTAGCAGCCTCAAGCGCCCGGATATTACGGCCCTCCCGGCCAATAATGCGCCCCTTCATCTCGTCATCCGGTAACTGCACCACAGAGACGGTTCTTTCGGCCACGTAATCGCCTGAATACCTCTGGATAGCAGTAGCAATGATTTTTTTAGCCTTTTTGTCAGCCTCTTCCTTGGCTTCTGAAATTATCCTCTGGATCATCTTAGCGCTGTCATGACGGGCCTCTTCCTCCATGGACTGCATAAGGGCGGCCTTTGCCTCATCGGCCGTCATCCCGGAAATCGATTCGAGCTTCCGGGTCTGTTGCTCTATCAACTCCTTGTAACGTTGTTCCTCTGAGGCAAGGAAAGCTTCTTTTTTCGTAATATCCTTTTCGCGCCTGATCAGTTCCTTCAACTGCAGGTCTAGCTGTTCCTGCTTTTTTTCGAGAACCTCATCCTTCTGGATGAGGCGCTTTTCAAAACGTTTCAGCTCCTCGGTCGCCTCGGCATTCCTGGCATCAAAATCACTTTTCATCTTGAGAAGCCGATCCTTTGCCTCAAGTTCGGCTTCTCTAATAAGAGCTTCGGCCCGGCGTTCCGCCGACTCAACGATCATCTTCGCCTTTTCACGGGCATCCTCAATCTTTTGCGAGGCGATCCGTTCCCTTATCATCTGAGCGGCAAAATAACCTACAAAGGCGCCGATAACCAAAAAAATAACAGCATAACCCTGCATATCACCCCCGACATATGTGTTACAATCAGCTGAAAAACAGGGTTTCCAGCAAACTGTATCTATTTAATGTTCTGTTTTATCCGCTGGTAAATGATCTCGCATCAATAACGTATGCAATTACCTGAAAAATATTTCGGATTATTTAATCCAGATGCAGCAATAGCTGCAACCAAAAAACCTGACGCACGGAAATGCTGCTTGTTTCGATGGAAGCAATCCATGTAGCAGATGAAATGGAGGCAAGCGGTAGGATACGATGATGTGACGGCAGCTTAAGCCATTACATTACTTAAAAAAATGACGTAACAAATTCATCAACAAAGTAAACAGATTAAAGGATGCGCCCTCAAAAATTCATAAGAACTGATGCTTGTTATGCTTATGCAATTTTTTATACCGGCGAGAACAAAGGAACCCCGCCGTGTCGTGTTGAAAGAGCCTAGAACCTGGCTCACCTAGGTGGGCGTCTTATGACTTCTTTAGGCTTTTCCGTACTCGCGGAACCTGCACACCGAAGCCAGAGAAGACTCCCTTGTATTTAGATGTTGGATCATGGGGCACGTTTCAATCACGAACACGGCAGGGGGTTTTTCAACTTTTTCCGGCTTGCCCTCCAGGCCGGAAATCATGAAAGATTTTTAAGTAAAACCGCCAGGCGTTTGGTACGCCTGTTAATGATTTCCATCAATCTGGTCTGATCCTGCCTGCAAATCAAAAACTGGCGGGCAATATCCAGTGCCGCTTGAACCAAAATCGCAGTCTTGTTGGTGCTCCGGATATTTTCGGGTAAGCGGTGCGCTATCTCATCGATAACACTGACAACATAGTCGACCACCCTCTGCGGGTCAACGTCAGTCTCATCAGTTTTGAAACTAAACCGCTCTCCCAGGATCTCAACGGTGATAATTTTGTTCACAGCCCACCGTAATTCGTTTTGCCTAGTTTCGTACAAGTATCTTTACTGATCTGCAGCCATATCGATCGTTGCAATCAACCTGTCGACTTTTTCAATAACCTTTGATCTCAATTCATGAAACTTCCGCTCTGCATCCTCTTTCTGTTTCAACTGCTCTTGTAAATGCAACACTTTCTCTTCCAAACCGGACCTGATCTCTTCAAGGCTTCGGCATCGCTGAACCAGCGCAGCCACCTTCTTTTCGAGCAGATCGAACTGACGCATCATTTCTTGAGTATCCACCGTCTTACCTCTTTTTCTTGATTAATATTCCCAGCATTGAACAAAGTCAATATTTTTCCGTTTTACGCTTTTGTAATGCATCAACTTTTCCAAATTCTTAAAACAAGTTGCATTTGCCTTATCTTGACCTCGCAACTTTCATGCTTGACCGCAATAACCTCCGAACATGAAAACAAAGCCGTTTTTCCCCGGCACAAGAGGTATTTTCATGGTACAATAAAAAAGTTTTTTAAAGGCAAGGGAAGGTTCCCCATACTTCATCAGTAAAATAAATCCAAATGATTAATCAGCAGCGCCGGTCGGCGATTTACCCTAATAGACGAAATAATATATGTTTATTCGTAAAACTAAGCGGGAGATCTCGTTAACGAATGAAGTTTTAAGGATCATCATACAAGATTTTGCGGCAGACACGTATCAAGTTTTTTGTGAGCGCGACATCACATCCTCAACCTGTTTCAGTTCCCCGGTGGTGTTTACCCCTTTCATTTCAAATGGATCTCCGGCCAAAATCATACCGATTCGTTCACCGCGCCTGGCAGCGACAGATACGATATCAGTAAGATAATATTCTCCCTGGGCATTTGAACAGTCAAGCTCCTTCAATGAAAGAGCAAGAAAATCACGGTCTACACAATAAACGCCGGAATTAACTGTCCTGATCCCACGCTGAACAGGATCTGCGTCAAGCTCCTCTACAATTGCCTTTACCATGCCTTTTTCATCTTGAACAATCCTTCCATAACCGGTTGGATCGTCTACCTGGATACCAACTATAGTCACGGTCAAGCCGCGGGTTTCGTGCTCTGAAACAAGCCTGAAAAGGGTTTCCGGACGGATAAGAGGGACATCACCGCATAATATGATTACACGCTTTGTATCGGATGGCAAGGCAGGCATGGCGCACATCACCGCATGCCCTGTACCACGCTGCTCTTCTTGAAGTACAAAGGTTGTATCAGGATAGTCGCTAACCACCACCTCTTTGACCCTGTCTGCCTGATGGCCGACCACGACAAATATATTCGCATTTTCCAACAGGCTTGCCGTATCGAGAACATGCAATATCATTTCCCGGCCGCAAACCTTGTGGAGCACCTTTGCAAGGCTGGACTTCATGCGTTTACCCTTGCCAGCGGCAAGTATGATAATGCTTAGTTTCGAAAAATCTCGCTGATTCATCTCGATCCGCTCAGCCTCAAAATTATCATCAGGGAAATAAATTTTTTCAGCCCTCTTGCCAGGTCATGCATGAGTCATTGACCAGGATCTGCTAGCATATACCCCTATGCCTGATGCGCGAAGGCAACAGCAGGCAATAGTAAAAAACTATGTGGCACCGTCCCGGAGAAGCAGGCAGAATGCGGAAAAGCACCAAAAGGGCAGACGACCCTTCAGGTGAAAAACGCCCGCTGGAATTTGTTTTATAACAGACTAATAATAAATAATTTCTTATAAAAATATACCAGTTCCCGTCACAGGTTCGAATATAAATCATTTATATCATGAACCGGGTCATTTTGCAGGAAATAAATTGTCAAAAGAATATCCAACAGCTGACAGATCCTGTACAGGCTGATCGGCAATAAAGGTTTGAACGCATATACACAATAGATACATAAAAAAAAAGGACAACCCGAACAGCCATTGGATTGTCCCTTTAATATTTATATCACTATCGCCAATACAGACAATTTTGCTTTAATCGCCAAGGTGATTCACCATGGCAAGCAATCACAAAAAGATAAATTAATGAGGTATTTAAATTGTAAGCCTTTTTAACCCTGGATCATCTCGACAATTCGCATACGGGCCATGGCACGCAACATGGCAGCCTTTGCCCTGGGCACATCTATGTCAGGTGTTGGATTATCCAGGCGCTTCTTTGCTCTTTCATAAGCTGCTTTCGCCCTTTCAATATCGATATTCTCGGCAAGCTCCGCGGATTCGGCAAGGATTGTCACACGATCAGGAAGTGCTTCAGCAAATCCGCCGTTAACAAAGGCGAAATGCTCCTTCCCGGATGAATCCACATACTTCACCTTCCCGATTTCAAGCGATGTAAGGAGCGGAGTATGTCCTGGCAACACCCCAAATTCCCCAAGGGCTCCGGGAGCCATGACAATCTGCGCAGAATCGCTTACAACATACCTCTCAGGAGTAACGATTTCCAACTGTATCGTCTCAGCCATAGATCCACCTTTTATTAGGCCGCATCGGCCATTTTCTTCGCCTTTTCCACAGCCTGCTCAATGGTTCCAACCATATAGAACGCCTGCTCAGGTATATCATCGTGCTTGCCCTCGCAAATTTCCTTGAAGCCACGGATGGTATCCTCGAGCTTCACGTAAACGCCGGGCATGCCGGTAAACTGCTCCGCCACATGGAACGGCTGTGAAAGGAACCTTTGAATCTTTCTTGCACGCTGAACAGTAACCTTATCCTCGTCAGAAAGTTCATCCATACCAAGGATGGCGATTATATCCTGGAGATCCTTGTACTTCTGCAGGATCATCTGCACCTGGCGCGCAACCTGGTAATGATCGGTACCTATAAAATTAGGATCAAGAATCCTGGAAGAAGAGTCAAGAGGATCGACCGCAGGATATATACCGAGCTCAGCTATCTGGCGCGAGAGGACGACAGTACCGTCAAGGTGCGCAAAAGTCGTTGCCGGAGCAGGGTCTGTCAGGTCGTCAGCAGGCACATAAACACACTGAACCGCGGTAATTGAACCCTTGTTTGTAGAAGTGATTCGTTCCTGTAGTTCACCGAGCTCAACAGCAAGTGTCGGCTGGTAGCCGACAGCTGAAGGCATACGGCCTAGAAGTGATGAGACCTCCTGGCCTGCCTGGGTAAAACGGAAAATATTGTCAATAAAAAGAAGAACGTCCTGCCCTTCTTCATCGCGGAAATACTCCGCCGAGGTCAGAGCCGTCAAGGCAACCCGTGCGCGGGCACCGGGAGGTTCTGTCATCTGGCCGTACACGAGTGCCGCTTTGGACAAGACCCCGGAATCCTTCATCTCGTGGTAAAGGTCATTCCCCTCGCGGGTACGTTCCCCCACGCCGGCAAAGACGGAAATACCGCCGTGATGCATGGCGATATTATTGATCATCTCCATCATGATAACGGTCTTGCCGACTCCAGCACCACCGAACATGCCCATTTTGCCGCCCCTGGGGAAGGGAACCAGCAGGTCGATAACCTTGACCCCGGTTTCAAGAACCTGGACTTCAACGTTCTGTTCAGTCAATGCAGGCGCCGGGCGATGTATGGGGTACATCTTCTCCTGATTGACCGGCCCGAGCCCATCAACCGGGCGTCCCACAACATTCAAAACCCTTCCTAGGGCCGGCGGGCCCACCGGAACCATGATGGGATTACCAGTATCCTTAACGGGCATGCCCCTTACCAGGCCGTCGGTTACGTCCATGGCGATAGTACGTACGACATTATCGCCTAAGTGCTGGGCCACCTCGACCACAAGGTTATCCTCCTCATCATTGATGGCCGGGTTCGTTATAAGAAGGGCCGTAAGAAGATCGGGCAGTTTTCCCTGCTCGAATTCAACGTCGACGACCGGTCCCATTACCTGTATGATTCTACCGATATTCTCTGCCATGAATCATCCTCCTATAAATAAGACTCTATATATGAACCTTGTCTTTATCCTCTCAAGGCTTCGGCGCCGCCGACGATATCCATCAATTCGGTAGTAATGGCGGCCTGTCGGGCTTTATTGAACGCTAGTGTCAGGCTCTCAATCATATCGTTGCAGGCCTTTGTTGCATTATCCATGGCCCGCATCCTGGCGGCATGCTCGCTTGTTGAAGTTTCAAGTAATGCGTCATACAGTTGAACATAAACATTTTTGGGGAGAATAGTTGCAAGAAGCTCAGCAGCCGAAGGTTCGTATATATGCTCAGCCTGGTAGGGCTTATCTTCGACTTCAGATTCAGAATCATCCTGTGCTACGGCTATGGGAAGCAACTTCGTGATAGTCGGCGCCTGTGTACCCATACTGATGAATTTGGAGAAAATGACATAGGCCTCGTCTATTTTTCCAGAAAGGAATTCATCAATCAGCCGCTGCCCGCATCTTACAACTACTTCAAAACCAAAGCGAGTGCCCACAATGTTGAGATATTCCTCGGAAATCTCAAGCTTCATCTTATTAGCCCAGTCACGGCCTTTTTTACCGAAGCAGGTTAAAGAAAAAGAGGCCTCCTTGTTCGGAAATGTTTCGATGAAGCCCTCCGCAGTCTCTATCAAATGGGTATTGAAGCCACCGCAAAGCCCCCTGTCGGATGTGCACAAAACGACATGAACGCGCTTTACCTCCTCACGCGGAACAAGCAATGGACTAGCATCATCGCCGGATTTCGCAGCTACACTTGCCAGAACCGACGCAAACTTTTCCGCATAAGGGCGAAACGCCTCCATGGCTGTCTGGGCGCCGCGAAGTTTCGAAGCAGCCACCATATTCATGGCCTTTGTAATCTGCCTCGTCTTCTTGACTCCAGATATCTTGGTCTTTATCTCTTTTAACGATGCCATTTATCCACTCGCCCTTCCTTGTTTGAGTAATGTTGCAGGAACTATTCGCCAGCACTACTTGATGGTGTCCCTGAATTCATCATTATACTCGGTCAAGGCTTTCTTCAAAAGTTCGTCGGTCTCTTCATCGATATCCCTTGTCTCCTTTATCCTTTCGTAGATCTGGGGATACCGGTTCTCTATGAACTGGTACAGACCTGCCTCGTATTTACCGAGAACATCCACCGGGAATTCATCAAGGAATCCCTTGGTGCCAGCATAAATTATAGCTACCTGCTTCTCAAGTGGAAGCGGCTGGTACTGGGGTTGCTTTAATATCTCAACGAGCCTTTCACCACGTATGAGTTGTTTCCTCGTTGATTCATCAAGATCAGACCCAAAGGCGGCAAATGATTCAAGTTCACGATACTGGGCTAGATCGAGCCGCAAAGTACCAGCTACCTTTTTCATGGCCTTTTCCTGGGCGGCCCCACCGACCCGGGATACTGACAAACCTACGTTGATCGCAGGCCTGACGCCTGCAAAAAACAGGCTCGGCTCCAGGTAGATCTGACCGTCAGTAATAGAGATAACGTTTGTGGGAATATATGCAGAAACGTCCCCAGCCTGGGTCTCGATTATTGGGAGAGCAGTAAGGGATCCTGCTCCGAGTTCATCATTTAGTTTAGCCGCACGCTCAAGAAGACGTGAATGGTTGTAAAAAATGTCTCCAGGATAAGCCTCACGGCCGGGAGGACGGCGCATCAGCAAGGATACCTGCCGGTATGCAGCCGCTTGCTTGGACAGGTCATCATAAATGATCAGCGCATGCTGGCCCCTGTCACGGAAGTATTCTCCCATTGCGCATCCGGCGTAAGGAGAAATATATTGGAGTGTTGCAGGATCAGATGCACAGGCAGAAACAACGGTTGTATACTCCATAGCACCGTATTTCTCCAGCACCGCTACCACCTGGGCAACTGTGGAACGCTTCTGGCCTGTAGCCACATATATACAGAATACGTCCTGCCCCTTCTGACTCAATATGGCGTCAATCGCCACGGCTGTTTTACCGATCTGCCTGTCACCGATAATAAGCTCGCGCTGGCCCCTGCCAACAGGGGTCATGGCGTCAATCGCCTTGAGTCCAGTATACATAGGCTCGTGAACACTCTTCCTGGCGATAACTCCGGGCGCCACCATCTCGATACGCCGGGTTTCCTTGGCTTCGATGGGCCCTTTCCCGTCAAGCGGCTCACCCATCGGACTGACCACGCGGCCTACAACGGCTTCCCCTACCGGCACCTGGGCAATCCTTCCGGTACGCTTGACGATATCACCTTCCTTAATATGAGTATCCTCGCCCATGATGGCGATACCGACATTATCCTCTTCAAGGTTCAAGGCAAGCCCGAGGACACCGTTTTCAAATTCCACAAGCTCCAGTGCTTGTACGTTATCAAGGCCGTAGGCACGGGCAATTCCGTCACCCACGGAAAGAACGATGCCGGTTTCGCTCAACTCAACCTTCTTTTCAAACTCCTTGATCTGATCCTTGATAATCTGGCTGATTTCTTCGGCTCGGATTTCCATTAGACACTCTCACCCCTTTTTAAAGATTCTCGGATGTTTTTCAATTGTGTCCGGATACTCCCATCCAGCACAAGGTCCCCTATACGTGTGACGATCCCACCTATCAACTCTGGATCGACTTTAGATTCAAGTATCACATTTTTATTGGTAAGCTTGACAAGAACCTGTCTTATCCTCTCCTCAGAGTCCGGAGTTAACTCCATAGCGGATATCAGCTCAGCCCGGACAATTCCGTTTAATTCATCCACAAGCTTACTATAATGCTGAGCAATCTGCCTTACTTGTGGAAATCGCTTCTTGTCAAAAAGCAAGGTTAAAAAAGATTTCATTACCTTGGAATATGAGAGCTTTTCCACGACCTCCAGCAGGATCTTTCTTCGCCTGGCGGTTTCAATGAGCGGATTCGTTACTGCTGTTTCAAGATCGGGAAACTTATCCAAAACCGCAATAAATGAATTCAATTCATTCCTGTAAGTTTCAGCTTGGCCGTCTTCCTTGCCAATGAGTATCAAAGCTTTTGCGTAACGTCTTGCTGCTGCTGAACGTCTCACTTTATCACCACCTTCTTTATGTATTCATCAACAAGTCGATCCTGGTCTTCTGCTGTAATTATTGCACGAATCTTCTTTTCCGCTTTTTCCAGAGCTTTTTCAAAAATTTCGGCTTCCAGACTCTGCTTTACCATTTCAAATTCATGCACTATGTTCTTCTGTGCCTGTTTCTCAAGTTTTTCAGCGGCTTTCCTGGCCTCCTCAAGAATTCTTTCCCTGGCGGCCTCTCCTTGTTTTCTATATTGATCTATGATTTTCTGAGCCTCTGTATCGATGGTGGCAAGCCGCTTTTCATACTCTGAGAGCTCCGCCTCAACAGCGGATCTTTTTTGCTCAAGCTCTCTTAGTTGTTCTCGGATACTTTGTATGCGGGTATCTAGAAATTCACTGACGGGTTTTTTCAGAAGGAAAAAGAGGGCGATCGCAAGGACCGCGAAATTCATAATTCGGTAGGTATCTGTGGCCATCCAGCCACCGCCTGTTCCATTTTCTGCCGAAGAAGCAAATGCTGAAACAAATACTGATCCGGTTATAAGCCAAGCACTAACTGTAAGGAAAAATTCCAAAAAAAAAGTTCGAAGCCTATTCTTATCCCGGTTTCTTTTCATTAAGCTCATTATGCCGCCCTCCCCAGAATTTTTTGCGTGATCTCCTCAGCAAAGATGTCAATCTGGCTCATAAGAGTCTCTTTCACGGATTGAGCCTCTTTCGAGACTTTCTCCTTCAAGGCGGCCATTTCCTGCCTGGCTTTTTCATTTATCTGGGCTATGAGCTCTGCTTCCTTTTTGCGGGCTTCCTCCTCAAAAGAATTTTTTACCTTTAACCCTTCCTCCCTTGCCGATTTGAGCCGATTCTTTAATTCCTGCTCAAGCTCCTTCATTCGGCTGAGACCTTCTGCCACTCCCCTTTCCAGGCCGGAGATCCTTTCGTTCCTGCTTGATATAATCCCTCGAACAGGACCATACAAAACCCTGTTGAGGATCCACAAAAGGATCAGAAAATTGGCCATCTGCAACAGTAGAGAAAAATCGACCTTGATCATCCTAATAACTCCCTTGTCCCTATCCCTATGCCAATCTTGCCATGAAAGAATCCGCCTCCCTTAAAAATGATTTAAACAATGTCGCATAACACCACGGAATAGTTTTGTCAAAATATTTTTTATCATCCGGATGTGATTGACACAAAACTGATGGAGATTTCTGAGTCAAATTAATACCCTGCAGGCAGGGTGCCGCGAGCCGGAAAAAGGCGCGAGGCATACCCATAGCAGGGCAAGCAAGCCTGTCTGCGCTGTCGCGCAACGCAGCAGAAGGGCTTTTTACGAAGCCTCAGCTGTAACAACAACCAAACAGGCAATAAATTCGACATGATAGTTACGCCACGATAGGCGAATACTTGCCAGGTGTCAGAACAGTCAAGGTTTCATGAACCGACGCATACCCACGTTTATCACCAATCCAATACCGGCCATCACTGTAACAAGAGCCGAACCGCCGTAACTTACAAGGGGCAGCGGCATTCCCACAACCGGCATTATCCCGCAAACCATTCCTACATTGACAAATACATGCCAAAAGATCATGGCTACCACGCCAACCACGAGTAAAGTCCCGGCAATATCAGAAGATTGATGAGCGATATTCAGCATAAAGACTAAAAGCATAAATACAAGGACCAAAAAGGTCATAGCGCCTGCAAACCCCCATTCCTCGCTTAATACAGCGAATATAAAATCGGTATGCTGCTCGGGCAGAAAGGAGAAAAGGTTCTGCGTACCATGCATGAACCCCTTGCCCAAAAGCATTCCAGAACCCACGGCTATTTTGGACTGCATGACATGGTACCCGGCACCAAAAGGGTCGCTCTCCGGCCATATGGTCATAATAATCCTGTTCTTCTGGTAAGGTTCAAGCAGGGACCACCCCGCCGGCATAAGGATCAACGCAATAACAAGGAGGGTATACAGGGTTTTCTTTTCTACTTTTACAAAAAAGATCATTGTCGCTGCTATAAGAACAATTACGCCAGCCGTACCGAGGTCCGGCTGACGATAAATCAGAAAAAAAGGGGCAGCCACAATCAAAAAAGGGATAACCAGATCCTTGAAGCCCAGGCCATCTGCCTTGACCCTCCTTGCAAGATAGGCGCTCAATGCCAGTATAACCGTCAACTTCATGAATTCCGAGGGCTGGATGTTTACAGGACCGGCTGAAATCCAACGCGTTGAGCCGCCTGCGCTTTTGCCAAAAAAGCAAACCACCAAAAGCAGAATCAGGTTAGCCGCATATATCCAGCCCACATACTTGATAACCTTCCTGTAATCCACTACAAGGGATGAAAACAAAACGCATAGACCCAGCAACATCCAAATTACTTGCCTTACCAGCACCTTGACAGCAGTTTCTCCGCCCATGGCGCCTGCAGCGCTAGCTATCATGACCAATCCTGCTCCGGAGATCAAAAGAGTCAGCACCAGTACCGGCCATTCAAAGTTAGAAATCAATCGTCTGTCGAACATTGCAAAACAATCCCTCACAAGGACTCAAAAAAGTAGACCATTATATTAAAAATAAATATAATCCATAAACTGACGGCTCCGTAAAAAGTCTGTCTGCTGCGTTGCGCTTCACCGGAAAGCGGCTCAACGTACTTTTAGTACGCCTCGCCTTTTCCGGCTCGCGACGCCTTGCATACAGAGCTTTTTGCGAAGCCGTCGCATTTATTTTTGATATTGTTTATTCATTTTCTTAGTATCAAAATTTCGACTTTTACCGTGAAAACTCCTCCAGAGCCAGGGAGAAATCCAGAACTCTTTTCATGCCCGGAGGTGATTGCCGCTGATCATGAAAATTTACGAGTCTTATGATAAACTGACGGCTCCGTAAAAAGTCTGTCTGCCGCGTTGCGCTTCGCAGTGAAAACAATAAAATGCCTTGCCCTGAATCCGTGCCATGAAATGGTGGATTTTTATCAAAAATCATTTATTATTGGTGTATTAAGAGATCAATGCGGGCAGGCGTTTTTCGCCTGAAACACCACCCGCCTTTCCAGGCAGCCCCGCATGGCACGACCATGGTATAACAAGTTGAAATTAAATCATTTTTTTATTTATCCCGGTCGGCAGTTACAGCCACTTTATACCGGTATATTTTTCCATGTGTTACCGCGCTGAAGAATCACAGGGAAAATCGCCTGCATTAAAAGCCAAGAAATGACCATTACAGGAGGTGAAATGAAAAGCACAGTTTATTTTATCGATTTTTCCGCAACCTACAAGAAAAACTTTTTGTCCAAGATAAACAAGCTGCTCAAATCTGCTGGAATCAAAAAAAGATTAAAAAAAGGGGATTTGACAGCTGTTAAAGTTCATTTCGGAGAAGCCGGTAACACTGCCTTCATACGGCCGGTCTATATCCGCCAGGTAATCAAAACCATCAAGGAAACAGGCGCATATCCGTTCCTGACGGATGCCAACACCTTGTATGCCGGGGCAAGGGGGGATGCTGCCCACCACCTTGTAACAGCCATACAAAACGGGTTCGCTTTTTCAGTTGTCGGAGCTCCCCTGATCATAGCCGACGGGCTCAGGGGACGCAGTGAAACAATCGTTACTATTGACCGGAAACGATTCAAAAAGGTTTACATAGCAAACGAGATAGCAGCAGCCGATGCACTGATTTCTGTAGCTCATTTCAAAGGTCACGAGCTTGCCGGATTCGGCGGTACAATCAAAAATATCGGAATGGGTTGTGCCTCGCGCAGAGGCAAAATGGCTCAACATTCAGATCTCACACCCGCTGTGAAAAAGAAAAAATGCGTGGGCTGCGGTGAGTGTGTTGCCCACTGCGCCCAACAAGCCATTATCCTGAAAGAACAAAAAGCGGTAATAAATCCCCAAAAGTGCATTGGTTGCGGTGAGTGTATCCTGGTCTGCCAGAACTCGGCGATGCAGATACAATGGTCCCAGTCCGGGGAAGTCTTTTTTGAATCCATGGTCGAATACGCCGAGGGCGTCCTTAAGAACAAGAAGGACAAATCGTTATTTATAAATTTTATCAACCATGTTTCTCCCGGATGCGATTGTTTTCCATACAATGATTCCCCAATTGTCAGGGATATCGGCGTTGTCGCCTCCCTGGATCCGGTAGCGATCGACCAGGCAAGCGTTGATCTTGTCAACATGGAGCCGGCGCTTCCAGGGGCTGCCTTGAAAAGCAACCGCGGGCCGGGCGAAGACAAGTTCAAGGGAATATATCCCAAGGTAGACTGGTCGATACAACTCGAATATGCTCAGGAACTCGGACTTGGGACACGGGACTATGAACTTGTAAAAATTGATTAGCTCAATATCCGAATTATCACCGACCGGTTTTCAGCTTTTTTTGCATCCTTGCCCATGTATCCTTGAGGGAAACGATCCTGTTGAAAACCGGAGCGCCCGGCTGGCTCTCTTTTTCATCCGCAATAAAATATCCGATTCTTTCGAACTGTACCCTTTGACCCGGAGAGACAGCCGCACAGGCCGGCTCCGCCATTACACCTGTCAAGACCTCAAGGGATGCGGGGTTGATTTGCGCCATGAAATCATCCGCCTGGCCAGGATTCTCCGTCTTGAAAAGATAATCATACAGCCTCACCGTTACCCTTGATGCATGAGCTGCCGAAACCCAGTGAAGCGTAGCCTTCACCTTCCTGCCATCCGGGGCATCCCCTCCCCTGGTCTCAGGATCATAAGTACACCTCAGTTCCACCGGAATCCCGTCCGCACCCTTTATAACATCATGACATTTAATGAAGTAAGCATACCGCAGCCTCACCTCCCTGCCCACCGTAAGGCGGAAAAACTTTTTTGGGGGATTTTCCATGAAGTCATCCTGTTCAATATAAATCACCCTGGAAAACGGCACCTTCCTTGTGCCCGCAGCAGGATCTTCAGGGTTGTTCACGGCTTCTATGAATTCGGTCTGGTTTTCAGGATAATTTTCGATTACAACCCGCAAGGGCCTCATAACAGCCATTACCCGCGGAGCTGTCTTATTCAATTCATCACGGATACAGTGTTCCAGGAGCGCTATGTCCACTGTGCTATCACTTTTTGCAACACCTATCTTGTTGCAAAAAGTCCTTATGGATGAAGGGGTATACCCCCGGCGCCTTAGCCCTGATATAGTCGGCATTCTGGGATCATCCCAGCCCTCCACAATCCCTTCTTCCACCAGTTGGATCAGCCGTCGTTTACTTAAAACAGTATATGAGAGATTCAACCGCGCAAACTCTATCTGGCGTGGATGATGAACACCCAGGGTATCCAATATCCAGTCGTATAGTTCACGGTTGTTTTCAAACTCAAGGGTACAAAGTGAGTGGGTAATACCCTCTATTGAATCGGAAAGACAATGGGCAAAATCATACATCGGATAAATACACCATTTGTCTTTTGTCCTGTGATGCGAACTGTAACGAATCCTGTAAAGGGTAGGATCTCTCATAACCATGTTGGGGGATGCCATATCGATCTTTGCGCGAAGCACGCATTCCCCTTCCTTGAACTCCCCTGCCCGCATCCTTGCAAAAAGGTCCAGGTTTTCTTCGATACTCCTGTTACGGTAGGGACTCTCCTTGCCGGGTTCCGTCAATGTCCCCCTGTACTCCCGGATCTGCTCTGTTGAAAGATGGTCTACATAGGCCTTGCCCATGCGTATCAGCATTACTGCATATTCATAGAGCTTATCAAAATAATCAGAGGCAAAGTACCTGTGATCACCCCAATCGTATCCGAGCCACCTGACATCTCTCTCTATCGAATCGACATATTCCTGGCTTTCCTTTTCAGGATTGGTATCATCAAATCTCAGATGACATCTCCCTTGGTATTCCTCTGCTATGCCGAAATTAAGACATATGGACTTTGCATGTCCTATGTGCAGATAACCGTTCGGCTCAGGAGGAAACCGTGTGATCACCTTGCCACCATACCTGTTTTCAACTATATCCATATCAATGATATGCTTGATGAAATTTTTCCGATCCACGTCAGACATGCTCAAAGTCCTTTTTCAAATTCAATGTTTCAGCCTTATGAATAACGATCATATATTACCTGATCATCACCAATGCCTACCAACCCGTCTAAAAGCTGTTATCAACAATAATAATATCGATGTACACGTAAAAAATCCATCACTCCGGCCAAGGGCGATTTAGCCCCGGCCGGGGGTGGGGGTGGAACCATTTGAATTCATTTCAAATGGCGTGGAAGGGTAATCCCTCACCTGTCTCGTAAACCAAGAAAAATCAACGGCCAAGGTATGACAATATCATCTTCCTTGCGATCGGCCCGGCTGCCGCAGAACCGTGGCCGCCATGCTCAACTATCACGCAAACCGCGATCCTTGGTTCATCAGCAGGGCCATAACCCACAAACCATGCATGTGGCATATATTTTCTTTTAACCTTTTTTTCATCCGGCACCTCACCGGCTCTTCGGCTCGTGACTTGCGCAGTCCCGGTTTTGCCGCATATCACCACATCGCCTGAACGCACATGGGTAAACCCGGTTCCCAAAGGATCATTTACAGCCTTGAACAATCCTTTTTTAATCACTGATATGGTCCTGCCTGATGCGGGCAGTTTTGCCTTGATCTCCGGAGGTATTACCCGTTTTGTCCTGCCATCAGCGGATTCCATCTTTTCAATGATTTGTGGGACAAAAAGTGTTCCGCCATTTGCAAAAGCCGCGGTCAGCATAGCCATTTGCAATGGGGTAACCAGAACAGCTCCCTGGCCTATGGCCACCAGGAGCGTTTCACCAGGTATCCATGATTGATTCCTCGCCTCCCTGCTCCATTTCGTTGTGGGTATCAAACCCGGTGCCTCGTTTTCAAGCTGGATTCCACTTTTCCTTCCCAGGCCACATCCCACGGCATAATTTGCGATACGGTCCACCCCAAGCTCGTACCCTACGGAATAGAAAAAAACATCACACGAGCGGGACAGCGCATCAATAATATCAAGACTCCCGTGGCCGCTTTTTTTCCAGCAAAAATAATCCCTGTTTCCGAAATGATAACTTCCCGGGCAAAAAATCTTTCTTTTCAGGTCACAAACCCCTTCCTCAAGAGCGGCCATGGCGGTTACTATCTTGAACGTTGACGCAGGAGGGTACAGCCCCGAAACCGCTTTATCCACAAGCGGATTCCCGGGATCCGATATCAGCTCATTCCACTTATCCCGGGATACTCCGTCTACAAACAGGTTCTGGCTGAAAGCCGGTGAGCTCGCAATTGCAAGTATCCTGCCTGTAAGGGGATCGACCGCCACCGCGGCTCCGGTCTTACCTTCAAGAAGCTTTTCTGTGGTCTCCTGGAGCCTGCAATCGATTGTAAGGGTCAGGTTCCAACCTGGTTTCGCAGGTTTCTCGGCAAGAACCTCAGTAACACGCCCCCTGGCGTCTACAAAAACAACACGAGTTCCTGGTCTGCCCGCCAGTTCTGACTCGAATCTCCTTTCAACTCCGAACCTGCCCACATAGTCCCCAGCAGAACAATGAGGATAGCGGCCTGAAGCAAGTTCCGCAAGGCTGACTTCACCCATGTAACCGATCAGATGAGCCGCAAGTCCATCATATAGATAATTCCTGACAGGGTGAGGCCTGATAGAAACACCATCCAGCAGATATTTTCTGGCAAGTATCTTTGCCATCAGGTTCCTTGGCAGATCCCGTTTCAGGATCACGGGTTTGTACCCGTACCCGGAAGCTTTTTTTATCTTTTCCTTGAAATAAGCGTCGTCGATGCCGGTCAACACGGATAGTTCACCAAGGGTCTTTTCAAGATCGCCTGCGTCATTTGGTGTAATGGCCAGATCAAAAGCAGGACGATTGTCCACAAGAAGGGTGCCGGACCGATCGTATATCAGGCCGCGCAATGGCGGAATTTCTTGCTTCCGCAGGCAATTATGAAGTGAAAGCTGCTTGTATTCCCTCCCGCAGATTATCTGAAGCCAGAACAACCGAGCCGCAAGTATTGCAAAAGCCGCCAGCAGGAAGAAAAAAAGCCTCATCAGGCGTGGGCGGAACCACTCACGTTCTACCTTTTTGGAAATTTGTAAAAAATCTTTCAACTCAAACCAGGATCAGTGTATTTCCCCTGGCTTAAAAAAAGACTCCAGAAGACAGGGGATAATAATAGAATCCAAACATATTGCAGCAACATAAGGCCAGTGAATATATCCAGTGCTTCTCGTGTATCAATCCCACAAGCCACCACCAAACCGGCTACGCACTCAAATGTTATGCCAGCCAGGGAAGCAATTACACCAGCCCCAAAAGGGGTCTCGATTCTTACCCATCTTTTCACTGCGATTACCACGGCCCATATCACAACATATATAATGGCATGAAATCCGAACGGGGCGCCCGAGATTGAATCCATGCTCAGACCGGAAAAAAGCTGCACCATCAGGCCTTCTGCCGGACGCATATAAAAGGAGCTCCATACCGATACCGGAATAAGTATGTCAATAGGAGTAAACCGTGACGGTAAAAAAAAAGGCGCTACTCCCTGCAGCCCGGCAAGAAAAAGGATAACAAAGCCGAAAAGCAGGATCTTTTTCATTTTTCCAGCAACTCCCCGGCATCATGCTCGTCATCGCCAAGAACAATCAGCACTTCTCTTAATGAGTTGAAATCCACAGCCGGTACCACTTCAATCTCCTGGAAAAGCCCTGAATTCGGTTTTCTTACCAGGCATACCCTCCCTACAGGCAAACCACCTGGATATATCCCATCCATACCGGATGTCACCACCATGTCACCCACTGATATGTCAAAACGGCGCATTACATAATCGAACCTGCAACGCTCCGGACCAAGACCCGATACGATTCCTCTTGCTCCTGATGAACCTGTCATGGAATCAACAAAACATTCGGAATCGACTATCGTCTTTACCTTTGCGTAGTGGGCTGAAACTACATAAACCTGGCCGACGATACCGGCAACTGCAATCACAGCCGCGCCAGGCTTTACGCCATCATCTGCTCCCTTGTCTATGACAAGTGTATGAAACCAGGGGGATGGATCCATTGCCACAACAGATGCGGCAGCGACCTTGTAAGGCATCCTCGCCTTCATTTCAAGAAGGTTTCTAAGCCTTTTGTTCTCGGACTTCAACCCGGCAAGGAGACTCATGCGCACTTCTGCTTTTGCAAGGCGGTTTCTCAGTTCGGTATTTTCGCGGGAGACTGAAACGAGGAAGATATATCTCGTCCAA
Organism: uncultured Desulfobacteraceae bacterium; assembly: GCA_964451355.1. Taxonomy (GTDB): domain Bacteria; phylum Desulfobacterota; class Desulfobacteria; order Desulfobacterales; family Desulfosalsimonadaceae; genus CAYVIE01. Next base: position 20,190 of record CAYVIE010000038.1, read on the forward strand.
AGGCGGCTGAAAAACCCGGCGCTCTTTGAGACAGCCTCACTCACCGGCCCTGTAAGTCCGACAAAGCATCCGGTCACGGAAGCTGTAATTCGCCGGTCCTGGACTAGAACCACAAATATGGTTAGAATACTCACCACAAGGGCCACCATCATAATGGCCTTTGCGATCGTTCCTTTTGAAAACATCTATCAATCCATCATGACCTGGCGCAGCATATCCAGATTACCCAAAGTTTTACCGCAACCTATCGCAACCGTGGAGAGAGGTTCATCGGCGATCGTGATGGGCAAGGCTGTTTCTTCACGCAGAAGCTTATCAAGATTCTTGAGTAAAGCCCCTCCTCCCGTAAGCACTATCCCGCGGTCCACAAGATCAGCCGCGAGCTCCGGGGGAGTTTGCTCCAGCGCTATTTTTGTGACTTCGACAATGGCATCTATCTGTTCGGCAATGGCAAGACGGATCTCTTCCGAGTCAATGGCGAGAATCTTGGGAATCCCGGTAACCAGATCGCGTCCTTTTACTTCTATGGTTTCATAATTTTCAGGGTCAGGATACGCATTGCCAATGGTCATCTTGATCAGTTCGGCTGTCCGCTCACCGATCATCAGATTGTATTTCCGCTTGATATACTGAATTATCGCTGTATCCATTTTATCGCCGGCTATCCTGATCGATTTTGCAAAAACTATACCTGACAAGGAAATAACCGCGACTTCGGTTGTTCCTCCGCCGATATCCACCACCATGTTCGAAGTAGGCTCTGTGATGGGCAGGCCAGCACCTATTGCAGCGGCCATTGGTTCCTGTATCAGGTAGACCTCCCTTGCACCGGCGGATTCAGCGGCTTCTTTAACGGCTCTTTTTTCAACCGGGGTTATGCCGGTAGGGACT
>CAYVIE010000039.1:0-20903 GCA_964451355.1 uncultured Desulfobacteraceae bacterium
CGACGCCTTGCATACAGAGCTTTTTACGAAGCCGTCGCATGAATTTTTGATAGGGCTGAATCTTTTTCTTAGTATCAAAAATTCGATTTTTTACGAGTCTATCATTTTTATATAATGCTATAAATCTGGTGATTGATTATGTGACGGCAGGTTCATAACATATAGGCATATGAACAGACAAGCCAAAAGAAAAAGACATTTCCTGAGTGAATCTATTGTATATTTTTGTATATTTATCGTCTTGACCGGTGTTGCAAATTGGGATTAGATTCTTTCTTCCTGATCCATGAACCTTCGCCAGCATCAGGGAGATACGAAGGCAACCATTCTGAATTTATTAAAATTGTGATTAGTTATGTCACAAATCCAGATTTGGGATCTAAAACCATCATCACTTGATGGACTTCACCGTGAAAAGGTCTCCGGCGCAGGAGAAAAACGGCTTGGTTTTCATGACCGGCCAGATAGCCCCCTTATAACAAAGGCATATGATTTACTTAAACGATATCAGCACATAACAATAAATTATTACTGTTCTATTACGTAATATTCCTTTACATATCCTGTTTAATACAGATAGAACCTGAGCGTGATAACAACCAAATGGAAAGTCAAAATGAATGTAAACAGACCTGCTGACAAAATTAAATCGACTCTTCTTTATTCTTTTATCGTGGTTCTCACAGTTTCTTTTCTTTCTCCAGGATGCTGCCGCTACAGTCCATCCAAACCAAGTGAAAAATACCACAATCCTGTTGAGCATCCTCCAGGCTTTCCCCAGGACAGGTCAGATCTTACCCCTGACCCGGCTGCTGTTTTCGGGATTCTTGACAATGGGGTACGCTATATCCTGTATCCCAACAAGACCCCAAAAGAGCGTGTATCTGTCCACATGTGTATCGATGCCGGTTCATTTCATGAAACAGACACCCAGCAAGGAATTGCTCATTTCCTCGAACACATGGTGTTCAACGGATCAAAGCATTTCCCTCCCGGAGAACTTGTAAAATATTTTCAGAGAATCGGCATGGATTTCGGTCCTGATGCAAACGCCAGCACCGGGTTTCTGCATACTGTATACGATCTCGATCTTCCTTCGGGTAATCCGGATACAATAGATGAAGGACTCCTTGTACTAAGGGATTACGCCGATGGCGCCCTTTTACTGGAAAGCGAGGTAAACAAAGAACGCAATGTCATACTGGCTGAAAAAAGAACAAGGGATTCTGCAGACTACAGAACATGGAAGTCTGAACTTTCTTTTGAACTCCCAGAAACAAGATTTGCAAAACGCCTCCCAATAGGCAAGGAGTCCGTGATAAAAAATGCCGATTCCAGCCTTTTGAAATCATTCTATAAAAAATGGTACAGACCTGACAGGATATGGATCATCATGGCAGGCGATTTCGATGAAGACATCGCTAAAAACCTGGTAGCAAAACATTTTTCACAAATGTCCCCAGCCAAAACCCCGCTCAATGTCCCGGATCCCGGCCCTGTAAGACACAAAGGTATATCAGCTTTCTACCATTTTGAGCCTGAAACCGGAGCCACTGATATCAGCATAGAAGTGGTAAAACGAGACCCACCACCATCAGACGGCAGCACATTTCGCATCCAGCGCTTATATTCAAAAATGGCAAATAGAATCATCAATTACCGTATAGAAAAAATGATCAACAAGGGGAATGCTCCATTTCTCTTTGGAGGCATATATTCAGGATACAGCTTCAAAACCATAAGATCCGCCGAAATCACAGCTTCCTGCCAGCCGGAAAAATGGGATGAAACCTTGAAAGCTCTGGAGCATATCCTCCGGCAAGCCATGTATTATGGTTTTTCGCCCATGGAAATTGAACGGGTGAAAAAAGAATTTTCAGCCGAAATAAAAAAAGCTGTAATGCAGGCCTCAACAAGAAAGAGCAGCCGGATTGCAAGAGAGATTCTGGCATCCCATTACACTGACCAGGTCTATTGCTCACCCTCCCAGAAGGCTGATCTGCTTCTGCCGGCCATTTCATCGGTAACTCCCGCAGACCTCAGCCGGGCTTTAAAGGAGGACTGGGATGCTGACCATCGGCTGATCCTGGTAACCGGCAACGTGGACCTGCGCTCAACCGGAACAAGCCCTGAAAAAATCATTGTAGAAAAATTCAAACAAAGCAAGTCCGAACCTGTAAATCCACCGGAAAAAACCAAGGTGGTCCAATTTCCATACCTGGAAGAAGCCGAAACACCCGGAGCCATCACAGAAATCAAAAAATTCGAAGATATCGGCGTAACCAGAGTCACCTTTGCAAATGGCTGCATCCTCCTTATCAAGCCCACGGATTATGAAAAAAACAAGGTTAAAGCAGCCCTATCATTCGGCAACGGTGAGTCAGGAGAACCCGCCACAGAACCCGGTTTGACCGAGCTCACCGAAATCGTGATCAACCAAAGTGGACTCGGCCACATGGACAAGGATTCACTTGAAGCAGCACTGGCAGGGAAAAACACCAGTGTAACGTTTGGAATTAACGAGGATAGTTGCGTATTTTACGGTTCCACAATACCAGACGAGCTGTCATTACTTTTTTCTCTATTCTATGCGCATATAACAGATCCCGGCTTTGATGAAAACGCCTATACCTACGCCCGAAATAGCATAAAACAACGATATGCAGCCCTGACCAGGATGATCGAGGGGGGTATTCCACTATATGCTGAACCCTTTTTCGCAGGGGGAGATCCACGTTTCGGCCTGCCTCCTATTGAGGTTTACAAAAAAACAGATCTTGCAGAAATCAGGAAATGGTTTTCAAACGAGCTTAAAGTCCGGCCGATCGAGATAGCAGTAGTGGGGGATATCAGTACAGACAAAGTGATAAGAATTGCAGCCAAAACCCTGGGAACAATTATAATTGATCGTCCAGAAAAGAAAAACACGACAGCGGCTCCACACTTTCGAGAAGGGCGGAAACTGGTGAAAAAGATACCCACTTCCATAATTAAAGGATGGATTGGAATAGGGTTTCCCACAACCGATATCTGGGATATCGAGAAAACAAGAAGGCTTTCTCTCCTTGCATCAATCTTTTCAGACAGGATGCGCCTGGTTGTGCGTGAAAAACTGGGTGACGCCTATTCGGCTGGGGCAAGGCATTATCCATCTAAAGCATACAAGGGTTTTGGAAAGTTACTTGCCCAGGCTGTCGTGGACCCGGAACGAATGGGGGCGGTTTCGGAAATCATCAGGCAGATCGCTGAAGAGATCCGTACACACGGAATCAGTGATGATGAACTTGAAAGGGCAAAGGCGCCAATCCTTGCGAGTATAAAAAAAATGCAGCAATCAAACGGTTACTGGCTTAATACCGTTCTCCTGGGTGCGGGAAAGCACCCTGTACAGCTAGACTGGAGCCGGACCATTTATAAAAGCTATGAGGCCATTACCAAGGCGGATATCGAAAAAATTGCACGAAAATACCTGGATGTCAGCAAGGCCGCAGAAGTCCGCCTTTTGCCGGAAAAGAATCAATAACAAGGCAGAAGATGAAGTCAGACAACCTGGTTTTTCCCATGGAAGCATCACAACTTGCCAGGATCCATTTTGAAACCTATGAGAAATCAGTAAGACAGATCCTTGAAATATCCGGAGCCAATAAAGCCCTGCAAGGGGCAGAACTGGTTATCATAAAACCAAACCTTGTCTGCAGGTCGGAATTTCCTGTCACCACCCATCCTGAATTATGCAGGCGCGTTATTGAATTCATTTTAGAGGCCGGTGTAAAAAATATAGTTATCGCCGAGGGGACCGGGGATCCCGGTTTTGATACGCTTGAAATCTTTGACCACCTTGGATACACAAACATTGCCATGGAGCTCGGGGTGGAATTGATCGACCTGAACAGCGCTCCACTTGTCAAAAAAGAAAATCCGCACTGCAGGCACCTGACATCGCTCTGGATACCACAGATAGCAGACAACGCCTTTATATTCTCTCTCCCGGTCCTCAAAGCACACTCGCTTTCAGGGATAACCGGAACAATCAAAAATATGATGGGATTTTTACCACCAAAACATTACAATGACGGCGGCTCATGGAATAAAGCGGCACTACACAAGAATATCCAGTCAGCTCTATCTGACCTTTCTGCATATATCCTTCCTGATTTCACCCTGATGGATGCGTCTGTAGGCCTTTCACAATGGCATCTGGGCGGACCCACGTGCGATCCTCCTCCCAAGCTGCTGATCGCCGGGACAGATCCGTTTGCCATCGACCAGGAAGCAGCCAGACTGATAGGGATCGATCCGGCAACAATCGGGCATTTAAATGCAAGATTAATGAAGGACTCGTAAAATTTTCATGATCAGCAGCAATCACCTCCGGACATGAAAAGGGGTCTGTCTTTCTCACCGGCCCCGGAGGTGTTTTCACGGTTGAGTCCATCATCCGGCAGATGGCGGTTTAGCCCCACCCTTCGGTATAAATTTTTTTCGTTTTTTAACCCGACACAGGAGTTCTTTGCGAGGAGAGTCAGAAAAGGTTTTCTACGGGATCAATCTGAAAAAATCATTATCAGAATCTTACAGATACATAGTACCAGCGTCTTGGGTCATCTTCCCTGACCCGGATTTCCGGCAATCTGCGCCTGCTGGAACCGACACGTATTACAAACCTGTTTATGCCGGGTTTCAGGTTTAATCGCAAAAGGGTCAAGTTGGCAGGAAGGGTCTCCCATCCCCTGGTGTCAGGGACCTCGGTAAAAAAGAAGGCCAGCCGCACCAGAGTTTCAGCAAGGGGATCGTCTATCTTGCGGGCTATTGCCTCTTTTGCCGCAACCCTAGCAGTCTCCTTGGCGAGAATCCTTGCAGCCCTTGCCTTCAACGACTCGCGGAGTACACGGTTCAGATCGGTATCTATTTTTAACACAGGTCCTGAAAGCGGCTCTATGACAGGATTTCTGTACGAATGATAAAGACTCCGGTACGCGGCAAAAGAGAACCTGATTGACGGGGGAACCACAATATCTTTGGGAATCTTGACAGGTGCCCTGCCCTGGGCGCAAAATACGATAAGTTCAGGTCCGGATGAAAGCGCATGCTTTTTAACAGCTTCCCCTCCCTGTTTCGCCCACATGTCTGCCTCATCGTAAAATCCCAGTGAAATTGCCATGCGGTACAATACCGGCAGCAGAGACGCGGGGTCGGACATATCCTTGGCAAGTTTTTTGTATTCTATATAAGCATCATTGATTTCGCCCAACGCCTCATAGCAGTGAGCAATAAGAGCCCGGCTAAAATAATCGTGCTTGCAGGCATCCTTGTATTCATCAAGTATTTCAAGCCCCTGTTTGGCTTCCACCAAGGCGTCTTCCGGGCTGCCTACAAGGAGATAGTCCATCATCAGATATGTATGAACAAGGAGCCGTTCGGCATATTCACCACCATTTTCTGTCACCATTTCAGACGTAACGAGCGAAGCGGTCTGGCGGCTTGCGCTTATGGTCTCCTGCTCATTTATGATATTACTAGCGTTCAGCAGGGCGTCTATGCTTTTTTCATACAACCCCGCATCATGGCATACTACCCCCTTTTCCATTAAATAAAGGAGGCGGTCTTTTGATGGGACCCCGCTGGAATCAGACAGGGTTTTTACTGCATCAGGAATTCGGTCGCTGTAAAATTCAACCCTTGCCCGCTCGATTTTCGCAGGAACGCACCCGAAACCAATACAGGCTGATAATATGACCACAATGGAAAGGGTACAGGCCCGCCATAGCTGACGGGCCTGTTTGCCATTAGCCGACAAAAAGATGCCTTGGGGCACGATTTGTTATCCTACCATCCGATAAAGGGTTTAGCGGCTTCCCTGACTATCTCCACGCTGTCTGACCACTCTATGAGGCCGGTCTCAAGGTTGGTGAGTTCAAGGGTTAGACTGTAGTACATAAGAGTATGCTTCTTTAAACGGACCTGCCTTGGCTCCTTTTTCTTTATGGATCTCAAAGTTCCTGTAAGCATATACTCTGCGCCTATCTGGCGTGCCTTGGCAATCCTGGTGGCCGGATCGACGTTACCGCCATACTGGTATTGAAGCTCCTGCTTGATCGCTTCACGCTGAACCCGGTTCACAAAGCGGGCTTTCCCTGATGCAAGAATGGCCTGGCGTATGTCGTCTGTTATACCACTTGTATCTATATGTTCGGATGTCCGGTTTGCAACGTCATAAATTACTATGACAGGCCGGTCATATCGTGCTACCAGCGGTGGTTTGCTCAAAAGAGAATGTACAAGACCGTTTACTATAGCTTTTTTGTCAGCAAAATCATAGGCTTCATCATAATGGATGACCTCGTCAGGAGCTATATCCCGCGTGGTAGCCCTGCAACCAGCAAAAAAAGCGAGGGCAAATGAAGCAACAATAACAAAGACGCTTAATCGAGCAGGGCGCAACATGTCAAGCCTCCTTAAGATTTGTTTTTTTGTGTATCACATGGGCCTGCCAGGATGGCGGCATCAGCCGCAATGCTTCACCTGGTTTTTTCCCAGAGATATGCATGTTGAAAACCTATGAATAATATATTGCATTTTTTTTAATTGTAAATCAACACTGAATCAGTGGGCATTCCTGTGCACGCCATCAGTTTGGGAATTCCTGAGATCGCCCCTTTTTTGATGGACTCGTGACCTTATTCATAATCCTGAAAAATTCTTCCCGGGTTGCCACACAAAAAACTATCTGGTAGTGATACCCAAAATCAATTGTTATTTAAGTGGAACTCAAAGTTACGGGATAGTGACTCAGGTCACATGGGCACGGTATCAGCCTCGTCAAGCGAGGCTAAAGTAAAAGCATACCAGAAAACAGGACAAAAAATGGCTAATAGAACAAAAAAACAGGCCACGAATAAGATCTGGGGGCTGTTTGCCTCGGTTAAGCTCTCCATATTTCTTCTCAGCCTCATTGCAGCAGCCTCGATCATAGGCACATTCATTCCTCAGAACGAGGACCTGCATAAATACAAGGCCGCCTTCAGTCCATTTTTCTACAAGCTCGTGTATGGGCTCCAATTATACGATCTATATCATTCATGGTGGTTTTCACTGATTCTCGGCCTTTTGGTGGTCAATATTATCGTATGCTCTATTGACAGGCTTTCTCACACCTGGAAGATCATATTTCCCGATTCGATCAGATTCCCTGACAGCCGTTTTGACAAACGCCACAACGCTATCTCATGGCTCTCGAATCATCCGATCAACCAAGAAACTGACAGGATAAGAGGCTACCTTTCAGCCCACTTCCGAACCCTTGTGACACGGACTACAAACGAGAATTCTACAAAATTTTACGTTGAAAAGTACAGGAAAGCCAGACTCGCTGTATACTTTGTACATTTGAGCGTTGTTCTGATAGTCTGCGGGGCAATAATAGGATCCATATTCGGGTTCGAAGGTTACGTGCAGATTCCTGAAAATGAGAGTGTCGACACAATACATCTCCAGGGTAAAGACAAGGATGTTCACCTTGGTTTTGCCATAAAGTGTGAAGATTTCAAAGTTTCCTTCTACGATTCGGGTATGCCCAAGGATTATCTGTCTGTAATATCAATTATTGAAAACGGTAAAGTGACGGCCCGCCATAATCTGAGGGTTAATGATCCTTTCTCTTACAAGGGATACCGGATCTTTCAGTCATCTTACGGCCCGCTTCGGCCGGAAGAATTTACCATAGAATTCGCGGACCCCGAATCCGGAAAGACCATAAGAATAAAGGCAAAAATCGGCGATGAAATCGATCTGCCCGACAAGTCGGGATCACTTGTGATCATGGATTATTCCGATAACTTCCAGATAAGAGGTCACAGCCTCGGCCCCACTTTCCTGGGAAGGATAACCGTGAATTCGAGCCCCAGGATGATTCTGCTACCGATAAATCATCCCAACTTCGACAAAATGCGCGGCGGGAAATACGTGATTTCAATCCATGACGCCAAGCACGGTTATTACACGGGTCTTCAGATAACAAAAGATCCAGGAGTCCCTCTGGTTTTCACTGGTTTTGTTCTGCTTATTCTCGGCTGCATGGTCACATTCTTCATGGTACACGTGCAATACAGGATTAGCCTGGAGCCTGAGGGGAATAATACAAGGATAGAGGTATCCGCAGTATTTCTGAAAAACAGGCCAGGCGCTAGAAGCGCGGCCCTCGGGATGGCTCATCGCTTTGGCTACATGGAGGGGGAAACGATGACTGGAGAACAAGATCAAAAAGACTGATGATTATATTCACGGATAAATCCGGCTGCAATGCTAAAAAAATAATTTTATTTTCGACATAAGAGGTAAATCATGAACGAATCGAATATGCTTGCGATTGCCACCGGCCTTTACGGGATCACGATGGTCCTGTACTTCGTAGCCCTTGTTTTCAGAAAGGAAACAGCTGCCAGAGCCGCATTCGTGTCAGAAACAGCCGCGACTGCTTTTCTTGCGGCGGGAATAGGCGCCAGATGGTTTGCATCCCACAAGATGGGATACGGACATATCCCCCTGTCCAATCTCTATGAATCGCTTCTTTTCTTCGCTCTTTCCATTTCAGTAATTCATATTTACATACAAAAAAAATACCATATCCGAATCATAGGAGCGGTTGGAGCACTTATTCCCTTCCTCGTCATGGCTTATGCCTCCCTGCCATCAGTCTCCACAGACATTAAACCATTGATACCCGCTCTTCAAAGCAACTGGCTTGCCGTCCATGTATCAACCTGCTTTCTTGGATATGCAGCCTTTGCCCTTGCCTTTGGTGTGAGTATTCTATACCTCCTCAAGTCATCAGGCAGGGCGAAAGAGTTTACCCGGATACTCCCCCCCCTGCATATACTCGACGAACTCACGTACCAGCTTGTTGTTTTTGGGTTTCTTTTTCTATCCATCGGGATAATAACCGGGGCAATATGGGCAAACCAGGCCTGGGGAAGATATTGGGGATGGGATCCAAAGGAGACATGGTCATTCATAACCTGGCTCATATATGCAGTGATGCTCCACGCCCGGTTTGCCAAAGGATGGAAAGGCAAGGCAATAGCTTACCTCTCCTGCATAGGATTCATGGCGGTGCTGTTCACATATTTCGGTGTCAACCTGCTTCCCGGGCTGCACAGCTACCAGTAACACTATCCTGGAAATGACCTCGGCCAGATCGGCCCATTATTTACCCATTATTTATATAACCCGTCAAATGAAACGAAATAAGAGATACTGTCATAGTAAACCGCCATGTTGAGCCACGATCCACGAATTTGTTACAAAACAAAAAACCAGTTTTATTCATGGTAATGAAAATGAAATACATGGATATTCAGGTTGACTTTCCCAGGTAAAATGGTTTATGAGATAACCTTTTTTTGATTTATATGTTCGGTATTTCAAGGTATTATAGCAATAACATTTTATTATATGTTCCATATCGCCGACCAAGGAGTTGGCTGCGCGGTGACGGACCGCCAGAAAATATAAGCTGATGCGATAAAACCAGTTGGAACACAATCAATACCGGAACCGGCCCATGCCGGTTGAAGCAAAACATTGAAAAAACTTCCATCGATTCAGCGGAGAAGCCATGAACAGAGACGATGCAAATCGATCAGAAGCCGGTCCCTCCCCGGTAGCGGATGATTCATCCAGGAAGGCCTCGGGATTCACGGTCTTTGCTTTTTTCGTCGTCGGGCTCGTTGGAAGCCTGATTACGGGATGGATTTTCTTTCCTGAACTTCTTTATTCCACCAAGTACCAGCCCATCGATTTCAACCATAAACTCCACATGGAGATGGTGGACGACGGCTGCAATTCATGTCATTATTTCCGTGAAGACGGGACTTTCTCAGGGATCCCCGACCTTGAATCGTGCATGGAGTGCCATACCGAAGTTATGGGCAGCGATCCTGAGGAGGAAAAATTCGTCACGGAATATGTTGAAAAAGAAAAAGAGGTTCCTTGGCTTGTCTATTCCCGCCAGCCGGACTGTGTTTTCTTTTCACATGCTGCGCACGTGAAAGGGGCAGGCATTGATTGCGCGAGCTGTCACGGTGACATAGGTAATTCAGAGCACCTGCGCCCATACCAGGAAAACCGGTTGACCGGTTACAGCAGGGATATTTGGGGGTACAGCATAGCTAGGCTGGGAAAACCCAGGTATGGATCACGAGGGAAAATGAACGACTGTGCAGCCTGCCACCTCAAAGAGACAGGCAGCAAGGGTTCCTGTTTCCAGTGCCATAAATAACCTGATGTTTACCCTAACAACAGTAAATGCAAAAAATGCCATGTTACATAAAGAGGGAAGAAGATGAAAATTGATCGTAGATGTTTCCTCGCACTGGTCGGTGGCAGCATCGTGGGCACGACTCTTTCGCCCGTGCCATGGAAACTCATGGATGATGTCGCCATCTGGACACAGAACTGGCCATGGACTCCGGTACCGGAAAGAGGCCCGGCTCAGACCGTGGATACTGTCTGCCCTTTATGCCCGGGCGGTTGCGGTATCACTGTCAGAAAGATAGGTGAAAGAGCGGTCAAGATTGAGGGAAGGCCTGACTACCCGACCAACAATGGCAGCATATGCTCCTTGGGGTTCTCATCTCTCCAGCACCTCTATGGCCCGGACAGGATAAGGCATCCGATGAAACGGGACAGGAGCTCGGGCAAATGGCAAAAGATCACATGGGATGAAGCCATCAGTATTCTTTCCGCAAAACTAAGCGATTTGCGTTCATCCGGTATGCCGGAACGGCTGGCATGCATTACCGGATGGAACAGGGGTACTATTCCTTATCTCATAGACCGGTTTATGACCGCTTATGGCTCCCCAAATTTCATCCGCACACCTTCGTTTGAAGACACCCATGAACTCGTCTTGTACTGGACCCAGGGCAGGCAGGCCAGGATCGGATTCGATCTGGAACATGCTGATCTTGTTATCAATTTCCGCGGGGATATATTAGACGGCGCATCCTACGCCGGGCGTTATTTCAAAATATTTTCCAATCCGGGCAGGCCGAGGTTGATACACTTAGACCACCGGCTCTCTGATACAGCTGCCAAAGCTGACAGATGGATCCCCATAAAGCCGAATACAGAGGGCGCTTTTGCTCTGGGCCTTGCCCATGTAATAATAAAAAACGGGCTGTATAACGAAGAATTCATAGATCTGTATGGTTTCGGTTTCGAGGACTGGCAGGATCAGGCCGGAAATGTCCACACAGGATTCAAGAACTATGTACTTAATGGTTTTTCCCCCGAAAAGGTCGCCGGTATTACCAAAGTTCCTGCCCGAACCATAGAAAACCTTGCCATAGAATTCGCGCGATCCAGACATCCCCTTGCCATATGGATAGACGAAGCCGGCGGATCCGTTGATACCTGCCTTGCTATACATTGCCTGAACGCTCTTGTTGGAAGCATAAACCGACCCGGAGGCTTATATGCCTGCAAAGAGATGGATTATACATCGTTTGCAGACATGGAAGTGGATAACGTGGCATCCACAGGACGCCAAAAGCCCAGAATCGACGGAGCAGGAAGCGAAATTTATCCGGAAGCCCAACATCTTGCCGAACGTTTTGCAAATGCCGTCAAGGATGCGAAGGGTGAACCTCCTGTGGAAATCCTTTTCGTAGCAGGAGCAAATCCTCTTTACACACTTCATGATACGGAATCAGTCAAAGCGGCTCTGTCCAGGATACCGTTCGTGGTAAGCTTTTCAACGGTTATGGACGAGACGACCGCGGTTTCAGATCTTGTCCTTCCGGATCACCATTTTTTGGAAAAACTCTGTGATGTTCCAGCCTCAGGCGGTATATGCGAGCCAGTGACCGGCCTTTGCAGGCCAGTAATCGATCCTGTCTACGACACAAGGCATATAGGGGATACGTTTATATCTCTGGCAAAACGGCTAGGCGAAAAATTCAAGGTAATGGCGTCAGCGTTTCCCTGGCCTGACTATGAGTCGCTGATCCAGGATGCCCTCGGTGACGCATGGGATTCGCTTGATTCGGACGGTTACTTCATTGCCGGCAATATGGCCAGGCTTACCTGGGACGACGGTTTCAATACAGCTTCCGGCAAGTTCGAGTTTTATCCCACTGCACGGTGGAATCCCACGAACAAAGATACTGACGTATTACCTGGTTTCCGGGAACCATCCTCATCGGACAAGGCCGCTAAATATCCCTTTGAGCTTGTTCCGCATACGATCATCCGGGTATCGCCAGGAGCGCTCCCCAGCACGCCCTTCATGATTAAAAGCGTTGACGCGGACATTCTTGGGAAGGATGCGCTTTTTGTAGAGGTAAACCCTGAAACCGCCAAAAAACTTGGGCTTGCAGACGGCGACAGGGCAAGACTTTCGACAGCAACGGCGCAAAGAACGGTCCGCGTACGTGTGACAAACAGAATTATGCCTGGCATAATCGGAATTCCAAAGGGATTCGGCCGTCATGGGATGAGTTCTTATGTGTCGGGTAAGGGTATAAACTCCAACGAGCTTATAACGCCGATTCCTGATCCCTTCTCAGGGTTCAATATACAGACATGCACCGGAGCATCATTAAAAAAAGTCTAAGCATACTAACATTTGCACGAGTGGTCTCGTGGCCGACGCAGATGAACGGTTTTACCCCATAGTCGACAAAGAGGGTTTATGATGACAAAAATACCGCACCATACCAAAAAGAAAAGATACGGGATGGTCATAGATCTCGACCGCTGTACAGGATGCGGAGCATGCATGGTAGCATGCTATGCAGAAAACAACATCCCCTACAAGGTCGATGAGACCGACAAACTGGATTCCATAAGCTGGATACGAGTAGTGAAAATAGATAATGGCAAACCGTTTCCGGAAGCAGATACCTGCTACATACCCATACCATGCATGCATTGCGAAGGGCGGCATCACCAGGGCCATTCTCCTTGCGTTTCTGTCTGCCCCGCGACAGCAACAGACTATGATCACACCACAGGAATCGTAAGCCAGATCTATACAAGGTGCTTTGGATGCCGCTACTGCATGGCGGCCTGTCCCTATCATGCGAGAAAATTCAACTGGTGGGATCCGGAATTCCCGGCCGACTCGAAAAAATATTTGAGTCCTAATGTATCTGTGAGGATGAGGGGTGTCGTTGAAAAATGCTCATTTTGTTTTCACCGCTACCAGCTGGCCAGGGAAAAAGCATACGTCGAAGGCAGAGACGAAATATATGAAGACGAATACCAGACCGCATGCGCCCAGGCATGCCCGGCCCACGCCATTACCTTCGGAGATTTGGACAATCCCGACCATGAAGTCCACAAACTGGTAAAAAACAAAAAACCTTTCAGGCTTCTTGAAAAACTCCATACCAACCCCAGGGTTTATTATCTGTCGAAACGTCCCTGGGTGAGATGGATGGCTGACAATCATTTGAAGGATGAAATGAGAGAAGTCCAACGTAGCTTAAAAGCCCATCACGGTTGATGAAAAAAAGGGCTTGACCAGGAAGGCCGGAAAGGCCGCGAGAAGCCGGCACTGTCCATTTTAGTGAGCTTAAACGACCGGTATATGTTCAACAATATATCCATGATAAACTTTCAAGGAGTTATTAGATCATGACAACGCCAGCAATCCCTCCGGGAGTGAAACGCTGCTCAACCTCCAGGTTCGCGGTATGGATGGGCCTGTGGACCGCTGTGCTCCTTTGGGGAGTCTATGCCATGTTTCTGATCTGGTATAAAGGCTTGAACCAGACGAACATGAACGACGCCTATGGATTCGCCCTCTGGATTTGGGCTGACCTGGCCGTGATAGCACTTGGTGGAGGCGCATTTTTTTCGGGATTCCTGACCTATATCATTGGGAAGAAAGAGCTGAAAGCCATCATCAACTACGCTGTGATAATCGGGTTCATCTGCTATAGCTCGGCCCTGCTGATCCTTGCCATAGATATCGGACAGCCCTTGCGCGGCTGGTTTATCTTCTGGCACGCAAACGTCCACTCCATGCTGACCGAAGTGGCGTTCTGCCTGTCATGTTACTTTGGAGTTCTGACAATAGAATATATTCCGCTTATACTTGAAAATCCCAAGATAGAAAAGATTCCCTTTTTCCATCACCTGGGCCATAACATGCATGAAATCATGGCGGTCTTTGCAGCCACGGGCGTCTTTCTGTCCTTCTTCCACCAGGGATCCTTGGGTGGTGTTGCTGGTGTACTTTATGGAAGGCCGTTTGCTTACCGTGATGGGCTACTTATCTGGCCTTGGACATTTTTCTTGTTTACATGGTCTGCAGCGGCATGCGGCCCGTGCTTCACATTGCTTGTCACATGGATTACTGAAAAAATTACAGGCAAAAAACTGGTACGCCAGGAAGTATACCAGCTGCTCGCAAAGATATCCGGCTGGATGCTTCTTACCTATATAATCGCAAAGACAATCGACACATGGTACTGGGCGGTTGAAACAGCTCCCAAGGCGGGCTTCACCCTGATGGACTTTTATTCGAACAATCCAGTATACGGTATCTGGATACTGGTTGCCGAAATAGTAATCTGCGGCTGGCTCCCCGCCTTGATTCTGGTGACACGGCGCGGAAGGGAAAACAAGGTCCTTCTCATGACAGGGATAATCCTTGCCGTGGTTGGTGTTTGTATCAACCGGTGGGTGATGGTTCTGCAGGTGATGGCCGTCCCCCTGCTTCCTTTTGAAAACTGGTATCTGTATTCTCCAAGCTGGCAGGAGATCGCTACCACTATACTTCCTGTGGCATACGGCGTTTTGTTGATATCACTCTCACACCGGTATCTGCCGGTTTTTCCCCAGGAAAAAGAACTCAATCCCACAACTTAGGCTGCTACGAAAGGAGGTATGAATGTTTCCGTTCTGCTTCGAATGGTCATGGGATATAAGCCATCTGGTATTCATGGGTGGCCTGTGGTACGCGCTCTCCATAGTAGGCATCGGCCTCACTTATTGCATTATTAAGGCCGCTGTTGAGACGGCAAAGGAGCAAGACCACGAGGAATCCTGAAGCAATAACAGCTAAAACCGCATAACAAGCTTCATCTTTGAAGAGCGCCTTCTGCGACTATTAATATAAAGGCGCTCTTTTTGTTTATCGCTTGCATTGAAATGGATTGCTTCCCTTATGATAATTTAATAAACCGCGATTTCCAGTCACAGATCCAGGTGACCGGCTTCTGTGCAATATTTTCCCATTGAAAGAAAGGCGTTGAAAGAATGGATGAAATACTTATCAAGGGCGGTGTGAGTCTTTCGGGTGAAATTGAAGTCAGCGGTGCAAAAAACGCGGCCCTGCCAATGATAGCAGCTTCAATACTTGCTCCCGGCACATTCACCTACGAAAGAGTCCCTGAACTCAGAGATATCGATTCCATTCTGAGGTTGATTACAGACCTTGGTGCGACGATAAAACGAGATGGCAACAAGGTCGAAATCGATTCATCTGGCATATCAAACCACGTCGCGCCTTACGAGCATGTCCGAAAGATGCGGGCATCGGTCCTTGTTTTGGGCCCACTGCTGGCCCGCCTGAAAAAAGCAAGGGTTTCTTTGCCCGGAGGCTGCGCCATAGGCGCAAGGCCCATAAACCTCCACCTTGAAGGATTACGTAAGCTTGGCGCATCAATAAACCTGGAACACGGATATGTCGAGGCGACCGCAAAGAAACTCCGGGGATGTGAGATCTTCTTTGATATTCCCACTGTAACGGGGACAGAAAACCTCCTGATGGCAGCTGTTACGGCAAAAGGGACCACCGTGCTCAGGAACGCTGCCAGGGAGCCTGAAGTTGTGGCGCTTGCGGATTTCCTGACAAGCATGGGGGCGAAAATCCAGGGGGCCGGCAGTCCTGTGATAACGGTGGAGGGAGTGGAGAACCTCCACCCGGCACGAGCAGAAATCATACCCGACAGGATCGAAGCGGGTACCTACATGGTGGCAGCAGCTCTTACAGGCGGCGACATACTCATAAAAGGTGCAAATCCGGACCATCTCAAGGCGGTTATCATCAAGCTGGCTGAAACAGGCGCCAAGATTGACACTACAGGCCAGGGAATACGTGTCAAGGGGCAGGACCAAATAAAAAGTGTTGATATTAAAACACTGCCCTACCCTGGTTTTCCAACGGACATGCAGGCACAGTTCATGGTTCTCATGTCTGTTGCGACTGGCCTTAGTATTATATCAGAAACGGTTTTTGAAAACAGGTTCATACATGTCAGCGAACTTAAGAGAATGGGAGCCGATATAACCATATCCGGCGGCCATGCAATGGTAAGAGGGGTTAAGGGCCTATCCGGTGCTCCGGTAATGGCTACAGACCTGCGGGCCAGTGCTTCGCTGGTACTTGCAGGCCTTGTGGCAGAAGGCGTTACAAGAATAAGCCGTATATACCATCTTGAAAGGGGTTACGAGAAGATGGAAAAAAAGCTTTCAGCCCTGGGAGCGATAATCGAAAAGATTCCGGGCAAAAAGCCCGGGCAGGATTAAAACCGACTTCTTCACGCAAATGAACCATTTCAATACTAGCAGGAATAGTGCGTGCCGGAACAAAATCATTGAAAAGACCTGTGTGCTGGCTTCTTGCGGCATTTGTCACGGGTATCGCAGCCGGAAATGCCTGGGGCGCATCGTACATTTTTTTTGTGGTCTTTATCATATTCTATTCCGCACTTGCATGGACAATAAAGAAAAACAAAAGAGCTTTCGCCCTCCCTGTTTTGATTTTTGTCTGCTTGGGATGGCTTGGAGGCGGGATCCATAAAAAGCCTTTTTTCCCTTCCCCTCAGGTCAGCAAGGTATTTGATATACCATGTATTGTAAGAGCCACTGTCCAAGAAATAACATCCCTTCAAAAATCCCGGAAACGGATCATCCTCGGAAGCATAAGTATAAAAAAAGACAAAAAAGGCGGCTTCATTGATTACCCCGGGAAAATACAATGTTCGATTTACAGCACCTTAAAGACGGACATTCTTCCCGGCATGAAAATAGAAATATCATGTAAAATCAAAAAGCCCAGAAACTTTGAAAATCCCGGCGGCTTTGATTACACGGGTTATCTGGCCCGCAAAGGCATATGGGGCAGAGTGAACCTTAAACCTGATGCAATCAGGGTCGTAGCTGTTACCCAGAAACCGGCAGCGTGCCGCCTGCTGGATAGTATCCGTGACCACGTGCGCTCCTGTATACAAAAAGGGGCTGGCAGCCGATCTTTTCCCCTGGTTTATGCCCTGGTACTCGGTGAAAAGGATAACTTGACCCGGCAGATACGTGATAATTTCGCAAAATCAGGGACCGCTCATCTCCTTGCCATATCAGGGCTGCACATAGGGATCGTGGCCTGGATCACATTCATGGTCTTTTCCAGGATTTTTGGCATCTCTGTCTTGCTTTGCCGTAAAGGATGGGCGGCAAAGGCATCGGCCATGGCCGCATTGGTGTTTGTATGGGTTTATGCGCTCATGGCGGGCTTTTCGCCATCAACCAGACGCGCGGCTATCATGGGAACCGTATTCCTCTCAGCCCTGATATTAGAGTATGAATACGACCTGGTAAATACAGCCTGCGTAGCAGCACTGGCAATTCTTGCCAGTGCTCCATGGTCATTGTTCTCCCCATCCTTCCAACTCTCGTTTGCGGCTGTATTTGCCATCATCGCCGGATTCAGGCTGGTGTCGAAGGCCATACCGGGCAAAACACAAAGAGCCGGGAAAACAGCCTCCCATGCGACTGAACGAATAAAAGGCACCGCATGTCGTGCAGCTTTAGGGATATTCTTTTCAACAGTTTTTGCTACTGCCGGCTGTCTCCCCCTTCTTGCCAGGTACTTCGGCTCGGTCTCCCTGGTGGGGATCCCCGCAAACATCATAATGGTGCCATTGGTTGGTTTTGCAGCAGTGCCACTGGGGCTGTTTTCTTCCCTTATCTCATTTTTCTCCCCGGACGCCGCATCGCTCGGCTTTCATGTCACAGGGATTTTGCTTTCAGCAGCCTTAAGGTGTACGGAATTCTTTTCATCGCTGCGGTTCAGTACAGCCGAAATATTCAGGCCCACATGGCTTGAAATCCTTTTGTATTATCTCTTTTTCGGACTTGTCTTTATTTCCATCGAAACAAAGAAAAAAGGGGCAAACAAACCTACGCCCTCTGGTTACGCTTGCACCGGCGGGAACAGACTAAACTCCCACGCAATATCTGCCCTTATCATACTGTTGATAATTTGTATTGATGCGTCCTGGTGGATCAAGGAAAGATATTTCAATAAAGATCTCAAGATAACAATAATCGACGTTGGACAAGGGAGCGCCGCTCTGGTGGAGTTTCCAGGCAGCAAGCGGTGGTTGATAGACGGAGGCGGTTTTCCGGACAATGAAACCTTTGACATCGGCCGTTTTGTCGTGGCCCCGTATCTCAAGTACAAAAAGATTCTCTCCATAGATACACTGATACTAACGCACCCGGATACAGACCATGCAAATGGACTTTTTTACATACTCGACCATTTCCGGGTAAACCGGCTGGTTGCAAACCCTGAAAAAAAATCCAGGCTGCTTTACAGCCTTGTGACACTTGCCGGCGAACATAACATCCGGGTATTATCCCCTTTTGGCATTGAAAACGGCTGCATAAACGGTGTGGAAATAACACGCCTCCATCCGGCGCCACGAGACTTCCGGGACTCTCCTTTGGCAGCCGACCGGCCGAACAACAGATCCCAGGTATTCAGATTCAAGTACGGAAAAAACTCCATACTCTTTTGCGGCGATATTGAGGCCAGGGCGGAAAAACTAATAATGGAAAGGCACTCCGGGAATCTGGAATCGACTATCCTCGTTTCTCCTCACCATGGCAGTGCGACCTCGTCATCAGTGAGTTTCCTCGACGCAGTTTCACCGGATACGATACTCCTCTCCTGCCGTAAAACAAGGCGCAGCCCACCAGCCGGGAAAATCATCACCAGGTACCTGAAACGTGGCTGCCAAATATACAGAACAGACATGGACGGTGCGATTTTCGTTAAGATAACGCAGGATAGCCAGGAAATAACAACCCGAATTGATAAAAGCCGAAACACGAAGTTGTCAGATCCCATATTACTCCTTGATCAAATAAGACATGTTTTTTAGAATTATGTATTTTAAAAAAACGCCTTGCGGCCATTCCAAGGAGACGGCCCACAAACCGGATTGGAAACATAATATAGTGAAAACAATAACTAAATCCCTTGGACGGGAGGGAAATTCGTTTTCGGACTTCGCAGGGTGTGCATCAACCGTCTTGCTGATTCTTTCTCTTGTTTTTTTTGCAGCGAGGCTTGCCCTGCTCCTTCCCAATCGAATGAACAAAGACGATTTCAACCATTATTACGTGGCGTCAAGGATTTTTCTCTCCGGGCAGTCGCCTTACGGTAAAAATCTTATACCTTATTATGCTCAATTCGGTTTTGATACCGGAAATAACCCGGCCGTATTTTCAGCGTATCCACCCTTCTTCCTGAGGCTTTTCTCCCTCTTTGCGGTTCAATCTCCCCGTTGTGCTTACATATCATGGCTTATCTTCCAGCTATTCTGCCTGGCATGGATATATGCGGTCACCTTGAGACTCATCGGGGCAAGCATGGAGAAATGGGCATGGAGGCTTGGCTGGGCCATGATATTAGCTTCAAACTGGCTATACTATCATTTTTACTACTCCCAGGCAGGTCTTTTACTGTGCGCCCTGATTATTTCCGCCTGCCTGCTCCATACAAGAAAAAAATTCGCAGCAAGCATGACTCTTGTTGCGACCGCTGGCATGATCAAACTCTTTCCATTCTACTTTATACCATGGGCTATGTGGGACGGCGCAAAAAGACGATGCGTACCTTTCACAGCAATCATGACTGCATCGGCCTGCATAACCGTCCTGTTCATTCTCTCGGAGCCAGCCGCATGGATAGACTATCTTGCAAACAGATTGCCGGCGGAAGGGACAAACACCTTAGGCAGGCTTTTCAATTACAGCATCCCTTCGTTCTTCACAAACATCTGCGCTGTCCCCTTTTTTATGAAACCGCCAGGGCATGTCGTGTCGATCCTGATAACTTGCGGTGTGGCCATCGCATTGCTTGTTTCTCTTTCGGGTTACGCAGTCTTTTTCTGGAAAAAGGCTTACAATATTTCCGGGTTCTGCCTTCTGATCATGGCCCTTCTCCTGGCAAACCCCAGAACATTCGGTCATTACCTCGTTTTTCTTATTCTCCCCCATCTGTTAATCATGATGATGACCACATCTCTCGGACGAAAAGCAGGATTCGCGTGGCTCGTCGTTGCATACATACTTTCCAACACTATGGAGGCGTACAGTATTTTCGGACCATACAGGGCAACAGTCTCAAATCTTTATAAAATATATTTCTTAAACTATATCCCCTTATACGGTATGCTTATTTACGTATCGCTTATTGTTCATCACATATCAAAACGCACGCATCTCTGTTATAATAACCTCTTGCCAATGGTCTCTGTTTTACATCTGAATCCGTGAGCACTCGTCCGCACGCCATATGCTTTGCCGGCAATCATCCAATATAGTTTTCCTTTACCGTGAAAACACTTCCGAAGCAGGGGAGAAAGACAGACATCTTTGCATGCCGGGGGTGATTGCTGCTAATCATGAAAGTTTATTCGGCTTGCCTTCGCGCATCTGCCACACTGGAAAACGCTCATGAATCCAGATTACCAAAAGACATCTGGAGCCGGAATAAAAAACGTGCATGTTCTTTTTCCGGGTATGATCGCTGCCAATCAAAAAATCAAAAAGTCAATAACCACCCCTAAAAGGGGTGGCTTGATGGTGACCCTAAAAGGGTC